>JAODBP010000169.1 GCA_025464025.1 Actinomycetes bacterium | reverse complement strand
GGTGGGCGATACTGGTCTCGAACCAGTGGCCTCTGCCGTGTGAAGGCAGCGCTCTACCGCTGAGCTAATCGCCCGGGGCGGATGAGACTAGCGCAGGTTCGGGAGCCCTCAGTGGTGCCAGCAGGGTCGAGGCGAACCCGACCGGGTGGCGGGCCGGCCGGACCACGAACTTCATGCTGGCGATGTGCACGCCCCGGTGGGTGCCGGCCAGCCCGGCGAGCGGATCGTCCTGGGGGGCGTAGACCGTGACCGATGCCGGCCGGGCCCGGCCCCGCAGCCGAGCGGGCACCACGACCGGCCCGTCGGCCCGGTGCTGGAGCGAGCGCATGGGCACGAGGAACGGCAGCACGAACCGACCCGGCACGCCCCGCACGCACAGGTCGCGGTCGACCCAGCGCAGCTCCCGCTCGTCGCCGTCCTGCACCCAGAGCAGCTTCCCCAGCTCCTTGGGGAAGCCCCAGTTGAGCTGCCCGCCCTTCCGGGCATCGGCGTTGTCGACCACCATCGTGGTGAAGCACCACCCGGGCCGGATGCCGAGCCGAGCCGGGCACCCCACGGCCAGCTCGAGGTAGGCGCCGACCGGTGAGTCGGTGTAGCGGTTGGCCACGACCAGCGCCGGGCCGGGCAGGCGGCGCATCCCGGCGGGGAGCGGGCCGGTCGAGGTCGGGCAGCGGGCCAGGGCCACCAGGCTCTCGCCCTGCAGGGCCCACGGCGCGACGGGCGCGCTCATTGGTGCACCATCACGGCCGGGTGGCATGCCCGACCGGGTCCGCGTCGGGGAGCACCAATGAGCGTTCGGCGCCAGGGCGCCTCACAAGGCCTGTGCCCATGGTTCGCTCGCGAGCTCGCTCACTGCCTCTCAGCCTACGGGGCCGTAGTGGCGGAGCTCGACGGTGTTCCCGTCGGGATCGCGCACGTAGAGGCTCGTCCCGTCACCCTTGGCCCCGTACCGGGTGGCCGGGCCGTCGACCACGTCGAACCGGCCCGAGTCGCGCACGGCGGCCAGGTCGATCGGCTCCACGACGATGCAGAGGTGGTCGACGTTCTGGCCGGCCCGCTCCCCCGGGATCAGGTCGATGATCGTGTCGGCGCTGAACCGCACCGAGGGGAAGAAGACCTCGCCGGCCCGCCACTCGTCGACCCGCACCGGCTCGCCGCCGACCTCGTCGAGGTACCAGGCCAGCGAGCGCTCGACGTCGGCCACCACCAGCACGAGGTGGTCGAACCCGATCGGCTTGAGGCCGCTCACGGCACGCTCGTGGTCGTCGGTGCCGGGGCCACCGGCGGGATGCGGTTCGACGGCTCGAGGCACAACCACTGGTTGCCCTCGATGGGCCGGCTGTTCGAACCGTCGGGGCACAGCGAGGCGCGGTCGACCACCAGCACGACCCGCCCGTCGTTCGGGCCCTGGCACGGCACGGCGTTCACCGAGGCCACGTTGCCCGACGACACGCACTTGCCGACCAGGTCGTCGGTGGTCTTCGGCCCGTGCTTCCCGGCGAAGGCGGTGAACACGAAGATGATGGCGAGCACGGCGGCCACGGCCAGCCACGGCAGGGCCCGCACGACCGACACGCCGAGGTCACCGGGCTGGGCCGGCGCCGAGGTGAACGGCACGTCGAGGTCGTCGTCGTCCTCGATCGGCGGCGCGGCGTGGCGGGGCGGGGCGTACGGGTTCGGCGGGCGCACCGGCCGGCGCCCACCGCCGACGGCCCGGTCGTACGCGGCCCGGCTGGCCGGCTCCTTGAGCACGCGCCAGGCCTCGTTGACCTCCTGCATCCGCCGCGACGCCTGCTCGGCCTCGGTGACCGAGGTGCCGAGCGTCCGGTCGGGGTGCAGGGCCCGGGCCAGGTCGAGGTAGGCGCGCCGGATGTCCTCGGTCGAGGCATTGGGGGAGACCCCGAGGACGGAGTAGTGCGTGGCGGCCACTGCCGCCGAGCGTAGGCGGCAGGAGGACGCCCGTTGACGTCTCCGTCAGTAGCCGGCGTGGACGTCGACGAGCCCGGCGAGGGGCTCACCCGCCCCGTACCGGCGCACGTTCTCGCTGATGCGTCGCTCGATGGCCCCGCGGGACATGGCCACCGTGTTCGCGGTGTGGGGCGTGATGATGCAGTTCGGCAGGGCCCACAGCGGGTGGCCGTCGGGCAGCGGCTCGGGGTCGGTGACGTCGAGGGCGGCGCCGGCGATCGTGCCGGCCCGCAGGGCGGCCACCAGGTCGTCGGTCACGACGTGGCCGCCCCGCCCGACGTTGACCAGCCAGGCCGTCGGGTCCATGCGGGCCAGCTCGGCGGCCCCGATGATGCCGGTGGTCTCCGGCGTGAGGGCCAGGGCGATGAACACCACCTGGGCGCCGGGCAGCGCCTCGTGGAGGCGGTCGACGGTGAGCACCCGGGCCGCGCCCTCGAGCGGCTCGTCGCGGCGGCGCACCACGGTGACCTCGCAGCGGAGCAGGGCCAGGTGGCGGAGCAGCTCCGTCGTGATCCCGCCACCGCCGAGGATCGTCACCGGACGGTCGAACAGCGAGGTGCCGCCGGCCGGCTCCCACGTGCGGGCGGCGATGCGTCGGGGCAGGTCTCGGAGGCCGGCGACGGCCAGCATCATGGCGTGCTCGGCGACGGGCTCGGCGTAGACGCCCTTGCCGCACGTCCACGTCCGATCCTCGCTGAGGATGCCGGCGTAGGGCTCGACGCCGGCCCACGGCAGGTGGACCCATCGGGCCCCCGGTGCCCGCTCGAGCACGGGCGGCAACCCGTCGGGACGGAGGGCGTCGAACCACACCAGGGCCTCGGCCTCCTCGGGCTCGACGAGCGTCCCGCCGCCGGCCTCGACGGCGTCGAGGAGCCACTGCGGGGCGGTGTCGGGGCTGACGGCGACGCGGACCACGACCCGTACCATGCCAGCCGTGACCGACCAGCGCGAGCCGACCCTCGAGGAGTCGGTGGATGCGCTGGAGGAGGGCGACGCCCCCATCGAGATCAGCGCGGCCCGAGCCGCCCTCCGGTCGCGCGACTTCCGGGTCATCTGGTTCGGCGCCATGGCCTCCAACGTCGGCACGTGGATGCAGAACGTCGTGCTCGGCGCCTTCGCCCTGAAGCTCACCGGGTCGCCGACCTTCGTCGGCATCCTGGCCTTCGCCCAGCTCGGACCCATGCTCCTGCTGTCGATGCTGAGCGGCGCCCTCGCCGACATGATGGACCGGCGCCGGCTGATCCTCATCGCCCAGACCGAGCAGCTCGTCGCCTCGATCGGGCTCGCCGTCGTCGCCGCCCAGCCCCACCCCAGCAAGGTCGCCCTCGTCGTCGCCGTCCTCTGCGTGGGCACCGGCAACGCCATCAACGCGCCGGCCTGGTCGGCGCTGCTCCCCTCGCTCGTCGAGCGCCAGCACCTCTCCGGCGCCATCGCCCTCAACTCGACCCAGATGAACGGGGCCCGGGTCATCGGCCCGGCCATCGGCGGCATCCTCTACAGCGCCTTCGGGGCGGGGACCGTCTTCGGCATCAACGCCGCCACCTACCTGTTCGCCATCGTCACCGTGCTGATGATCAAGTCGCCACCGTTCCAGCGGGTGACCGACGGGCAGAGCCCGGTGAAGCGCATCGCCGAGGGCATCGCCGCCGTGCGGGCCGACCCCGTCCTGCGCCGGGTGCTGGTGACGATCGTGGTGTTCTCGTTCTTCTGCCTGCCGTTCACCGGGCAGATGCCGACGATCGCCGCCGACAACCTCCACATCGACGTGAAGAGCCTCCAGTACGGGCTGCTCTACGCCTGCTTCGGGATCGGCGCCGTGGTCGGCGCGCTGTCGATCGGCACGTTCCTCTCCCGGCAGGACCTCGGGCGCATCACCCAGCTCAGCCTCGCCGGCTTCAGCGTCGTGCTGCTCACCTACGCGCTGCTCAGCGACATCGGCCCGGCCTACCCCGTCGTGGCCATGCTCGGCTTCGTCTACTTCGCGGCGGTCACGTCGCTGTCGACCGTGCTCCAGGAGCGGGTCGACGACCGGCTGCGGGGGCGGGTCCTGTCGCTGTGGCAGATGGGGTTCGGCGGCGTGGTGCCGCTGGGCGTGCTGGCCGCCGGGCCGCTGGCCGAGTCGATCTCCATCCGGTTCGTGATGGTGGTCGGCGCCGTCACCGCCGCCGGCCTGGCCTGGTACGCCCGGGTCAGTCGACGCTGAGCAGGACGTCGGCCAGGCGCTCGAGGCCGGCCACGCGGCTCCCCTTCACCAGCACCGCATCACCGTCGCCCAGCTCGCCGAGGGCGGCGGCCGCGGCGGCGACGTCGGCCACCTGCTCGCCCCCGTAGCGGGGTTCGGCCAGGGCGATGACCCGCACGCCGAGCTCGGTGGCCAGCGCGGCGATCGCGGCGTGCTCGGCCGCGGCCACGTCGCCCAGCTCGGCCATGGTGCCGAGCACGGCGACCCGCCTCGACGCGTCGAGGGCGGCCAGCGAACGGAGGGCGGCGGCCATGGAGATGGGGTTGGCGTTGTAGGCGTCGTTGAGGACGAGGGCGCCGGCCGCCGTGCGGCGGAGGTCCATCCGCCAGGGTGAGAGGGCGGCCCGACCCAGACCGTCGGCGACGGCGTCGAGCGGGACGCCGGCGGCGAGGGCGGCGGCCGCGGCGGCGAGGGCGTTGCCCACCTGGTGGTGGCCGCGGACGGCGAGGCGCACGTCGGCCTCGCCCCACGGGGTGCGGAGGCGGAACGCCGGCTGGAGGTCGTCGAGCGTGACGTCCGTGGCGGTCACGTCGCCGGCCGTGCCGTAGGTCAGGACGGTGGCGGTGGTGCGGCGGGCCATGGCCGCGACCCGCTCGTCGTCGGCGTTGAGCACCGCGGTGCCCGACGGGGGCAGCGACTCGACCAGCTCGCCCTTGCCGATGGCGACGTCGTCGATGGTGCCGAACATCTCGGTGTGCACGTGGCCGACGGCGGTGACGATGCCGATCGTCGGTCGGGCCAGCTCGCACAGGAACCGGATGTGGCCGATGCCCCGGGCACCCATCTCGATCACGGCCGCCTCGGTGCCCTCCGGCGCGTTGGCCAGCGTGAGGGGGACGCCGAGCTCGTTGTTGAACGACTTCTCGCTGGCCACGGTGGCGTAGGTGCCGGCGAGGGCCGCGGCGAGGAGGTCCTTCACGCTGGTCTTGCCGACCGAGCCGGTGACGCCCACGATGCGGTCGGGCAGGCGGTCGCGGGCCAGGCCACCGACCGCGCCGAGGGCGACCACCGTGTCGGCGACCTCGATGGCCGTCCCGCCCTCCGGCGCATGGCTGGTGAGGTAGGCGGCCGCACCCGCGGCGAGGGCGGTCGAGATGAAGTCGTGGCCGTCGCGCTCGGCGACGACGGGCACGAACAAGCGGCCGGCGACGTCGCCCCGGGAGTCGATGGCCACGCCGTCGACGGCGACGTCGGGACCCTCCAGCCGACCGCCGGTGGCGGCCGCGACCTCACCGGCGCGGAACCTCACGCGGGGTACGTTGCCACGGATGTCCGACCTGCCCGACCACCTCCGCCTCGTCGTCCTCTTCGGCGGGCAGTCGGCCGAGCACGAGGTGTCGTGCATCTCGGCCGGGTCGGTGCTGGGCGCCGTCGACCGCTCCCGCTACGACGTCGTGCCCGTCGGCATCACGCGGGACGGTTCGTGGGTGCTGGCCGAGGACGGGCCGCCGCCGCTCGACCCGTCGGGCAAGGAGGTCGACCCGCTGCAGGCGGTGCGGATGGGCGACGTGGTGTTCCCGCTCCTCCACGGGCCGATGGGCGAGGACGGCACGATCCAGGGGCTGCTCGAGGTGGCCGGGGTGCCCTACGTCGGGTGCGGCGTGCTGTCCTCGGCGCTGGCCATGGACAAGGCGGCAGCCAAGCTCGTGCTCGCCGCCGCGGGCATCCCGCAGGTCGAGTCGGTCTCGCTGCGGCACGGCGTGGCCGCCCCGCCGGACGACCACCTCGGATGGCCGCGCTTCGTGAAGCCGGCGAACATGGGCTCGTCGGTGGGCGTGTCGAAGGTCTCCTCGGCCGGCGAGCTGGCCGCCGCCATGGAGCAGGCGTTCCTGTACGACGAGTGGGTCGTCGTCGAGTCGGGGGTGACGGCCCGGGAAGTCGAGTGCGCCGTGCTCGGGGGGCTCCATCCCGAGGCCACCATGCTGGGCGAGATCGTGCCCAAGGCCGACTGGTACGACTACGACGACAAGTACTCGGGCGAGGGCGCCGACCTGTTCGTGCCGGCCGACCTGCCCGCCGCCGTGCACGAGGAGGCCCAGGACCTCGCCGTGCGGGCGTTCCAGGCCCTGCGCTGCGACGGGCTGGCCCGGGTCGACTTCTTCTACGAGGAGGGCGGCCGCGGCCTCCTCCTCAACGAGGTGAACACCATGCCGGGGTTCACGCCGTACTCCATGTACCCCCAGCTCTGGGACCACTCGGGCGTGTCCTACCCCGCCCTCGTCGACCGCCTCGTCGCCCTCGCCCTCGAGCGCCACGACCGCCGCGCCGCCCACACCGGCCGCACCCGCTAGCTGTCGAGTTCCCGTTCTTTGTCGGATCATCCGTCGTGAGGACGGGTGATCCGACAAAGAACGGGGACTGTCACACCCCGTCGGCAGGATGTCGACATGCAGCGGCTCGATGCCGCGCTCGCCAGGCCCGCGGCAAAGCAGCTCGGCCTCGCCACCAGATCGCAGTTCCTTGCCCTCGGCGCCACAGACGAGGTGATCGAGCGTCGGCTTGACGCCGGGGTCGTTCGGGCGATCCATCCGGGCGTGTACCTCTACGCCTCCTGGCCATTCACCCACGAGACCCGGCAGCTCGCGGCCGTCCTCGCGTGCGGCCCGACAGCCGTGCTCTCACACCGGAGCGCTGCGGTCTTGCACGGCTTCGAAGGGATCCGGCGGGTCCGCCCGGAGCTCACCGTCGTGGGCACCCGGCTTCCCTTGCTCGACGACGTCACGCTCCACCGCACGGACACCCTCGACCCGATCGACCGCAGCCAGGTGGGCGTGCTTCCTGTGACCTCGAAGGCGAGGACGCTGCTCGACCTCGGTGCCGTCGTGCCGTTCGAGCTCGTCTACGAGGCGGTCCACGCCGCGTGCGTCGAGAAGTTGGTGACCCATCAGGAGCTCCTGTCGGTGCTCGACCGGGTGGGCAAGCGCGGCCGACGCGGGACCGCTTCGTTGCGAGCGATCCTGCGTGAAGCACTGCCGGACGAGCGGCTGGCCTCGATGCTCGAGCGGGACCTCCTCGCGCTGATCCGGCGAGCCGGCGTTCCAGAGCCCGAGCTCCAGCACCGACTGGTCTGTGCCGACGGCCGAGTGGTCGTCCTCGACTTCGCGTGGCCCGCCCTGAAGTTCGCCATCGAAGCCGACGGCCACCGCTGGCATGCCACGCCGAAGAAGCTGGAGGCCGACAACGCCCGTCGCCGATCCATCCGGGCTACCGGCTGGACCCTGGATGCCTACGGCTTCGGCGACGTGCACGCCCGAGCGAGCAAGGTCCTCGCCGAGATCCGCGCTTCTTTGTCGGATCACCCGTCGTGACGACGGGTGATCCGACAGAGAACGGGTCAGTCGCTCAACAGGGCGCTCCGGAGGAAGCCGAGGAGCTCGTTGCGGCGGCGGACGAGGGAGCGGGCGGTGGGCTCGATGCCGACGGCCCGGAGCACCTCGACCTCGGTGGCCACGCCGATGACGGTGGAGTAGGCCGACAGGAGCAGCAGCCGGGGGTCCTGCTGGCGCACGTTGCCGGCGGCCATCTCGGCCGCGAGGAAGGTCTTGGCCCGCTCGACCAGGGGCTCCAGGCAGTCGACCAACCGGGTGGCGGCCGGCGGCCCCAGGCGGGACACCTCCCGCAGCAGCCCCAGCAGCTCGGGCCGGCGGGCGGCGAGGCGGAAGACGGCCCGCACCAGGGCCTCGATGTGGTCGAACCCGGTGCCGGCAGTGGCCAGCGCCTCCTCCAGCAGCTCCGACAGCTCCTCGGCCGACCGGTCGATCACCGCGTCGAGCAACCGCTCCTTCGACCCGAAGTGGTGCAGGATCGTCTGCTTGCTCACCCCGATGCCGGCCGCGAGGGCGTCGAGCGAGGTCGCCTCGTAGCCCCGCGTCCCGAACGACGCGAGCGCGGCGTCGAGGATCCGCTCCCGCGTCGAGGGCCCGGCCAAGGCCCTACCGGCCGGACGGCCGGCGCGGGCGGGTGCTGCTGCTCCGGCTCTTGCTGTCGAGGAACGACAGCAGGGCCAGCACGAGGTACACGACGCCCACGATGACGGCGATGTGGCGGTGCTCCTGGAGCCCCACCGGCGCCAGGGCGAAGCAGATCAAGGCCGCCGCGGCGAAGAACGACGCCCGCCGGTCCACTAGGCGACCGCCTTGATCAGCAGCGAGGTCAGGGCAGCCACGATCGCCGCGCCCGGGATCGTCAGCACCCACGCCCAGACCACGCGACCGGCCACGCCCCACCGTACGGCGCTGAGCCGCCGGGATGCACCGACCCCGACGATGGCGCCGGTGATGGTGTGGGTGGTCGACACCGGGATCCCGCTCGCCGACGCGAAGAACAGCGTGACGGCGGCGCTGGTCTCGGCGGCCATGCCGCCGACCGGCTGGAGCCGGGTGATCTTCGAGCCCATCGTCTTCACGATCCGCCACCCGCCCGACAGCGTCCCGAGGGCGATGGCGCTGTGCGCGGCGAGCACGACCCACAGCGGCACGTCGCCACCGGAGGCCACGTGCCCCGACGCGATCAGCACGGCGAGGATGACGCCCATCGTCTTCTGGGCGTCGTTGCCGCCGTGGCCGAGCGAGAAGGCGGCGGCCGAGACGAGCTGCCCCCGGCGGAAGCCCTTGTTCAGCCGCTCCACCCGCCGGTACTTGTGGAAGATCCACTGGATGGCGAGCGTGATCACCAGGCCGAGGGCGAGGCCGATCAGCGGCGACAGCACGATGAACATGCCGATCTTGCGGATGCCGTCCGACACCAGCACGTGGGTGCCGGAGCGGGCCACGGCGGCGCCGGCGATGCCGCCCACCAGGGCGTGCGACGACGAGGTCGGCAGCCCCAGGTAGAACGTGATGAGGTTCCACCCGATGGCGCCCACCAGCCCGGCGAAGATCACGCCGACGGTCAGGACGTCCTGGGTGACCACGTCCTTGGCGATGGTGTTCGCCACGTGGGTCTTGAACACGAGGAAGGCGATGAAGTTGAACGCCGCCGCCCACAGCACGGCGTAGCGGGGCGACAGCACCCGGGTCGACACGACCGTCGCGATCGAGTTGGCGGCGTCGTGGAAGCCGTTCGTGTAGTCGAAGGCCAGCGCGAGCGCGATGACGAGGAAGACGCCGACGTCCTCTGCATGCATGGGGTCAGGCGTGCTTCAGGACGATTGACTCGACCACGTCGCCGATGTCCTCGAGCGCGTTCAGGGCGTTCTCCATGGCGGAGATGACGTCCTTCCACTTGATGACCTCGAGCGCCTCGAACTCGCCGGAGAACAGCCGCTTCAGGGCCCGCCGGTTGACGGCGTCGCCCTCGCTCTCGAGCCGGTCGATCTGGTCGAGCAGGCCCTTCATGTCCTTCATGGACTCGAGCCGCTCGATCAGGGCGACGACCTCGACGGCCATCTTGACGCACAGCTCGGACTGCTCGATCAGCTCGGGCAGGGGATCACCCACCGGGATGATCCGCAGCAGCGCACCCACCTGGTAGATGTCGTCGACGACGTCGTCGAGCTCCTCGGCCAGGGCGTGGATGTCCTCCCGGTCGAACGGCGTCACGAACGTCGTGTCGAGGCGGTGGAGGATGTCGGTCGTGAGCTGGTCGCCCCGCCGCTCGCACTCCATCACCTTGTCGAACGACGCCTTGCGATCGGGGCCCGAGATCACCTCGACGAGGTGACGGGCGCAGTCCTCAGCGTTTCGCGCTGAGTCGTTGAACAGGTCGAAGAATCGGTCGTCACTCGGGACCAGCCGGAACCGCATGGTTCGGCAAACTACAGGTGAACGGCGGGTGGACCGCACGTGACCCGACGTCACCGCCTTACCAACTGGTAGACAGGATCCCGTGATCGCCGAGTCCCTGGCCGGCCGACGCCTGTTCGTGACCGGTTCGACCGGCTTCCTCGGCACCGCGCTCGTCGAGCGGCTGCTCCGATCGGTGCCCGACTGCGAGGTCGTGCTCCTCGTCCGCTCGGGCCGCCGCTCCACCGCGGCCCAGCGGGTCCAGCGCGAGGTGCTCCGCAACGACGCCTTCGACCGCCTCCGCAGCGAGATCGACGACTTCGACGCCATGGCCGCCCGCCGGGTGCAGGTCGTGGCCGGCGACGTCGGCCGGGACGGCCTCGGGCTCGACGACGACGGCAAGGCGATCCTCGCCACGTGCGACACCGTGATCCACTCGGCGGCCACCGTCTCGTTCGACTCGCCGCTCGACAGCGCCGTCGAGGTCAACCTCCTCGGCCCCAGCCGCATCACCGAGACGCTCCGCTCGATCGGCTCGACGGCCCACCTCGTCGCCGTCTCGACCTGCTACGTCGCCGGCAACCGCCGCGGGCCGGCCCCCGAGCTGCCCCTCCCCGACCAGCAGTTCACCCAGCAGGTCGACTGGCGCCGCGAGGTCGAGGCCGCCCGCCGCATCCGGGCCGACGCCGAGGCCGCCAGCCGCATGCCCGACATGCTGGTGAAGTTCCGCAAGGAGGCCCGGGCCGAGCTCGGCGCCGCCGGCACGCCACTGCTGGCCACCCGGGGTGAGAAGGCCCGCGAGGCGTGGGTCCAGGAGCAGCTCGTCGAGGCGGGGCGGGCCCGGGCCAAGTCGCTGGGCTGGCCCGACGCCTACGCCTACACCAAGGCCCTCGGCGAGCAGGCCCTGCTCGAGACGCGGGGCGACATCCCGGTCACGATCGTGCGGCCGTCGATCATCGAGTCGGCGATGCTCGAACCCCGCCCGGGCTGGATCCGCGGCTTCCGCATGGCCGAGCCGGTGATCATCTCCTACGCCCGCGGCCTGCTCGCCGAGTTCCCCGGCATCCCCGAGGGCGTCATCGACGTGATCCCGGTCGACCTCGTCGTCGCCGCCATCATCGACGCCGCCGCCCGCGGCCCCGAGCCGGAGCCCACGGTCGTCCAGGTGGCGTCGGGCTCGGCCCAGCCGCTGCGCTACCGCAAGCTCGTCGACCTGGTGCAGGGCTGGTTCACCGAGAACCCGCTCTACGACACCAAGGGCCAGCCCATCGTCGTGCCGGAGTGGACGTTCCCCGGCCGCGGTCGGGTCCAGGCCCAGCTCGAGCGGGGCGTGAAGCTGCTCGGCCACGCCGAGAAGGCGCTGTCGTCGCTCCCCCTCCGCGGCACCCAGGCCAAGTGGTCGGCCGCCGTCGAGGAGAAGAAGGCCGAGGGCGAGCGAGCCCTCGGCTACGTCACCCTCTACGGCGCCTACGCCGAGAGCGAGGCCATCTTCGGCGTCGAGCGGCTGCTGTCGCGCTTCGACTCGCTCGACGAGGCCGACCAGCGCGACTTCTGCTTCGACCCCCGGGTCATCACGTGGGACGACTACGTCCGCAACGTCCACCTGCCCTCCGTCGTCGAGCACGCCCGGGTGCGCACCACAGCCGCCGGCGGCGGCACGCGGGAGAGCCGCTCGACCCGCCTCCGCAAGCAGGTGCTCTCCCCCGACCGGCACTTCGCCGCCTTCGACCTGGAGAACACGCTCATCGCGTCGAACGTCGTCGAGTCGTTCTCGTGGCTGGCCACCCGCCGCCTCGGTCGCGACGACCGCGTGCGCTTCGTGCTCAAGACCCTCGCCGAGGCCCCAGGCCTGCTCAGCGCCGACCGCAAGGACCGGGGCGACTTCCTCCGCAGCTTCTACCGCCGCTACGAGGGTGCCTCGGTGGCCCAGCTCGAGGAGGACGCCACCGAGCTCCTCACCCAGCTCATCGTCACCAAGGGCTTCCCGGCCGGGTTCCGCCGGGTCCGCCAGCACAAGGCGCTCGGCCACCGCACCGTGCTCATCACCGGTGCCCTCGACATCGTGGTCGAGCGCAACCTGCGCCCGCTGTTCGACGAGATCATCTGCGCTCGCATGTCGCAGACGGCCGACGGCCGCTGGACCGGTGAGCTCACCGACGCCCCACCCACCGGCGAGTCCCGCGCGCTGCTCATGCAGGAGTACGCCGACGCCGAGGGGCTGCGGATGGAGGAGGCCATCGCCTACGCCGACTCGGCCTCCGACCTGCCGATGCTCGAGGCCGTCGGCTTCCCCGTGGCCGTGAACCCGGAGACCCGGCTCAGCGCCATCGCCCGCAAGCGGGGCTGGCTGGTCGAGCACTGGGCCCAGGCCCCCGGCGCCCACAAGCCGTTCCTGCCCATCGGCCCCCGCCACGCCAGCGTGGTCCGCCGATGAAGGCCCTCCGCTTCGAGCGCTCCCTCGCCCGCTTCGCCGCGGCGCGCGTCGCCGGCACCCTCGCCCCCGGCCGGGGCGCCAAGGTCGGCCCGCTCCGCCTCGTCGACGTCGACCCGCCCCGCCTGCCCGGCGCCGGCTGGCACGTGGTCCGGCCCCGTCTCGCCGGCATCTGCGGCTCCGACCTGGCCACCGTCGACGGCATGTCGTCGCGCTACTTCGAGCCGATCGTCAGCTTCCCGTTCATCCCCGGCCACGAGGTCGTCGGCGAGCTCGACGACGGCACCCGCGTCGTGGTCGAGCCGGTGCTGCACTGCGCCATCCGCGGCCTCGAGCCGTGCGACTGGTGCCGGGCCGGCCAGACCAACCGGTGCGAGAAGGTCGCCTTCGGCCACCTCGAGCCCGGCCTCCAGACCGGCTACTGCGAGGACACCGGCGGGGGCTGGTCCACCTTCATGGTCGCCCACGACGCCCAGCTCCACCGGGTGCCCGACGACCTCACCGACGAGCAGGCCGTGATGGTCGAGCCCACCGCGTGCGCCGTCCACGCCGCCGCTGCCCACCCGGGTGTCGGGCTCACGGTCGTGCTCGGTTCGGGGACGATCGGGCTCTGCACGATCGCTGCCCTCCGCAACAACCCCGGACCGCAGGGCCAGATCATCGCCGTGGCCAAGCACCCCGAGCAGCGCCGCCTGGCCAAGCACCTCGGGGCCGACGTGGTGTGCGAGCCCGGTGAGCTGACCGGTGTCGTGCGCCGACTCGCCGGCTCGATGCACATCGGCGACCAGCTCACCGGCGGAGCCGACCACGTCCTCGACTGCGTCGGCACCAGCGACTCGATCCAGCAGTCGCTCCGGGTCGTCGCCCCCGGCGGGCAGATCCACCTGGTCGGCATGCCCTCCACGGTCACGGTCGACCTCACCGGCCTGTGGCACCGCGAGGTGTCGATCACCGGCCGCTACGCCTACACCCACGCCGAGTTCGAGCGGGCCTTCGACGTCGTGCGCGACGCCGACCTCGGTCGGCTCGTCAGCGCCACCTACACCCTCGATCGCTACACCGACGCCCTCCAGCACGCCGCGGAAGCCGGCCGCCGGGGCGCGGTCAAGATCGCCTTCGACCTCCGCGACGAGAAGGAAAGAAATCGATGAGCCAGCGTCCCGGATTCGTCCTCGAGGTCGATCGCTCGACCCCGCCGACGCTGTTCATGCACGGCGAGGGCTTCAAGCTCGAGCGCCTCCCCGTCGGCAGCCGGATCATCTACCCGGCCGAGGCCGTGCCGACGATCAAGGACCCCGACGCCGCCATCCGCCACGCCCTGGAGCACCCGATCGGCCAGGACCCGCTCCGCGAGCAGCTGTTCCCGGGCATGAAGCTCACGATCGCGTTCGACGACATCTCGCTGCCGCTGCCGCCCATGCAGCGCCCCGACATCCGCCAGCGGGTCATCGAGGCCGTGCTCGACGTGGCCGCCGAGTGCGGGGTCGACGACGTCCACCTCATCGCCGCCCTCGCCCTGCACCGACGCATGACCGAGGCCGAGCTGCGCCACGCCCTGGGCGACCGCATCTACGACGCCTTCGCCCCCAACGGCACGCTCTACAACCACGACGCCGAGGACCCGGAGAACCTGGCGTTCATCGGCGAGACCCCGCACGGCGAAGAGGTCGAGATCAACAAGCGGGCCGCAGAGTCCGACCTCTTGATCTACGTGAACATCAACCTCGTCTCGATGGACGGCGGGCACAAGTCGACGGCCACCGGCCTGTCGTCGTACAAGTCGCTGCGGCACCACCACAACGTCAAGACCATGCAGCACTCGAAGTCGTTCATGGACCGCCACGCGTCCGAGCTGCACAGCTCGAACTGGCGCATGGGTGAGGTCATCCGCAAGGCCGGCATCAAGATCTTCCAGATCGAGACCACGCTCAACAACGACACGTTCCCCAAGCCGTTCGACTTCCTCCAGAAGCGCGAGTGGGAGTGGGGGGCGAAGGACCGGGCCACGTTCCTCGCCTCGTCGAAGGCCCTGGACCGCACGCCGGCCCGGCTCAAGAACCAGATCTTCAACTCGATCAAGGCGCCCCACGACATGACGTCGGTGCAGTGCGGCGACATCGAGCAGGTCCACGAGATCACCACGGCCAAGGTCTGGGAGCAGCAGCTCGTCCAGGTCGAGGGCCAGAGCGACATCCTCACGATGGGGCTGCCCTACATCTGCCCGTACAACGTGAACTCGATCATGAACCCGATCCTGGTGGCCTGCCTCGGGCTCGGGTACTTCTTCAACATGTACCGCGGGAAGCCGCTGGTGCGCGAGGGCGGCGTGGTGATCATGAGCCACCCGACGCCGTGGTCGTTCCACCCGGTGCACCACCCGAGCTACATCGACTTCTTCGAGCAGGTCCTGTCCGAGACCAAGGACCCGATCGAGATCGAGAAGACCTACGAGAAGTCGTTCGCCGAGGACGAGT
>JAODBP010000129.1 GCA_025464025.1 Actinomycetes bacterium | reverse complement strand
GCGCCGGTCGTCGGCGACGCCCTGGCCACCCTGTTCCGCGACGGCGCGTCGGCCGCCGCGCCGGCCCCGACGCCGCGGCGGCGCCGCCGGTTGGGCGTGCGGGCCGTCGTCGCGGGTGCCGTCGCCGGCATCGCCTTCGGTGGCCTCGGCGTCGCCGGTGCGCTCCCGCGGCCGGTGCAGCAGCGGGTGGCCGACGTGGTCGACCACGTGGGCGTGCACCTGCCCGACGCCCGGCCGGCGACGACCACGACGGTGCCCACCACGAGCACGACCAGCACCACGGCTCGACCGGTCGTCGTGCCGACCACCCAGCGGCCGACCGCACCGCCGACGACGGTCGACGACCACGGCGGCGGCCCCGGCCGGTCCGGGGACGACCACCGAGGGTCGGACGACGCGCCCGGTCGCGGCGACGGCAAGGGCACGGGCAGCGGCAAGGACGGCGGCAACGACGGCCAGGGCGGGGCCGAGAGCTCGGGCCGCGGATCGGGGCGTAACCCCGTCGACGGCGCGGACGTTCACGTCGATGAGGGCTCGAGCTCGGGCTCCGGGGACGACGGAGGTCACGGATGAAGCAGCACCTGTTGACGGCACTCGGTTCGAAGGTGGTCGTGGGCGTCGGCGCCACGGTCCTCGCCTTCGGCACGGCGGGCACCGTCATCGCCCTGCAGCCGGCGAGCAGCCACCCGTCGCCGTCGGTCACGGGCGGACCGCTCGTCGCCGCCGACGAGACGACGACCACCACCACGGCCGCACCGACGACGACCAGCACCACGAGCACGACGGTCGCACCGACCACGACGACCACCGCCCACGGCCTCGACGACGCCGACCACCCCGAGCACCCCGACAACCACGGGCGTGAGGTCAGCGAGGCGGCCCACGCCCGCAACGCGGCACGGGCGACCGAGCGCGAGGCCGGCGACGACCACGGTGACGACGGGCTCGGCCACGACGCGGCCGACGACCACGGCAGGTCGGGCGAGGACCACGGCACCCAGGGCCGTGACCACGCCGAGGACGAGGACTAGATCCCGGGGGGCAGGAGGCGCTCCAGCGCCGACCGGTGGGCCGCCGCCCGCACGTCGTCGTCACCGAAACGTGACGACAGCAGCAGCTCGGCGGCCCGCTGGTCATCCTGCTCGTCGACGACGACGAGGCGCAGCACCCGGGCCATCGGCCCGTCGGCCACCGGCGTCGCGTCACCGAGCAGGGCCTGGTGGCGAGCGGCGAGGTGCGGCCCGACGACCTGGGCCAGAGCCACCAGCCGCTCCCGGTCGTCGGCCGACGCCGCCACGGCGTCGAGCAGGTGGACGAAGGCGTCCGGCGGCGCGAGCTCGGCCGGGTCGAGGTCGTGGAGGACCGGCACCTGCTCCTCGAGCAGCGAGGCGCGCCAGCCGTGGTGCATCGACCGGGCGGCGAACAGGGCAGCGACCTCGCCGTCGGCGGTGCCGACCACCCACGCGCCGACCACCTCGAAGAGCCGGCGCTCCACCCAGGCGAGGTGGGCGAGGCGGCGGGCGGTGTCGCGGATCAGCACGACGGCTCAGGTTGGCCGGGTCGCCCGGGCCGGTCAAGGAGCGGCCCGGCGAGCTCGCACACGAGGATGCCGGCGAGGATGAGGGCGGCACCCACCGCACCGGCGAAGCCGAGGTGCTCGCCGTCGAGCCGGCCGATCACGGCGGCGACGACGGGCTCCAGCATGAGCACGAGGGCGGCGCGGGACGCGCTCACCCTGGCCTGGCCCCACACCTGGAGGCCGAAGGCGACGACGCTGACCACGACGCCCGTGTAGGCGGCGGCCGCCCAGGCCGAGCCCGGGAAGTCGAAGCTGCCCTGCACCAGCGCCGGGGCGAGGAGCACCACGGCGACGGTGCCGAACTGCACGGCGTTGAGGGCGAAGACGTCGTGGCGCTCGGCCACCTCGGACAGCACGACGATGTGACCGGCGAAGGCGATGGCGCCCAGCAGGGTGAGCACCTCGCCCTTGCCGAGGGCGAGTCCGGTGCCGCTCATCACCACCAGGCCGGTGACGGCGAGGAGGATGCCGGCCAGCGTCGAGGGCAGGGGCGGGCGGCGCAGGAGGACGGCCGACAGGAGCGGCACGATCACCACCAGCAGGTAGGTGAAGAAGGCCGACACCGAGGTGGTCGTGTACTGGAGCCCCACGGTCTGACCCACGTAGCCGCCGGCCAGGCAGAGCCCGGCGAGGGCACCGTGGCGGAACAGGTGGTCGGTGCGCGCCCGCCACACCAGCGGCGCGAGCAGGACGGCGCCGATGCCGAAGCGGGCGACGAGGAACGCGTACGGGTCGACGTCGCGCACGGCGTCCTGCATGACGAGGAACGTCGACCCGAAGAGGGTGGCCGCGCCCGCCAGGGCGAGGTCGGGCTTCCTCCTCAACCAGGGAAGCGGTTGGTGATGGGCATGCGGCGGTCGCGGCCGAACGCCTTGTCGGTGATGCGCACGCCGATCGGCGCCTGGCGTCGCTTCCACTCGGCGATGTCGATCATGCGAGCCACCCGGCGGACGATGGCCGGGTCGTGGCCCCGCTGGATGAGGTCCTCGACGGTGAGGTCGTCCTCGACGTAGGCCTCGACGATGGGATCGAGCACGTCGTAGGGCGGGAGGTTCTGGTCGTCGCGCTGGCCCGGCGCCAGCTCGGCCGAGGGCGGCTTGGCCAGCACCGAGGCGGGGATGAGGTCGTAGCCGGCCCGCTCGTTGCGGGTGCGGCACAGCTCGTAGACCGAGGTCTTCACCACGTCCTTGATCACGGCGAACCCGCCCGCCATGTCGACGCCGTAGATCGTCGTGTAGCCGACGGCCAGCTCGCTCTTGTTGCCGCAGATGAGCACCAACCAGCTGCGGAACTTGTTGGCCAGCGCCATCAGCAGGGCGGCGCGGATGCGACCCTGGAGGTTCTCCTCGGTGATGTCGGGGTCGCGGCCCTCGAACGACGGCGCCAGCAGGTCGAGCATCGGGGCGAACGCCGGCTCGATCTCGATGGTGCGCAGCTCGATGCCGAGGTTGGCGCAGAGCTTCTCGGCGTCGGTGATCGAGTGCTCGGTGGAGTAGCGGGACGGGAGCGCCACGGCGTGCACGTGCTCGGGCCCGATGGCGTCGGCCGCGATGACCGTGACCAGCGACGAGTCGATGCCTCCGGAGAGGCCGAGCACGACGTCGGTGAAGCCGTTCTTCCGCACGTAGTCGCGGGTGCCGAGCACCAGCGCCTCGTAGGCCTCCTCGCTCGGCTCGAGCCACGGCGTGATCGTCGGCGCGTACCTGAGGTCGATGGCGTCGCGGCCGGGGTCAGCGGTGACCGGCACGATCGGGAGCGGCTCGGCCATGGCTCGGCCCCGAGGGTCGAGCACCCGCTTGCGCCAGGCCGGCTCGACCTGGATGTCGACGACCATCGTCTGCTCGACGAACTGGGGCGCCTGGGCCACGACCTGTCCGGTGGGGGCGATCACCATCGAGCCGCCGTCGAAGACCAGCTCGTCCTGCCCACCGACCTGGTTGACGTAGACGATGGTGCACGCCGAGTCGGCGGCGCGGGTCGTGAGCATGCGCTCGCGCTCGAGGTGGCGGCCGACGTAGAACGGCGAGGCGTTGATGCTCACGTGCAGCTCGGCGCCCCCGGCCGCCTCCCAGGCGATGGGACCGACCGGGTTCCAGGCGTCCTCGCAGATCGACACGCCGACGGTGGTGCCGGCGATCTCGAACAGCGGGGCCGGGCCGTCGCCCTCGGCGAAGTAGCGGGCCTCGTCGAACACGGCGTAGTTCGGCAGGTGGCGCTTGCGGTAGGTGCCGAGCACCTCGCCGCGCGCGCACACGGCGGCGGCGTTGTAGAGGTCGCGCCCGCTCTCGACGAAACCCACCACGGCGGCGCACGAGCCAGTGGTGCGCGCCGCGAAGCGCTCGAGCACCTCGACGTTGGCGTCGACGAAGCCCCGGCGCAGCAGCAGGTCCTCGGGTGGGTAGCCGGTGATGGCCAACTCGGGGAACACGGCGAGGTCGCAACCGTGCGACTCCGCCTCCTCCAGCCCCTCGAGGAGGCGCGCCAGGTTGCCCTCGAGGTCACCGACGACGGTGTTCACCTGGCAGAGCGCGACCCGGACGACGTGCACCCGGCAACGGTAGTGGGCGCTGGCAGACTGCGACCCGTGCGTGCCCTGGCCCTCGCTGCCGCTCTCCTCGTCGGCAGCGCGACCCCCGCCGCGGCGCAGATCCTCGGGCCGGCGCCGTCCACCAGCGAGGTGCCGACGACGACCGCGCCGACCACCACCGTGGCCCCCACCACCGCCCCGACGACGGCGCCGGCGCCCACCACCACCCGGAGGCCGACCACGACCACGTCGACGGTGCCGCCCTCGACCCAGCCGGCGTTCGTCCCACCCCAGGGCAGCCCGGCGACGACCCCGCCGACGACCGCACCGGTGCCCGTGAAGGACCCGGGCGGCCGGGTGCTCCCGATCCTGGTGCTGCTCTCGATCGGGGGCTTCGCCGTGGCCGTGCTGATCATGGGCGCCCAGGTCGTGGCCACCCGGCCCCGGAAGCCGAAGCGGCCGAAGCGCGAGCAGCCGCTGAAGGCCCGCTGAAAAGCAGAGCGACCGCCCCGGAGGGCGGCCGCTCGCAGGTCTGGTGCAGGCGTCAGGAAGCGGCGCTGCAGACGGTGTTCGTGATCAGACGGCACACGACGTACGGGTCCATGTTGGCGTTGGGCCGACGGTCCTCGGCGTAGCCCTTCTTGTCCTGCTCGACCTGCCACGGGATGCGCACCGACGCACCGCGGTTGGAGACGCCGTAGCTGAACTCGTTCCACGGGGCGGTCTCGTGCAGGCCGGTGAGGCGGTGCTCGATGCCGAAGCCGTACTGGTGGACGTGCTCCTCCCAGTTCTTCCCGAGTGCCTCGCAGGCGGCGATGATCGGGTCGTAGGACTCGCGCATGGCCTTGGTGGAGAAGTTGGTGTGGCAGCCGGCACCGTTCCAGTCGCCCCGAACCGGCTTCGGGTCGAGGGTCACCGAGATGCCGTGGTCCTCACCGAGGCGGTGGAGCAGCCAGCGGGCGATCCACAGCTGGTCGGAGACCTCGACCGGGCCGAGCGGCCCGACCTGGAACTCCCACTGGCCGGGCATGACCTCGCCGTTGATGCCGGAGATCTCGAGGCCGGCCTCGAGGCACGCCTCCAGGTGGTCCTCCACCAGCGGGCGACCGTAGATGTCGTCGGCGCCGACGCCGCAGTAGTACGGGCCCTGCGGGCCGGGGTAGCCACCCGAGTCCGGGAAGCCGAGCGGGCGGGTGCCCCGGAAGAGGGTGTACTCCTGCTCGAGGCCGAAGATCATCTCCTGGCCCTTGAACTTCTCGGCCACCTCGGCGCACGCGGCGCGGGTGTTGGTCTCGTGCGGCGTCATGTCGATGTTCAGGACCTCGGACATCACGAGGATGTCGTCGCCGCCCCGGATCGGATCCGGGCAGCTGAACACCGGCTGGAGCACGCGGTCCGACGAGTGACCCTCGGCCTGGTTGGTGCTCGACCCGTCGAAGCCCCAGATCGGCGGCTCGGCGCCGTCCTTCAGGATCTTGGTCTTGGACCGAAGGAGCGGGGTCGGCTCGGTGCCGTCGATCCAGATGTACTCGGCCTTGTAGCTCACGGGCTTGGGCTCCTCGATGGGGATGGCTGTCGAAGGGCACGCTACCGAGGACGCCGTTTCCCCGCCTTTTCACGAATGTGAACGGCCCATGAACTGGACGACGCACCGGCATGAGGTGCGCGCGTCGGGTGCGATGATGCCGGGGTGGAACGGCAACAGGACTACGTGCTGCGAACCGTGGAGGAGCGGGGCATCCGCTTCATCCAGCTCTGGTTCACCGATGTGCTGGGCGTGCCCAAGGCCTTCGCCATCACCCCGGCCGAGCTCGAGAACGCCCTCGAGGAGGGCATGACCTTCGACGGGTCGGCGATCGACGGGTTCAGCCGGGTGCAGGAGAGCGACGTCCTGGCCAAGCCGGATCCCCGCACCTTCCAGATCCTCCCGCACCAGGGCAACGACGATCCGGTGGCCCGGGTCGTGTGCGACATCCTCAGCCTCGACGGCACGCCGTTCGCCGGCGATCCCCGCAACGTCCTGCGCCGCACGCTCGACCGGGCCCGCGAGAAGGGCTTCACCTTCTACGCCGCCCCCGAGATCGAGTGGTTCTACTTCGGCGACGACGACGCCTCGCACCCGCCGGAGACGCTCGACCGGGGCTCGTACTTCGAGCTCACCGTGGCCGACCTCACCACCGACCTGCGCCGCCGCACCGTCCTCACCCTCGAGGAGATGGGCATCCCCGTCGAGTACTCCCAGCACGAGGACGCGCCGAGCCAGCACGAGATCGACCTGCGCCACACCGACGCCCTCACCATGGCCGACACGGTGATGACCACCCGCCTGGTGGTGAAGGAGATCGCCCAGGACGCCGGCGTGTACGCCACGTTCATGCCGAAGCCCATCGCCGGCGTGCAGGGCTCGGGCATGCACACCCACTTCTCGCTCTTCGAGGGCGAGACCAACGCCTTCCACGACCCGGGCGACGAGCACGGCCTGTCGAAGGTGGCCAAGGGCTTCATCGCCGGCCTCCTGCGCCACGCCCCCGAGATCACCGCCGTCACCAACCAGTGGGTGAACTCCTACAAGCGCCTGGTGCCCGGCTACGAGGCGCCGGTGCACGTGGCCTGGGCCCGCAACAACGCCTCGGTGATCGTCAACGTGCCGCACTCGAAGCGCAACCGGGCCGAGTCGACCCGCATCGAGTACCGGGCGCCCGACCCGGCCTGCAACCCCTACCTCGCCTACTCGTGCGTCCTCTCCGCCGGCCTCCGCGGCATCGAGGAGGGCTACGAGCTGCCCGAGGAGGGGAAGGGCAACCTCCACGCCAAGTCGACCGAGGAGCTGGCGGCGCAGGGCATCCGCTCCCTGCCCGGCAACCTGAACGACGCGGTCGACCTGATGGAGACCTCGGACCTCGTCCGTGAAGCCCTCGGCGAGCACGTCTTCGGCTTCTTCATCCGCAACAAGCGCCAGGAGTGGGCCGAGTACAAGACGCAGGTGAGCCAGTTCGAGCTGGACCGCTACCTGCCGAGGCTGTAGGGAGTACGTCCCGATGGAGCCCCTCCTCCTCTTCCCCGACCCCGCACCTCCGGAGGTCGCCCAGGCCCTCGACATGGGCGGCTTCCCGTGGAAGGCGGCGTCCTCGGCCGAGGCCGCGGCCCGGCTCGAGCCGGAGGACGGTTGGGCCGGTGCCCTGATCTGCGCCGACGTGGACGCCGAGGGCGCCTTCGCCCTGTGCCGGGCCCTCCGCAAGCGAGACATCCCGATGGAGCCGGTCCTGCTGCTCGTCGGCGGCGCCCAGCTCGGCGACCTCGAGCTGCGCGACGACCTCTTCGACGACTTCTGCCTGGCGCCGGTGCGCCAGACCGAGCTCGAGGCCCGGCTCAAGCACCTGTTCTGGCGCACCGGCCGGGGCACCCGCCCCGAGCTCATCGAGTACGGCGCCCTGGTGCTGAACCTCGAGACCTACCAGGCCGCCGTGGCCGGCAAGCCGCTCGACCTCACCTACATGGAGTACGAGCTGCTCAAGTTCCTGGCCTCGCACCCGGGCAAGGTCTTCACCCGCGAGACCCTGCTGAGCCGGGTCTGGGGCTATGACTACTACGGCGGCGCCCGCACGGTCGACGTCCACGTCCGGCGCCTCCGGGCCAAGCTGGGCGAGGAGCACGCCAACCTCATCTCCACCGTCCGCTCGGTGGGCTACCGGTTCGGCGAGACCCGCTGGTCCTTCTGACAACCCCCCTTTCCGGGGGTTGTCACGGCCCAGATTGACCATGGACATGCACCACCCGCAAGGCGCATGATGGGGGGAGGCCCAGTCCCCCCTGGACCCAGTGCAGCACTGGTCACACCACTACGGTCCCCGCCGCTCCGTCCCCCTGGAGCCAAGGCGGGGACCGAGTTGGTTTTCGGCGCGGGACCCTCTTCTGTTCGCCCCCGGCTGCGGGTCCTGTCACCGTGACGGGCACCCTCCCCGCAAGCGGGGCCTCTCCCGTAACGGCGCCACCCCCCACCTCGTCGACCTCCGACACCGGGGCTCGCGACGCAGCTGCGCCTGAACCGGCCATCGAGGCCGACTCAGACGCGTTGAAGCGCGCGCGGAGCTACGGCGCGCGATCGCCGAAGGGGAATCAGCGCCGAGAGGCCGACTGGCCTGGTCCCGCCCCGAAGCGGACGGCGACGCGGACCACCGTGGAGCCGACGAAGCGGCCAGCGGCGTCCGCCGGGGCGGGGCCGGGTCAGGCGGCCGAAGGCTCGATCTCGCGGCCCGGCCGCCGCACGCGAAGCGATCTCGGTGGCGCCGCAGGCGCTGCCGACAACCGCTACTTGTTCAGGGCGATGAGCTCGGAGCCTTCGTGGCGGACCTCGGCGTCGTCCTTGAGGAAGGTGCCGAGCAGGGCGGCGATGGCACCCATGCTCATGAGGAACACGGGCACGAAGACCACGAACGCGATGGCGAGGATGATCGCTCCGAGCACGGCGTCAAGCTACCCGCGCCCATGCCTCGACCTCGACCAGGGCGCCCCGGGGCAAGCCGGCGACCGCGATGGCCGAGCGGGCCGGGCGATGGTCGCCGAACGCGGCGACGTAGACCTCGTTCATGGCGTCGTAGTCGTCCATGTGGCGGAGGAAGACGGTGGTCTTGACCACGTCGGCCAGCGACGCCCCCTCCCCCTCGAGCAGCCCGGCCAGGTTGGCGAGGGCCTGGCGGCACTGCTCGGCGGTGCCGCTGGCGAGCTGGCCGTCGAGCAGGCCGAGCTGGCCCGACACGACCAGCCACTCCCCGGCCTTGACGATCGGCGTGTACGGCCCCACCGGTGTGCTCATGACGTTGCTCCTGTCGGCCAGTCCTGCCGGCAACCCTGCCCGATCCACACCGCCGCCGCCACCGCGGCGAAGACGGCGTCGGAGCCGTTGACGGGCGGGCCGTCGCTCGGGACGACCTCGACCTCGACGTGGGGCATGGCCGAGGGGCGGACGATGCCGAACGAGCGGATCGTGAGGTCGTGGACCTCGCCCCCCTCGTCGACGTAGAGCCCCTCGCTGGTGACCCAGCCCAGCGCCATGTGGGCGGCACCGATGCAGTACGAGCGGAGCACGACCTCGTCGAGCGGCTCGCCGCACGACACCGTGATCCGGATCGACTCGCCGACGGTCGCCGTCGCCGTGGCCCCGGCCGGCGACGTGATCGTGACCGTCGGGTCGCCGGCCAGGCCGGCCCGCAGGACGGCGGCCTCGGCCCAACCCGCGGCGCGGAGGTCGATCGACGTCGGCGGTCCGGGCACGTCGACCTCGGTGACGACGAGGCCGGGAGCAGCCGAGCGGATGGCATCGGCGATGCCCGGGGTCCGGGCCACGACGACCTCGCCGGTGCCGTCGGCCCGCAGGCCGGCGGCGAGCGGCGCCCGCTTCGGTCCGAGGCGGACCGTGTCCTCCCGGGACAGCAACACCCGCACCGGGCGACCGTGCTCGTCGGCCAGCCGGCGGGCGACGGCCGGGGCGATCGAGTTGGCCTTGCCGCCGAAGGCGCCGCCGTTGCCCAGCGGGCTGGCCGGCTCGCCGCCCGGCGCGCACCAGGAGGCGTCGGTCTCCAGGTAGGCGGGCTCGACCCAGCCGGTCCGCAGCGTGAGCACCCAGTCGCCGGCCGGGACCTCGATCGGGCGGGTCGACGGCGCCGTGGTGCGCCGACCCTGGACCTTCCCGGCCGCGGCCCGGGCCTCGGCCAGCGTCTCGCCCACGCCCCAACCGCCCGTGCCGTCCGGCACGGCCACCAGCGCGTCGTCCGGCGCGGTGTCGTCGGCGAAGCCACCCCCGCCGAGCACCACCTCGGGGCCGACCCGCTGCGACACACCGCCCTCGATGGTGGCCCGCCGGCCGGCGGCGTCGAGGTCACGAGCCGGGCCGGGCGTGCCGGCGTGCTCGACCGCCTCAACGATCGTCTGCCACCCGGTGCAACGGCACAGGTGGGCGGCGAGGGCCTTGTCGACGGCGTCGCGGCCGACCGGCGCACCGCCGGCGAGGCGGCACACGATGCCCGGCGTGCAGAACCCGCACTGGGAGCCGCCGGTGGCCACGAAGGCGTCGGCCCACCGGTCGCGCACGTCGCCCGGCAAGCCGTCGACGGTGGTGATCCGACGGCCGGCCACCCGCCGCACGGGCGTCACGCAGGCCACGCGCGGGGCGCCGTCGACGAGGACCGTGCAGCACCCGCACTGGCCCTGGGGGCTGCACCCGTCCTTCGGGCCCCGCAGGCCGAGCCGGTCGCGGAGGACCTCCAGCAGCGAAGCGCCGTCGTCGTCGACCTCGACGGCGCGGCCGTCGACCTCCAGCGCGATGGGGTTTGCCACGGGGGCGAGGATAGGTTCGGTCGCCGTGGACCTCTTCCGGCCCCTCTCCCGCCGCCAGGTGCTGCTCGGGGCGACGGGCACCGTCCTCCTCGCCGCCTGCGCGAAGAAGGAGAGCGGCGACGACGCCGGCAGCGGGTCGTCGACCAGCAGCACGCTGCCCGGGGCGTCGAGCGGCGGCCTGGTGCTGTTCAAGGCGTTCCAGCTCAAGCAGCCGGTGGGCGTCGACCTCCGCCTGCCCCTGGCCCTGGCCGACAGCGAGGGCAGCTTCGACGTCGACCTCCCCCGCACGATCAGCGTCCGCCTGCGGGGCCCGGACGGCACCGTCGGGGCGCCGATGGCGATCGACCGCCACGACCAGGACCTGCCCCGCGGCTACTTCCCGCTGCGCACGAAGTTCGATGCGCAGGGGCGCTGGACGATCGTGGCCGAGGCGGGCAAGACGCAGGTCGAGACCACGGTCGACGTGGCCGCGGCGTCGGAGCTGCCGGCGATCCCCGCCCCGGGCGACCCGCTCCCGAAGATCCCGACGCCGACCCGGAAGGACCACCAGGGCGTCAACCCGATCTGCACGGCCACGCCGGCCTGCCCGTTCCACTCGGTGTCGCTCGACGACGCCATCGGCGCCGGCAACCCGATCGTGCTCCTGGTCTCGACGCCGGCCTACTGCCAGGTCGCCATCTGCGGGCCGGTGCTCGACCTGCTGGTGAAGCGCCAGGCCCACTTCGAGCAGGCCGGCCTCACCGTCATCCACGCCGAGGTCTACGTCGACCGCCAGGCCCAGCAGACCTCGCCGACCGTCGACGCCCTGGGCCTCGACTTCGAGCCGTCGCTGTTCCTCGCCGCCCCCGACGGCACGGTCACCGACCGCCTCGACTCGATCTTCGACGGCAACGAGCTCGACGAGGCCCTCGCCCGCCTGGTCCCCTAGGCACCTGACCGGAGCGCTCAGCCCGGTCCCGAGCCGTGCCGGCAGCGGTACCGGCTCGGCCGGTCGCACCGGTGACCGTCGCCGCGGTCGTCATCCGACCCACGGGTGGCCGCGGTCGTCGAGGTCGACGGGACCGGGCGGCGCGTCGTCGGCACGGCGGCCGAGCGGACCGGCACCGTCGTGGTCGTGGTCGCCGGTGGGGGCGGGACGGTCGTCGGGGCCGACGTGGTCGGGACCGACGTGGTCGGGGAGGACGTGCTCGACGGCACGACGAGGGTCGTCACGACGACCACCGGCGACGGGATCACGCCCGGCCTCGGGTCGTCGCGGGTCACGACGCCCACCCCGAGGACGAGGCCCACCGCGGCGGCCACGCCGCCGACGCCCAGCACCGCCCGCCGGGCGATCAGCGACAGGTGGAGGCGCGAGCCCGCAGTGAGGGCGCCGCCGGACAGCGACCCGACGCCCAGCACCAGCCCGATGGGGACGCCGACGCGACGGAGCGTGTCGGCCAGGTCGACCACCTCGGCGAAGCGATCCCGGCAGTCGGCACACCCGGCCAGGTGCTCGTCCACCTCCCCGGCCTCGGCGGTGCGGAGCGCGCCACCGGCGTGGGCCGCCAGCCGCTCGCGGGCGAAGCGACACGCCTCGGGCGCCGGACCGTCGACGTGCACCTGGAGGAAGCACTCGCGCAGCCCGGCGCGCGCCCGTGCGGCCAACTGGCCGACCGCGTTGGTCGAGATGCCGAGCAGGCCGGCCACGTCCAGGTGGGCCAACGACTCCACCTCGGTGAGCCACAGGACGGCGCGCCACCGCTCGGGCAGGCCGGCGAAGGCCCGGCGGACGAGGACCTCCTCCTCCTGGTCGGCGTCGGCCTCGACCACCTCGGCGCTCACGAGGTCCTCGAGCGCTTCGTCCCAGCCGTCCCCCCGACCGCGGCGGCGGGCCGCATCCAACGCCAAGTTCCGGGTCGTGACCAGGAGGTAGGCGCGGAACGCTCGGCGATCGTGGAGGCGGTCGGCCGGGATCACCCGCAGCAGGCGCTCGAACGCCTCGGCGACCGCGTCGTCGGCGTCGCCGTCGTCTCGCAGCACCGACCACGCCACCCGTCGGGCCACCGGTGCGTGCCGGCGGTACAGCTCGTCGAACGCCTCAGCGTCGCCGGCGGTGGCCAGCGTGACCAGCCGGAGGTCGATGTCCGAGGGGTCCGGGGCGTTCTGGCCGCTTCGCCCGTCTTGTCCCTCCAGCGGCATCCTGAGCGCCTTCCGGGGTCGGTACGGGTATGAGGACGTTGTACACCCACGACCAGCCGTTGTCCGGTCTGCTCGACGGCGGGCACCTCCGGATCGCCTTCCAGCCGATCGTCGGCCTGCGCCGCAACGTGGTCCACGGGTTCGAGGCGCTCCTGCGCATCGAGCACCACGGGCGGTGGTTCCCGCCGGCCGGCGCCTTCACCCGGGCCTCCGCCGCCGGGCGCACGCTCGAGCTGGAGCTCGCCGCCCTCGCCGCCGCCCTGGCCCGGCTCGGCGACGTGCCCGAAGGCGCGTTCCTCGCCGTCAACGCCGCCCCGTCGACGATCTGCGCGCCCGTCTTCACCGGGCTCCTCGCCGACCTCGACCTGGGCGGCGTCGTGGTGGAGGTCACGGAGCGGGAGACGATCGACGACTACGCCCGGGTCAACGAGGTCCTGGCCCCGCTGCGCGGGCGCGGGCTCCGGATCGCCATCGACGACACCGGCGCCGGGGCATCGACCTTGCGCCACGTCCTGCGCCTCCGTCCCGACATCGTGAAGCTGGACGTGAGCCTGGTCGACGAGGTGTGCACCGACCCGGTGCAGCGGGCCCTGGTCACCGCCTTCGTGCGGTTCACCACGGAGATCGGCGCGGGCCTCATCGCCGAGGGCATCGAGGACCCCGCCCAGGCGCCGATGCTGCGCGACCTCGGCGTCGAGCTCGGCCAGGGGTTCGCACTGGGACGCCCGCGACCGCTCGACCGGAGGGTCTGACGTGGCCACCCGCCCGGGCAGCACCGACGGCCGCACCACGCGTCCGCCCGAACCGCTCCGCCCCCCGCCGGCGGTCCGGCCCGGCCTCTCCCTGCTCGCCACCCGGGTCCGCCGGCACCGGTTCCAGGCCCACGACCGACGCTGACCCCGGACGCGACCGAGCCGCCGGCGGAACCGGCGGCTCGGGTCAGATCGTGCGGAGGCTCAGCTGAACGACTGGCCGCAGCCGCAGCTGCGGGTGGCGTTCGGGTTCTCGATGGCGAACCCGGCGCCCTGGAGGCCGTCCTTGAAGTCGAGGATGGCGCCCTTGAGCAGGTCGGCGCTGGCCGGATCGACCACGACCCGCACGCCCGAGACGTCGGTGGCGATGTCGTCGGTGGCGATGTCGGAGTCGAAGAACATCTCGTAGCTGAAGCCCGAGCAGCCGCCGGGGCGCACCGCGACCCGCAGCGCCAGGGCGTCGTCGCCCTCGGCCTCGATGAGGGACTTGACCTTGGATGCGGCGCTCTCGGTGACCGTGATCACGGTGTTCCTCCTGGGGCGAACTGGCTGCGTCCACAACGTTACCGGCCCCGAGCGTCTGACAGGCCCCCCGGTAGGATTCCGTGGTGACCGGTGACGAGGTGCTCGAGCTGCTGCGAGGGGTCGTCGACCCCGAGCTGGGCAGTGACATCGTCGACCTCGGCATGGTCCGCTCGGCCTCGGTCGGGCCCGACGGGCGGGTCGCCATCGAGATCGCCCTCACCACGATCGGGTGCCCGCTGCAGGCCCAGATCAAGAAGGACGTCACCAACCGGGTCGGTTCCGCCCCCGGCGTCACCGGCGTCGACATCGCCTGGGACGAGATGACGGCCGACGAGAAGGCCGCCTGCATGGCCAAGGCCCGGTTCAACGCCACCCAGCGGGCCGGCGAGACGACCGTGCCGGCCACGACGCGGGTCATCGCCATCGCTTCGGGCAAGGGCGGCGTCGGCAAGTCGTCGGTCACCGTCAACCTGGCCGCCGGCCTGGCCGCCGAGGGCTTCGCCGTCGGCGTGCTCGACGCCGACATCGGCGGCTTCTCGGTGCCGCGCATGCTCGGCGTCGAAGGTCCGCTCACCAGCACCGCCAGCAAGATCACCCCCCACGTCAAGCAGATCGGGGCCGGCCGGATCGAGGTCGTCTCCATGGGCTTCCTCGTCGCCGACGACGAGACGGCGCTCCTCTGGCGGGGCCAGCTCCTCAACCGGGCCGTCCAGCACTTCCTCGAGGACGTCCGCTGGGGCGACCTCGACTACCTCCTGATCGACATGCCCCCGGGCACCGGCGACATCCAGATGGGCCTGGCCCGGATGCTGCCCCGCACCGAGATGATCGTCGTGACCACCCCGGGCCAGGGCGTCCAGTCCGTGGCCGTCCGTGCCGCCGACCTGGCCCGCAAGACCTACCTCCGCCTGGCCGGCGTCATCGAGAACATGAGCGCCTTCACCTGCGAGCACGGTGAGACCTACGCCCTGTTCGGCGAGGGTGGCGGCCAGGAGCTCGCCGACCGGGTCGGTGCCCCGCTGCTGGGCTCGGTGCCGATCGAGCCCTCGGTGGCCGCCGGCAGCGACGCCGGCGAACCCGCCGTGCTGGGCGAAGGGCCCGCCGCCGATGCGTTCCGGGCCATCGTCCGCACGATCGTCGACGAAGCGGTGCCGCCGGTGTCGATGGTCGGGTGCACGGCGAGGATGCTCGAGCGCGTCGAAGCGGCCCTCGGGCCGAAGGCCTAGCCCGGTCCTACCGGCCCCCGTGCACCCGGGGGGTGGGCAGGGTGAACCGGAACTCGGCGCCACCGGCGAGCCCGGGCGAGTACCACACCCGTCCGCCCATGGCCTCGACCAGCCCTCGCACCAGCGACAGCCCCATGCCCGTGCCGCGGGTGCGGTCGCGGTCGCGGCGCGACACGGTGTGCAGGCGGGAGAACAGCGTCGGCACCACCGCCACCGGGACGCCCGGGCCGGCATCGGCGACGCAGACCTCGACCGAGTCCTCGACGAGCCGGGCCGTCACCCGCACCGGCGCCGACCCGTGGACCACGGCGTTCTCGACCAGGTTGGCCACGACCTGCTCCAGCCGGCGGGGGTCGGCCTGGACCTCCAGGTCGTCTGGGACGTCGAGGTCGACGGTGTCGCTCCCGTCCACCGAGAACAGGGCGGCGGCCATCGTCGGCTCCAACGAGATGGGCCGCGACGACAGCAGCAGCTCCTGGGCCTCGATCCTGCTCACGTCGTAGAGGTCGTCGGCCAGCCGGGCGATGCGCTCGGACTGCTTGCGGATCGACCGCCCGGTGTTGCGCACCCGCTCGGCCGGCAGCTCGGCGGCGTAGCCCTCCAGCGTCACGCCGAGCCCGAGGATCGTGGTCAGCGGCTGGCGCAGGTCCTGGGTGATGAGGGCGAGGAACTCGTTCTTCTGGGCCTCGAGCTCGGTCGTCGAGGTCAGGTCGCGGACGATCCCCTGGTAGCCGGCGACGTCGTCGCCCCGGCGGCGGGGCAGGGCCAGGATGTCGAGCACGCGGTGCAGCCCGTCGCGCCGCACGATCGTGAGGTCGACCCGGCGGGGGGCGTCGAGGGACACCAGCCGCTGCAGGGAGGCAGCCGGGTCGGCCGGGACCAGCACGTCGGCCAGGCGGGCGCCCTCGAGGTCCTCGAGCCGCCGCCCGAGGATCACGGCCAAGGAGGGGTTGGCGTAGCGGATGCGCCCGTCGAGATCGAGCTCGTAGACGCCGTCGGAGGCGTGCTCGACCACGCTCTCGTGCCGGGCCCGGGCCTCCTCCTCGGCGGCGATCATCGCCGCCCAGTAGCCCTGGGCGATGGCGTCGATCAGCCGGTCCATGGCCGGCAGCACCCGGGTGAGCACGAGCGAGAGGGCCAGGCCCCAGTGCCGGCCCCGCTCCTCGGCCACCTCCACCGCCGTCTGGACGACGAGGTCTCGCGAGATGCGCAGGACGAGCAGGAGCTGGGGCAGGGAGGAGCCGGCCCACGCTGCGGTGGCGCCGACCTCGTGGAGCTCGGCGACCAGCTCGTCGTCCTCGCCGTGCTCGGTGATGGCGAGGATGGCCTCGAACCGGCGACGGGCCTGCTCGACGAACTGGTGGCGCTCGGCCAGGCTCCAACCGGCGGCCTCGGGGAACGCCTGCTGGAAGATGTCGAACGCCCGGCGCGCCATCTCCTCGGCCCGGCCGTCGAGGGCGTCGAGCAGGCCCTGGGGGTCGACACCGTCACCCTGCTCGGAGAACACGTCGACGTGGCCGCCGTCATCGGCGACCCGGGCGAGGAACGCCTTGACGTCGCCGAGCACGAACGAGGCGGCGGCCGTGTCGGCCCAGCGGAGGTAGCCGGCGCCCGCGAGGGCCCGCACCCCGTCCTCGGGGAGCGACAGGAGGCGCGCCGCCTCCTCCACATCGATGACGCGGGGGCTCCCCGCGGTCCCGTCCATCACGCCGTCCCTCCGCAGAGGAGTTCGGCGGCCGGTTGCTAGGGACCTGTCGCCGTCCAGGTGGCATCGGGATCGTCGACGTCGGGTGCCGTGGCCCGACCGTCGCCGGCCAGCTTCCGCAGGTGGGCCCAGAGGGAGTGGCGGGCCATCTCGTGACGCTCCTCGGTGACGTCGGCGTACACCACCGGCAGCAGGCCGGCGGTCGTGGCCGGGCCGTGCTCGGCCAGGGCGGCGGCGACGATGTCCTCCCGCAGGCGGCGGTGGGCGAGGTACTCGTCGACCTTGCCGTCGACGTCGGTGATGAGGTCGCCGTGACCCGGGGCGATGGCCCGGAGCCGAAGGTGCTTCAGCCGCTCGAGCTGCTCGAGGTATGCCGCCATGTCGCCGTCGGGCGGCCGGATGACGACGGTCGAGCCGTTCATCACGTGGTCGCCGGAGAACAGCAGGCGCTCCTCCTCGAGGAGGTAGCAGAGGTGGTTCGACGCGTGGCCCGGCGTGTGCACCGCGGTGAGGCGGAACTCGGTGCCCTCGACCTGGTCGCCGTCGGCCAGCTGCCCGTCGACCGCCAACCCGTCGCGGGCGTCGAAGGCGAGCACCTCGGCGCCGCTGCGCTCGGCCAGCCGGGCTGCGGCCGGCCAGTGGTCGAGGTGGGTGTGGGTGCACACGATCCACCGGATGCGGTCGCCGCCGCAGCCGAGGATGGCCTCGATGTGGCTGTCGTCGTCGGGACCGGGGTCGATGACGACGACCTCGTCGATCCCGACGAGGTAGGTGTTGGTGCCCGGCCCGGTCATCATCCCCGGGTTCGGGGCGACGATGCGGCGCACCAGCGGGCTCAGGGCGGCCGGCACCCCGACCAGCAGCTCGGGCATCGGCTAGGCCACGGAGTCGAGCACGTCGGCCACCGTCTCGTGGACGGCGAGCGCCTCGAGCGACACCTCGGTGGGCCGGATCAGCTCCAGCTCACCGGCACGGAAGCGGTCGAGGGCGTCCTGGGGCAGGAACCAGCCGCTCTCGATCAGCTCGACGTCGTCGTGCACGTAGGTCTGGTTGGGCGGCGCCGCGGCCACGAAGAAGCGGGTGTCGTAGCGGCGGGGCGCGCCCGGCGGCGTGATCCACCGGCTGAAGAAGTGCAGGGCGCCGTAGGCGGGACGGAGCCCCTCGTCCTCGAGGATGTCGAGCAGCGCCCGCTCGCCACCGTGCACGGCCAGGCGGTGGGCGGCGAACCGGGTGGCGACGTCGGGGTCGCGCAGGTCGACCAGCTCGTCGTCGCCGTCGAGGGCGAGCAGGGCGCCCGCCTCCTCGAACGACTCGCGGATGGCGGCCACCACGAACGGGTCGGCGCCGGGCACGTGGTCGGTGTCGTCGACGGCACCCCCCGGGAAGACGTGGGCCCCGGCGGTGAACACCGAGCGCAGGTGCCGACGCATGAGGAAGACCTCGACGCCTTCGTCGCCGTCGCGGACGAGCATCACGGTGGACGCGTCGCGGATCGGCACGGGCGAGGTCATTGGTGCGCCGCTGTAGTCGGAGCACTTCTCCAGCCGGCTTCGCCCTCAGGAGCACCAATGACCCGTTCGGCGCCGGGGCGCCTCACAAAGCCTGTGCTGATGATTCGCTCGCTCATATGTCGATGATCCCGGGGCCGCCGCCCGAGGTGCCCGGCCCGAACACCCGTGCGGTGAACCGGCGCCGGAGGATGGCGCGCACGCCGGCCCGCACCGGCGGCAGCAGGAGCGCCATGCCGGCGATGTCGGTGAGGAAGCCGGGAGCCAGCATGAGGGCGCCGCCGAAGAGGATCAGGAACGCGTCGACCAGCTCCTTGCCCGGCACCTGCCCGGCCGACAGCTGGGCCTGGATGCGGCGCAGCACGCCGAGCCCCTCGCGCTTCATCAGCCACGAGCCGACGATGCTCGACAGGATCAGCAGCCCGATCGTGTTGAGCACGCCGATGGCGGCGCCCACCTTGATGATCACGACCAGCTCGATGATCGGGACCACGAGGAACGCCAACGCCAGGATGGCCAGCACGCGGCCATCGTACCGACGCCCCCCGGGTAGCCTCCGCCCCCATGCCTTCGGAGACGGGCCCGGAGACGACGCCGACGCCACCGACGCCACCGAGGCCGGCGGCTCCCCGGCGACGGCCGTTCGACTGGCAGGGCCGCGTCCTGCCGAGGTCGGTGCTCGGCATCACCGCCCTGATCCTCGCCCTCGCCCTCGGCGCCGCGTTCAGCGGTGCCGTGCTCTACGCCTACTACGAGTACCGGCTCGACACGAACGCCAAGTCGATCGACAAGTACGTCAACGGCTTCAACGACCGGCTCGACACCGCGGTGAAGATCATCGACAAGGAGCGCGACGACGCCCGCACCTCGGTGAAGCAGGAGCTCGAGCCGCTGCGCCAGCTGGCCGCCAGCGGCGAGACGATCGACGAGCTGCTCAAGAAGGTCGAGCCGTCGGTGTGGTTCGTGGCGACCCAGGGCGAGGACGGCGCGCCGTCGGCCGGCTCGGCCTTCGTGGTCTTCGCCGACGCCGACCAGAGCTTCCTGCTGACCTCGTACACGACGGTGAAGGCGGCCACCCGGCGCCCGGCACCGGCGATCGAGCTCCGCAAGGGCGACGAGAAGCTGGTCGCCGACCTCGTGACGTGGGAGGAGGCCCGCGACCTCGCCCTCATCTCGGTGAAGCGCGGCAACCTGCCCCGCCTCGCGTGGTCGACCGCCGACCCCGTCGTCGACCCCGGCGAGCGGGTGTTCGCCGTGTCCGGCCTCGGGTCGCGCGGCGCCTCGGTGACCCAGGGCCAGGTGACCGACGTCAGCGGGGCCGGCATCCAGCACGACGCCAAGGTCGGCCCCCAGTTCCAGGGCGGCCCAGTGGTGACCTCGAACGGCGAGGTGGTCGGCATCGCCTCCCGCACGTTCGCCCCGCTCGGCTTCACGCCGGCCGACGTGTGGTTCGCCCCGCCGATCCGCGCCGCGTGCGACAAGGTCCTGCGCTGCCCGGCCGGCGACGCCAACGCCGCGGGGGGCTAGCGCACCCGGGTCACTCGCGCCGCGCCATCACTCGCGCCGCACTGGCGCGCCCGGGCGGACGTGGCGGGCGAAGCTCGGCACGAGGGTGGCGAAGGCCACGGCCCCGGCGACGCACAGCAGCCCGCCGGACACGATGGCGAACGGGATCCCGGCCAGCCCACCGACCACGCCCGCCTCGACGTCGCCCAGGACCGGCCCGCCGGCGTAGACCATGAACTCGACGCCGCTGACGCGGCCCCGGAGGTCGTCGGGCGTGACGTCGGCGGCGATGGCCGAGCGGAAGACGCCCGAGATCATGTCGGCGCCACCGGCGACGGCGAACAGGACGAGGACCAGGCCGGCGACGTGGGTCAGGCCGGCGAGGGCGATGGCGACGCCCCACACGGTCACGCAGGCCAGCACGGCCTTGCCCTGGCGCACGATCCTCGACGTCCAGCCGCTGGCCAGTGACGCGAGGAAGGCGCCGGCCGCGACCGACGACAGCAGGAGGCCGTAGAGCGTGGCACCGCCGCCGAGCCGCTCGGCCAGCGCCGGGAACAGCGCACGGGGCATCCCGAAGACCATGGCCAGCAGGTCGATGCCGAACGTGCTCATCACCACCGAGTGGCCGGCGAGGAAGCGCACCCCCTCGACGACCGTCGCCCTGGACGCACGGGCGGCGCCAGCGACGGGGGGCGACGGTGCCAGCCCGGCGAACGCCGCGATGGCCAGCCCGTAGGTGACCACGTCGACGGTGTAGGCCCACGACAGCCCGAGCCCGGCGATGAGCAGGCCGGCCACGGCCGGCCCGGCCATCATCCCGAACGTTCCGTACGTCGACTGGAGGGCGTAGCCCGCCGGTCGCAGGTCGGGCGGGAGCAGGAGCGGCAGCAGCGAGCGCAGCGCCGGGAACGTGAGGGCGAACACCGCGCTCGAGGTGGCGCCGAGGACGAACAGCACCCAGACCTGGGGGCGGTCGAGGGACGCGTTGACGGCGAGACCGGCGGCGCAGGCCAGCGCGGCGGCGTTCATCGAGAGGAGCAGGCGCCGCTTGTCGACGGCGTCGGCCAGCGCCCCGCCCACCAGCGAGAACACCAGCATCGGCACCAGCTGGGTCAGGCCCAGGAGTCCGACGGCCAGCGTCGAGCCGGTGCGGTGGAACACCTGGTACGGCAGCGAGGCGCTGGTGATCATGGTGCCGACCACCGACACCGCCTGACCGGTCCACAGGCGGCGGAAGTCGCGCGAGACGCGCAACGGCGTCGTGTCGAGCAGCACCCCCACGGCGGGCAGGGTACGGCGGCCGTCAGCCGGCGGCGGGGAGCTGCACGGTGAAGGTCGATCCGCCACCGACGTTGGCCCGGGCCGACACGTCGCCGCCCATGGCCCGGCACAGGTTCCGCACGATGTAGAGGCCGAGGCCGACGCCCGGCACCTCGTCGGTGCCCTCGCCCCGCCGGAACGGGGCGAACAGGTCGACGCCGAGCGGCACCCCGATGCCCTCGTCGCGCACGTCGAGCACCACGCCCACGTCGTCGGCGCGCGCCGCCAGCGTCACCCGGCCACCCGAGGGCGAGTACTTCACGGCGTTCTCGATGAGGTGGCCCAGCACCTGCTGAAGGGCAGCGGGGTCGACGTCGACGACCACCGGGGCGCCGGCCGGCAGGTGCTCGACGACGTGGCCGTCGGGGAGCCCGCCGAACGCCGCCGTGGTCACCGCCAGCACGGCGTCGAGGTCGAGGCGCACCGGATCGGCATCGAGGCTGAGCAGCTCGGCCCGGGCGTCTTCGAGCAGGCGAGAGGCCTGCTCGGCCAGCTCGTCGCTGGCCCGCCGGATGATCGCCACTCCTTCACGTCGGCGCTGCTCGCCGAGCTGGTCCCACCGCTCCTCGAGCGTCGCGGCCCAGCCCGTGATCACGGCCAGCGACGTCTTCAGCCGGTGCTCCGCCTCCGCCCGGAGCATCGTCTGCGATCGGAGCCGCTCCTCGGCCGCCAGCGCCCTCGCGCGAGCGCCGGCGAGGGCCTCCTCCACCGATTCCATGCGGTGTTCATCTTGGTCCGCGGCTCACGAGCGGTCGATGACCAAAGACCCCGTGGCCCGGTCGAGCCAGTCACCACGGCCCAGTCACGGCAGCGTGGTGCCCGCGCGGCCCCAGCGCCGCCCGGGCACCATCGCCGGTGCTCGGCGCGGGCTTCGACGAGGGGGGTGCCGGCTCCTCCCGTCTACCGTGCGAGCCGTGACCCCCGACGAGGCGATGGAGCTGGCGTTGGCCGAGGCCGACGCGGCGGCGGCGGCCGGCGACGTGCCGGTCGGCGCCGTGGTCCTCGGGCCCGACGGCGAAGTCGTCGCCCGCCGGCACAACGAGCGCGAGCTGCGCCGCGACCCGGTCGCCCACGCCGAGCTGCTGGCCATCCAGGACGCGGCCGCCGTCCTCGGCGACTGGCGGCTGACCGGCTGCACCGTCGTCGTCACGCTCGAGCCGTGCCCCATGTGCGCCGGCGCCCTCGTCGCCGCCCGCGTCGGCCGGGTCGTGTTCGGCGCCTTCGACCCCAAGGCCGGCGCCGTCGGCACGCTCTACAACCTGTGCACCGACCCACGGCTCAACCACGAGGTGGTCGTGGAGGCGGGCGTGCGGGGCGAGGAGTGCTCGGCCCAGCTGACTGCGTTCTTCGCCGGGCGGCGCGGCCGATAACCTCCTCTCTCGCCGTTCCGGGAGAGGTGCCAGAGCGGACGAATGGGACGGTCTCGAAAACCGTTGAAGGCCTTGGTCTTCCGTGGGTTCAAATCCCACCCTCTCCGCCAGACAGTCCGGGTCGGGCCTCGCACCGAGGTCCGACCCCGCTGGGTCGAGGCCGATGACCATTGCCTCGGTGCCACGCGGTTTGTGCCTTTGCATCGCGCCCAGAAGGCCTAGGTTGGTGATCGAGCCGACGATGGACCGAGGTCCGACGGCTCCGTTGCTCCAGACCCTGGCCGCGCACGGAAGCCATGCCGAGACCGGAGGGCCATCGTGACGGCGCGGGAACCACCCCTGTTGTGGAGCAGCCTCGACGAAGGCCTGGACGGTCTGGCCCTGGTCGTGCGCGGGGAGCTCTCGACCCGGACCGCGCCGGCGCTCGACTCGCTCGTGGAAGCGCTGTTGGACGCCCGGGAGCGGTTGGTGTCGATCGACCTCCGCGACACCCGGGTCCTCTCGCCCGCCGGCGAACGGCTCCTGGAGCGATGGGCCGCTGCGCCGGGTCGCGTTCCCGGCACCTACCGCCTCGACGGCGTCAGGGCTGGCGGGTGAGGAGCAGGATGGCGACGTCGTCGTCGGCCGGGCCACCGTTGGCCGCCTCGGCATGGGCGATGAGGGCGTCGAGGCCGGCCCGGTCGAGCTCGGACGGGCGATGCATCGACAGCCAGGCGGCGAGCGACTCGGCGCCGTACCGCTCGGGCGACCCGGGCTCGATGCGACCTTCGATCAGCCCGTCGGTGTAGGCGAGCAGCCCCCAGTCCTCGGCCACTTCGAACTGGCTGAGGACGAGCTCGTGGCTCGGCGTCGGGGCCACGCCCAGGGGCGGGCTCGGCGTCATCCGGATCGGGGTCGCGCCGTCCGTCAGCAGGACGGGCGGCGGGTGCCCGGCGGACACGACGCTGCCCCGCTCGCCGGCGATGTCGATGATGCCGGTGCAGACGGTCACGAACAGCTCGTCGGAGCGGGGCAGGCTGCCGAGGACCTGCTCCATCCGCGACAGCCACACGGCGAGGTCGGGCTCGCCCAGGGCCAGCGTCCGCCAGCTCGCCCGCATGGCCAGGGCGACGGCCGCGGCGAACGGGCCGTGGCCCGAGACGTCGCCGATCACGAAGGCGAGCTGCCCGTCGGGTGCGTCGACCACATCGAGGAAGTCGCCGCCGAGCGAGAGCCGGCGCTCCCCGGGCCGGTACCGCGTCTCGCAGCGGACCGCGGCGTTCGCCGTCGCCACCTTCGGGAGCAGGGCGCCGTGGAAGACGGCGACCAGCTCGGCGATGGTGTCGGCGCTCTCGTCCTCGACCAACCGGGGGAACGGCGCGATCGCCATCCCCCGGCGGTGCCCCCGCGTCGGGGCGTGCGTGTCGAGCAGCACGTCGGGCATCGGCTGCTGGGAGACCGCCACGCGCTGCCCTTCCTGGTGTCCTACTCGGCGCTGAGCGCTACCAGGGTCTGGGGCGACGCGATGCGGGACGGCGGACCGTCACTCGTGGGGGAAGCGTAGATCGTCCTCCGTCCCCGGGGACAGCAGTTCGTCGAGCAGCTCGATGGCCCGGCGCTCGATCTCGTCGACGATCGGGCGCACGTCGTCGATGCCCCTGCCGGCCGGATCGGCGAGCTCCCAGTCGAGGTAGCGCTTGCCGAGGTAGACGGGGCAGGCGTCACCGCAGCCCATGGTGATGATCACGTCGGCGGCGCGGGCAGCCTCGTCGGAGAGCGGCTTGGGGAACTCCTTGGAGACGTCGAGGCCGCGCTCGGTGAGGAGCTCGGCCACCGCCGGGTTGATCCCCTCGCCCGGCGCCGAGCCGGCGGAGCGGACGTTGACCCGCCCCTGGCCGTGGTGGTCGAGCAGGACCCGGGCGGCGACGGACCGGCCGGCGTTGTGGGTGCACACGACGAGGATCTCGGGGACGTCAGCGGACACGGTGGTCTCCGTGGGGGACGACGACGTCCTCGGCGGTGGCCGAGACGTCGGGGTAGAGGGTGCGGATGAGCAGCACGGCGAGCGCCAGGCCGACGAGCTGGAACCCGATGAACACCGGGACCGAGGCCGGCTCGATGCCGGCGAAGGTGTCGGTGAAGGCCCGGCCGATCGTCACCGCCGGGTTGGCGAAGCTGGTCGACGACGTGAAGAAGTAGGCCCCGCCGATGTAGGCGCCGACGGCGAAGGGCGCCGCCGACGAGCGGCCGGAGCGGACGACGCCGAAGATCACCACGAGCAGGCCGATGGTGGCGACGACCTCGCCGAGCCAGAGCCCGCCGGTCGACCGGCTGTGCTGCGACCACGACACGGCATCGAGCTCGAACATGAGGTTGGCCACGATCGACCCGCCGATGGCGCCGACGACCTGGGCCGCAACGTAGACGGGGAGGTCGCGCCGCTCGAGCCCGCCGAAGAACGCGTCGGCCAGGCTGACGACGGGGTTGAAGTGGGCGCCCGACACCGGGCCGAAGGCAAGGATCAGGGCCACCAGCCCGCCAGCGGTCGCCGCCGCGTTCTCGAGCAGCTGGAGCCCGACGTCGTGCGGTGAGAGGTTCTGGGCCGCGATGCCGGAGCCGACGACCACGGCAACGAGGAACGCGGTGCCGCACAGCTCGGCCAGGGCCCGGCGGGCGAGGGGTGCCGGGGTCAACAGCAGCCACCCACCGGCGCCGCCTCGGCCTGGTCGGCCGGGAGGTCAGTGGTGGCGCAGGCGCCGGCGCCGCACACGTCGACGGTGCGGAGCTCACCGGCCGGCGCGTCCGAGTCGCCGAGCACGGTGTAGATCTCCCACGGGGCGCCGTCGGGGTCGTCGACCCACACCTTGTCCTGCACGGCGTAGCAACAGGTGACGTTCTCCTCGGTGGCCGTGGCCAGGCCGTCGTCGGCCAGCCGGCGCTGGGCGGCGGCCACCTCCTCGGTGGAGAACACCTCGACGCCGAGGTGGTTCATCGTGCCGGCGGCGCTCGGGTTCTCGATGAGCACCAGCTTCAGCGGCGGCTCGTCGACCGCGAAGTTGGCGTAGCCGTCGCGGCGCTTGGCCGGCCCGATGCCGAAGAGCTTCGTGTAGAACGCGACGGCTTCCTCGACGTCACGCACGTTGAGGGCCAGCTGCACCCGGGACATCACGACCTCCGGCTAGATTGATGTTCGTCGATGTGTTGACTCTCGCGAACACATCGATGATTGTCAATACATGGAGGCACGATGACGAAGGTGCAGGACACCACCTGCTGCCCGCCGCTCCTGGAGGCACCGCTCTCGGAGGCCGACGCAGCGACGACGGCCAAGGCGTTCGCCGCGCTGGCCGACCCGGTCCGCCTCCGCCTGCTCAGCCTCGTGGCCGCCGCCGACGAGGTCTGCTCGTGCAACCTCATGGAGCCGCTCGGGAAGTCGCAGCCCACGATCAGCCACCACACCAAGGCGCTCGCCGAGGCCGGGCTGATCGTCGGGGAGAAGCGGGGCCGCTGGACGTGGTGGCGGGTGGTGCCGGAACGGCTGGCCGAGATCCGCGCCGTGCTGGCCTGACCCACGATGCCGGCATCGACATCGTCGAGGTCCTCGCTGAGGTGACCTGCCCGTTGGATCGCTGAGGGCGCCGAGAACCTTTACCGGGCCCTTACGAGACGGTGAGACCGCCTTGAGGGAGCCATCCGCATCATGCGGGCATGGAGACCAACCCCCATCTCATCGCTCATCCGCACCGCGTCATCGCCCGGGCTGCCGCGGTCGTCGGCCTGCTCGGCATCGCCCTGATCCACCTGCTCGACCTGCAGGGCAAGCTCCAGGAGACGCCCTACCTCGGCGTGGCCTACATCCTGCTCATCGGTGCCGCGGTCATCACCGCGGCCGCGCTCGTCCACACCGACAGCCGCAAGGCGTGGTGGGCCGCCGCGGGCCTCGCCCTCGCGACCCTCGTCGGCTACGCGGTCAACCGCACGATCGGCATGCCCTCGGCGACCGACGACATCGGGAACTGGCTCGAGCCCCTCGGCCTGGCCTCGCTCTTCATCGAGGCCCTCACCGCCACCGTCAGCATCTACGCCTTGGCCGACCGCCGGCTGGCCGTCCCGACGTCCGCGTCGAGCCGGCAGGACCTGCGGGCCGCATGAGCTCTGCCTCCGAGGCCGGGACGCCGAGCCGTACGCTCGGCGCCATGCCCCGCGTCCTGGTCGTGGAGGACGATGACGCCATCGCCCACGCCCTGCTGCGAGCGTTGGAGCGGGACGGCTACGAGGCCGTCCGGGCGGTCGGCGGTGGGATCGCCCTCGACCTCGCCACCGAGGGCCGGTTCGACCTCGTGCTGCTCGACCTGGGCCTGCCCGACCTGGACGGCGTGACCGTGTGCCGGGAGCTGCGCCTGCTCGACCCCGAGCTGCCGGTGTTGATGCTCACCGCTCGGTCCGACGAGCTGGACGTGATCGTCGGCCTGGACGCCGGCGCGGACGACTACGTGACGAAGCCGTTCCGGATGGGGGAGCTGCTGGCCCGGGTGCGCGCCCGGGTGCGCCAGCGGGGCGAGACGACCCTCACGGTTGGGGAGCTGACCGTCGACGTCGCCGCCCACCGCGTGTGGAAGGGCCACGAGGAGCTCGATCTGTCGGCGAAGGAGTTCGACCTCCTCGCGTTCCTGGTGCGCCACGCCGGATCCGCCGTGACCCGCGAGCGGATCATGCGCGAGGTGTGGGACGAGCACTGGTTCGGCCCGACCCGGACCCTCGACGTGCACATGTCGTCGTTGCGCCGCAAGCTCGGCGACGACGCCTGGTCGGACGAGCAGCACATCACCACCGTCCGAGGCGTCGGGTTCCGCTTCGAGCGCAGGTAGGCGGTGCGGCGCCGGATCATCCTCGCGACGGTGGCCGTGGCCGTCGCCGGCATCGTGGTGTTCGGCGTCCCGCTGGCCATCGTCGCCCGGAGCGTCGTGCGCGCCGACGAGCTGCGGCGCCTCGACCGGGAGGCAGACGCGGTGGCCTTCGCCATCGACGATGACATCGAAGCGGGACGACCCGTCGACCCGACGACGGCACGACGGGTGATCCGACCCGACCGCTACGTCGTGGTGACCGACCCGCAGCACCGACGCACGATCGTGGGCGCGCCGATCGAGGGGCGCACCATCACCGCCGTCGTGCGCACCGCGCTCGCCACGACGGTTCGGATCGAGGCACCGGCACATCACGCCGACGAGCGGACGATCGGTGCGATCGCGGTGGTCGTCGGCCTCGCGCTGGCCGGCCTCGCCGTCGCCGTGGCCCTGGCCGTGGTGGTCGCCGGGCGCATCGCCCGCCCGCTCTCCGCCCTCGCCGAGGTCTCGGCCCGGCTGGGCGCCGGCGACTTCTCCGCTCGCGCCGAGGCGGTCGGCATCCCCGAGGCCGACGCGGTTGCCGCCACGCTCAACGCCACGGCCCAGCGGATCGACGACCTGCTCGACGCCGAGCGGAGCTTCTCGGCCAACGCCTCGCACCAGTTGCGGACGCCCCTGACGGCCCTGCGACTCCACGTCGAGGAGCTGGCCAGCTCCGATGACCCCACCACGCGGGAGGACGCCCAGATCGCGCTGGCCGAGGCCGACCGCCTCGAGCGGACGATCGACGAGCTCCTCGAGTTCGCCCGCCGTGGTCGCCCCGGACCCCGGGAGGACCTCGACGTCTCCGCCGTGCTGCACGGGCGAGCGGCGGCCTGGCAGCGGCTCGCCGCCCCCGGCGGTCGACGGGTGGTCATCACCAGCGAAGACGGATGCCGCGCCCTGGCCTCCGGCCCGACCCTCGACCAGAGCTTGGACGCCCTCGTGGACAACGCCGTGCGGCACGGCGCCGGCGACATCACGATCAGCGCGAGCGCCCATGGGCGGTACGTGGAGATCGTCGTCGCCGACGGGGGCACGGGTGTCACTCCCGGTGACGAGGCCCGCATCTTCGAGCGCCACGTCTCGCTCCGAGGCGGGACGGGTGTGGGGCTGGCGCTGGCCCGATCGTTGGTCCAGGCCGACGGAGGTCGGCTCGACCTCGTCCGGACCCGGCCTCCGGCGTTCCGGATCCTGCTGCCCGCGCCCTGACGCTCAGCGCAGCAGGAGGGCGACGACGGCGAGCACCCCGACCACGGCGCCGAGCATCCGGCGGAACGGGTTGACGCCGTGCCAGACCTCGTCGACCGCCCACCACAGCAGCGCCGCCCCGGCGACCACGGCAAGGGCCGTCCCGACGGCTCCGTGCAGGTGCGCGAACCGCCGGACGGCGCTGGCCACGAGGAACACCGCCAACGGCAGGTTGGGCACCTGGATGACGACGACCTTGCCGGTCCGGCGATCGCGGAACAGCCAGTCGAAGGCACGGCCGAGGGTGGCGCGGTGGGCGGTCCGAGTGGAGGTCACCGGCCGGGGATGCCCGACGGCGGCGATGCCCAACCCCGCGGCCGGCCGTCCTTACCGAACATTTACCGATCCCGCGGTCGGTCCTGACAGCCCCGCTCGTACCGTGCGGTGGTGGCCTCCGACCGGTTGGCAGTGCGTCACGCCGCCCGCCGTGACCGGGCCTGGGACGTCGGAGTCGTGGTCGTGGCCAACGCGGTCGTGACGGTAGGGCTCTGGCTCCGGCATGGCGGCCTCGGCGGGCTCGGTGACGCCGGCGGTCCGGCGACGGCGGTCGGGCAGCTCACCGGCCTGCTCGGCACCTACGCCGTCCTCGTCGAGCTCCTGCTGATGTCGCGCATCGGGTGGCTCGAGCGCGCCATCGGCTTCGATCGCCTCGCCGTGTGGCACCGCTGGACCGGCTTCGCCACCGTGTGGCTGCTCGCCGTCCACGCCGGGTCGATCACGTGGGGCTACGCCGCCGGCGATCATCGCTCGATCGGCGGCCAGGTGGGAGCGTTCATCCGCCACTACCCCGACGTGCTCATGTCGATCGTCGGTCTGACCCTGTTCCTGGCCGTGGCCGTCGGGTCCGTCCGTGCCGCCCGCCGGCGCCTCTCCCGGGAGTCCTGGTACGGCCTCCACCTCTACGCCTACCTCGCCGTCGCCCTCGCCTTCGCCCACCAGCTCGCGGTCGGCACCGACTTCAGCGGCGACCGCCTTGCCCGCGCCTGGTGGATCGCCCTCTACCTCGCCACCGGCGCCGCCATCCTCGCCTGGCGCGTCGGACGACCCGTGGCCTTCAACCTCCGTCACCGGCTCCGCGTGAGCACCGTGCAGCCGGAGGCCGACGGCGTCGTGTCGGTCTACCTCACCGGCCGCCGCCTCGACGCAGTCGGCGCCGACGCCGGCCAGTTCTTCCTCTGGCGCTTCCTCACCGGGTGGGGGTGGGCCAAGGCCCACCCGTTCTCCCTCTCGGCCGCACCGAGACCGGACCTCCTTCGGATCACGGTCAAGGACCTCGGCGACGACACCCACCGCATGCTCACGCTCCGGCCCGGCACACGGGTCTTCGCCGAGGGCCCCTACGGGACCTTCACCGCCGACCGACGGGGTCCGCGGCGCGTCGCCCTCATCGCCGGCGGCATCGGCATCACCCCGCTGCGGGCCCTCCTCGACGTCCTCCCCACCCAGCACCGTGGCGACGTGACCCTGCTCTACCGGGTGGCAGCGAAGGGCGAGGTGGCCTTCCGGCCCGAGCTGGCGGCCTTCCAGGAGCGCCGGGGGGTCGACGTGCACGTCCTCGTCGACCCGGTCATCGGCGACGACCGGACCGACGGGCTCGGCGTGCCCGCCCTCCAGCGGCTCGTCCCCGACCTGGCGGTGCGCGACGTCTACGTGTGCGGCCCGCCGGCGATGGTCGACGCCGTGCGCCGTCGGCTCGAGCTCCTCCGGGTGCCGAAGGACCAGGTCCACTTCGAGCGGTTCCAGTACTAGGAGATCGATGCGACGCGCCATCCCCGTCCTCGCCGCCACCGCCGGAGGCATCGCCCTCCTCGCCAACTTCCAGACCACCCCCGAGCACCTGGCGACCGGCATCGTGGCGACGACCTCCACCACCGCGCCGCCAACACCGTCGAGCGGCCAGCCCGCCACCTCGGCCACACCCGGACCGTCGACCGCACCTCCGACCTCCGCGGCGTCCGCCAGTCGCACCGTCGACGGGCCCGACGTCGTCACCCGCTACGGCGACGTCCAGGTCCGCATCACCGTGCAGGGCAGCCGGATCGAGGACGTCGAGGCGCTGACCCTGCCGACCGACCGGCGCCGCTCGGCCGAGATCAGCCAGTACGCAGGGCCCCGGCTCCGCCAGGAGGCGCTCCAGGCCCAGAGCGCCAACATCGACGTCGTCTCCGGCGCGAGCTACACGAGCGAGGGCTACGCACGATCGTTGCAAGGAGCGATCGACGCCAGCCACTGAGCGCCGAGCCGAGCCCCTCTGGGGGACGGTCATCACGGTCGACGTCCGTGACCCCGTCGACACCGCCGTCCTCGACGACGTCTTCCGATGGTTCCACCGCGTCGACGAGCTCTTCTCCACCTGGCGCGACGACAGCGAGATCACCCGGCTGGCGCGAGGCTCGCTCACCCTCGCCGAGGTCAGCCCGGAGGTCCACGACGTCCTTGCGCTGTGCGAACAGGTCCGGGCCGAGACCTGGGGCGCCTTCGACATCGAGGTGGGAGCCGACCCTCGCGTCACGCCGCGGGACGGGCTGGGACGCATCGACCCGTCCGGCCTCGTGAAGGGCTGGGCCCTGGACCGCGCCGGAGGCATGCTCCGCGACGCCGCCATCCGGAACTTCGCCGTCAACGCCGGCGGCGACGTCATCGTCGCCGGCCATCGCGAGCCGGGCGAGCCCTGGCGGGTCGGCGTCCAGCACCCGGAGGTCCGGAACGCCGTGGCGTGCGTCGTCGCCGTCACCGATGTCGGCGTCGCCACCTCCGGCCGCTACGAGCGAGGAGACCACATCGTCGACCCACGCACCGGCCGCCCGGCGACGGCGCTCACCGCGGTCACCGTCATCGGTCCGTGCCTCGCCGTCGCCGACGGCCGCGCCACGGGCATCCTCGCCCTCGGCGACGACGCCGGACGATGGATGGGCGAGCACCCCGACATCCCCGTGCTCACCATCGCCGACGACGAAACCGTCACCACGACGCCGGCGTTCGATGATCACCGGACGACCGCCGTTGACGATCGCTAGCCGCTGGGGCCGAAGCGCTCGACGCGGATCTTGTCGACCGGCTGGCCGAGGTCGACGAGCAGCCGGCTCGCCGCGTCGGCGAACCCGGACGAGCCGCACACGTAGGCCGTGGCGTCGGGCAGCACGTCGAGGTCGGCCGCCACCAAGCGCCCGGCCGGGCGGATCCCGCTGGGCGCCCGGCTGTGGACCACGGTCACCTCGGGCCCGGGCAGCTCGTCGGCGTAGAGGAGGTCGGCCGGGGTGCGGGCCGACACGGTGAGCCGCACCAGCTCCGAGCGACCGAGGTCGCGGGCCTGGCGGAGCATCGCCATCAACGGCACCAGCCCCGAGCCACCGCCGACGAGCACGGCGGGCCCGTCGCCGTCCCACACGAACCAGCCGCCGATCGGGCCCCGCACCTCCAGCGCGTCGCCGACCACGACCTCGTCGTGGAGGAACGTCGACACCTCACCCCCGTCGAGCCGCTCGACGGTCAGCTCGAGCTCACCGGTGTCGTCGGGTGCCGAGGCGATCGAGTACGACCGCTGCGCGGTGTAGCCGTCGGGCGCGGTGAGCCGGATCACGACGTGCTGGCCGGCCCGGTGGGTGAGCGGCTGCTCGGGCCGCAGCCGGTAGGTCCTCGCCCGCGACGTCTCCGGTCGCACGTCGACGACCGCCGCCTGCTGCCAACCGACTGTCCCAGTCAGCCGGTCAGTCACCCTGGTAGCGCTGCTCGAGCCAGGGATCGCCCCGGTCGTGGTAGCCGTTGCGCTCCCAGAACCCGGGCTCGTCGTGGTCGAGCAGGCGCAGGCCGGCCACCCACTTGGCGCTCTTCCAGAAGTAGAGGTGGGGCACCAGCAACCGGGCCGGGCCGCCGTGCTCGACTGGGAGCGGCTGGCCGTCGTGCTCCCACACGACCCAGGCCTTGCCGCCGACCACGTCGTCGAGCGGGAGGTTGGTCGTGTAGCCGGAGTGCGACCAGGCCACGACGTGGGTGGCCGTCGCCGTCGGCTTCGCCGTGGCCAGCAGCGTGTCGACCGAGATCCCGGCGAAGCTCGTGTCGAGCAGCGACCAGGTCGTGACGCAGTGGATGTCGCCCGAGTAGGACGAGCCGGGCAGGGCCTTGAGCTCGTCGAGCGTCCACGTCGTCGGGACGTCGACCTCGCCTTCGACCGCGAAGGTGAAGCTGGCCGGATCGAGCTGCGGCGTCACCTCGGCGGTGAGCACCGGGAACTGGCCCTTGGTGTCGTACTGCCCCGGGGGCAGGCGCGGGTCCCGCTCCTGCGCGCCACGGCCGGCGAAGCCACGGGTGAAGCCCATGGCGGAACGCTAGCGACCGAAGCGGCCGACGAGATCCGGCTTGAGCACCTTGCCGGTGGCGTTGCGAGGCAGCACGTCGACCACCTCGAGCCGCTCGGGCACCTTCTGGCGGGCCAGGCCCAGGCCGGCGCAGTGCTCACCCAGCTCGGCGAGCGTGAGCGACGCCCCGGCGTGGAGCACGACCACCGCGCAGCACAGCTCGCCCCGCTCGAAGTCGGGCAGGGCGATGGCGGTGGCGTCGAGCACGGCCGGGTGGCGGTGGAGGGCGTCCTCCACCTCCTTGGCGCTGATGTTCTCGCCCTTGCGGATGATGATGTCCTTGAGCCGACCGGTCACGCGCAGGAAGCCCCGCTCGTCGAGCGTGCCGACGTCGCTGGTGTGGAACCAACCGTCGGCGTCGATGCCGTCGTCCTCGTCGGGGTCGAGGTAGCCGAGGAAGAGCATCGGGCCCCGCACCACGATCTCGCCGGCCACGCCGGGCGGGCAGTCGCGCCCGTTCTCGTCGAGGATGCGGAGCTCGCAGTCGTCCATGGCGTGGCCGTCGGCCCGGAGGTCGTCCTCGGTGTCCCACACCCCGCTGTGCGACACGCCCGGGCACTCCGACGAGCCGTAGCCGGTGACGAGCGGGACCCGCAGCAGCTCGCGCACCTCGTCGTCGAGCGTGGGCGGCTTGGCCGCGCCGCCGCCGACGAGGGCCCGCAGGTCGGGGAACGCCACCTCCTCCGGCGTCCGGCGCTGCTCGGCCACGTACGCCATCCAGAACACCGGGCCGGCCCCGGCCACGGTCATGCCGTTGCGGCGGAGCACGGCACACGACGGCTCAGGGTCGAACGCCTCGACCGCGATGTGGCGGTAGCCGGCGAGCAGGCCCCCCATCAGCCACGAGATCCCGCCGATGTGGGTGACGGGGAAGACCAGGGCGTTGCGGTCGCCGGCCGTCATGGCGAAGCGCAGGTTGAGCCGGTGGGCCGCCGCCGCGACCGTGCGGTCGGTGTGCTTCACGCCCTTCGGGTTGGCCGTGGTGCCCGACGTGTAGAAGACCCACCGGAGCGGGTCGTCGTCCGGCGCCGCCCAGGCCGGCAGCCCGGCGGGGTCGGTCTCGGGGAGGTCGCGGTCGACGACGGTCACCACGTCGACGTCGAGCTCCTTGGCCATCGCCGCGTAGTCGAAGCCGCGCCACTCACCCGGCACGACGAGGTGGCGAGCGCCCGTCTGGCCGAGGATGAACCCCAGCTCGCGCTCGCGCAAGATCGGCAGCACCGGCACCTGGAGGGCACCGAGGCGAGCCAGGGCGCCGGCCAACACGAGTGCCTCGATCCACGTCGGCAGCATCCAGGCCACTGGCGTGCCGGGCCCGACACCGCTGGCCGCGAAGGCGGCCGCCACCCCCTCGGCCCGATCGCGGTACTCGCCGAACGTGATGGTGCGGTCGTGCTCGTCGACGACCAGCACGTCGTCGGGCGTGCGGGCGGCCCGCCACTCGACGAGGTCCCAGAGCGGGAGCTCGTCGGGCGTCACTTCTGGAACTTCTTCATGCTCTGCTCGAACTGGTCCCACGTGAGCCTCACCGCCATGCGGTCGATGTGGCGCTGGACGGTCCGGTCCTGCACGTCGGCGAAGATGTCGACGGCGAGCTTGGCGATGCCGAGTGCTTCGGCATCGATCTCGATCAGCTGGCGGCAGAAGGCGTAGACGTCGTCCATGAACGTCTCCTCCGGGAAGATGTCATGGACGAGGCCGATCGTCTTGGCCTGCTCGGCACCGACCGGCATGGCCGCCATCGCCATCCACTTGGCCCACGCCGGCCCGATCATGCGGGTCAGCCGGCTGGTGCCACCGCTGCCGGCGATGGCGCCGAGGCGGACCTCGGGCACGCGGAACGTGGCGCTGGGCGTGCAGAACCGGAAGTCGCACGACATGCCCATCTCGACGCCGGCGCCGAGGCAGATGCCTTGGGCGGCCAGGATGATCGGCTTCTCGATGGCCTCGAACTCGTCGTAGAGCAGGTGGTGGCTGCGGTAGTTGCGCCGGAAGTTCCAGCCCGGGTGGAGGTGCTCGGTCTCGGGGTTGCCGGGCCGGTTGCCGCCCAGCGACGAGAGGTCGAGGCCAGCGGTGAAGTACGGGCCCTCGGCGGTGATCACCATGACCCGCAGGTCGTCGCGGTCGGCCAGGGCGTTGGCCGCCTCCCAGTACGCCGCCGTCACCTCGTGGCTGATGGCGTTGAGCTTCTCCGGGCGGGTGGTGGTGACGGTGATGATCCCGTCCTGCTCGGTGATCGTGCAGTGGCTCATGTCAGCGAGAGGCCTCCGTCGAGGGTCAGGATCGTGCCGGTCACCCACGCCGCCGCGGGTGACGCGAGGTAGATGGCGGCGCCGGCGATGTCCTCCGGGGCACCGATGCGGCCGAGCGGGACCGAACGGGCGATGGCGTCGCCGTGCGCCTCGAGGACCGGCGCCATCATCTTCGACTCGAACGGCCCGGGGGCGATGGCGTTCACCGTGATCTCGGGTGCCAGCCGGCGGGCGAGGTGGCGGGTGAGGTGGTGGAGGGCGGCCTTCGACGACGTGTAGGCGTAGTTGTCGAGGTTGCCGACCCGCTCGCCCGACAGGGAGCCGATGTTGATCACACGAGCCGGCGCCGCCGCAGCCCGGAGGTTCGGGAGCAGGAACCGGGTGAGGTGGCTGACGGCCTTGAGGTTCACCGACAGCACGTCGTCCCACGTCGCATCGTCCATGTCCTCCAGCGGGACCATGGCCGTGGCGCCGGCGTTGTTCACCAGCACGTCGAGCGGTCCCTCGATGCCGGCGGCGATCGCCTGGCAGCCTGCCTCGGTGGACACGTCGTCGCCCTCGGTGCGGCTGACCGACGTCACCTCGGCCCCGGCGACTCGGAACCCGGCCGCCAGCATGGCCCCGATGCCCGAGGAGCCGCCGGTGACGAGCACCCGCTTGCCGGCGACGCTGAACACCTAGAGCCCGAAGTCGGCGCGGTCGACGAGCGCGGCCGGCGGGAGCGGGTGGCGGTACAGGGCGCAGGCGTTCTCGAAGGCGACCTTGCGGATCGTGTCCGGGGTCAAGCCCACCATCTCGCTGCGGAGCATGGCCTGGCAGCCGGGCCAGGTGGAGTCCATGTGCGGGATGTCGGTCTCGACCATCACGTGGTCGACGCCGATGCGGTCGAGCATGGCGAACCCGGCCGGGTCCTCCAGCGAGGCGAACCAGAAGTTGCGGTGGAGCAGCTCGACCGGGTCGGGGTCGCTGGCCGACCACACGTCGGACGTGGGGACGTGGCGGTGGGCCCGGCGCAGCCGCTCCGCCACCATCGGCACCCAGGACAGGCCAGCCTCGGAGAGCACGACCTTCAGGTCGGGGTGCTCGATCGGGATGCGGGCGTAGATCCAGTCGACGACGGTCTCGATGCCCGACAGCGGGAAGAGGGCAGCGATCACCTCGGGCGGCGATGCGGTCGACGGGTTCGACGTGCGGCCCGACGAGCCGACGTGCAGGTTCACCACCGTGCCGGTCTCGGCGCAGGCCCGGAAGAACGGGTCCCAGTGGCCGCCGTAGATCGAGCCGAAGCCCAGGCCCTCGGGGTTCTCGGAGAAGCTCACCGACGTGAAGCCGCGCTCGGCGTTGTGCCGGACCTCGGCGGCGGCGATCTCGGGGTCGGCCAGCCACGGGAGCTGGCACGGGAGGTAGCGGTCGCGGTCGGTGGCGCACCACTCGTCGAGCATCCAGTCGTTCCACGCCCGGAGCGAGGCGAGGCCCAGCTCGGCCTCCTTCATGCGGGAGAACCGGCTGCCGGCGAAGCCCCACAGCGTCGAGCCGAAGCACAGCGAGGCCCAGATGCCGGCCTGGTCCATGTCGGCCAGCCGGGCGACCGGGTCGCTGACCGAGGCCCGGAAGTCCTCGTAGCGGCAGAACGCCGCGCCCCGCCACTCCTCGATGACGCGGCCGGCGGCTCCGTTGGCGAAGAGGATCGGCAGGCGGTGGTGCTCGACGACCCACCGGGGCAAGCCGTCGTCGTCGACCTCGACCCGGGGCGCCCGGTCACGCATGGCGGCGGGGACGCGATCGACGAACGTGGTCGGCGGCTCGAGGGCGTGGTCGTCCACCGACACGATCGGGCAGAAGATGGCCTCCGGTGCCTGCTCGTCGATGAACGTCACCGTCTCGGTGCGCTGCTGGCGGGCCGCCAGCTCGGCCAGGTTGGAGCGGCGGTCCGCCACTACTCCTCCTCCAGGACCCGGGGGTCGAGCTGGATCTCCTGGCGGGCCATGGCCTCCCAGAGCCCGAGGTAGCCCCGGCGGTCGATGCCCCGGGCCAGCTTCTCGGCCGGCTCGACCGGCATCGGTGCGGCCCCGCCGGCCGCCTCGACGTGCCACGCCATCCGGCACCGCCACTCGAGGCTCATGGCCCGGGCGTAGGCCTGGCCCGGGTCGTCGCCGAGCACGAGCACGCCGTGGTGGGCGAGGAGGGCGACGTTGCGGTCCCCGAGCGAGGTGACGACCCCCTCGGCCTCGTCGGCGTCGGCGACCGGGGTGCCGTAGTCGTCGTGGAGGGCGATGTCGCCGTGGATGATCGCCGAGGTCTGGTCGTGCACCGGCGGTACGCGCTGCAGGGCGGCCCACACCGTCCCCCAGCGCGGGTGGTTGTGCACGGCCACGCCGATGTCGCGCGCCCGGTGCAGGGCGAGGTGGAGCTGGATGGCCAGGCTCACGAACCAGTCACCCTCGAGCACGTTGCCGTCGAGGTCGATGCGGCAGATGTGCTCGGCCCGCAGCTCGTCCCAGCGGAGGTGGTACGGGTTGACCAGCAAGGTGCCGTCGGGCTGCTTGTACGAGAGGTGGCCGGCGATGTGCTCCTCGTAGCCCTCGCGGTGCAGGGCCCGGGCGAGGATGGCCAGCTCGGCCCGCGGCGACAGGGGCGGCAGCAGCAGGTCGGGCGAGGGCTCGAAAGATGCGTGCACCGTTCACATTTCTACTCAGGTCAGCGGCGGCGTGCACGGTCCGTAAGCGGGATTACGGATCCGGCCACGTACCCTGACCACATGCATCCCGGTGGTCCCCCGATGGTCGTGTTCCGGCGCGCCGGCCGTGAGGACCTCGACGCGACCAAGCAGGTCAACCGCCAGCTCGTCCGCCGGGTGTGGCGCTTCACCCGGGCCTACCGGCGCCAGCTCCTGGTCTTCCTCCTCGTCATCACCGCGAGCGCCCTCCTCGGCCTGGCCCCGCCCCTGCTGTTCAAGGCGATCATCGACCACGCCATCCCCGAGAAGGACAAGGGCCTCGTCACCGTCCTGGCCCTGGTCACGGTCGCCGCCGCCGTGGCCGGCGCCGGGCTCGACCTGGCCCAGCGCTGGTACTCCGCCGCCATCGGCGAGGGCCTGATCTTCGACCTGCGCACCGCGTTGTACGACCACGTGCACCGCATGCCGATCGCCTTCTTCACCCGCACCCAGACCGGCGCCCTGGTGAGCCGGATGAACAACGACGTCATCGGCGCCCAGCGGGCCCTCACCGGCACGCTCGGCACGGTCGTCGGCAACGCCCTCACCCTCGGCACCACCCTCGGGGCCATGATCGCCATCGACTGGCGGCTCACGTTCCTCGCCGTCATCGTCCTGCCCGTCTTCATCATCCCGGCCAACCGGGTCGGCGCCCGCCTGCAGGACGTCACGCGCGAGGGCATGGAGCTCAACGCGTCGATGAACGCCCAGATGACCGAGCGCTTCAACGTCTCCGGCGCCCTGCTGGTGAAGCTGTTCGGCCGCCACGACGCCGAGGTCGAGTCCTTCGCCCGCAAGGCCGGCCGGGTCCGCGACATCGGCATCCGCAGCGCCATGCTCGGCCGGGTCTTCTTCGGGGCGCTGGCCCTGGTGGCGGCGGTCGGCACCGCCGTCATCTACTGGCTCGGTGCCAGGCAGGTGATCGCCGGCAGCCTCTCGATCGGCGCCCTGGTGGCCATGGCCGCCTTCGTCGTGCGGATCTACCAGCCGCTCACCGCGCTCACCAACGCCCGCCTCGACGTGCTGCTGGCGCTCGTCTCGTTCGAGCGGGTGTTCGAGCTGCTCGACACGCCCCGCCTGGTCGAGGACCGCCCGGGCGCGGTCGACCTCGTCGACCCCACGGGCCGCATCGAGATCGACGACGTCTGGTTCAAGTACCCGGCGGCGTCGGAGTTCTCGATCTCGTCGCTCGAGGGCGAGGGCGTGAGCGACGTCCCGCTCGACACCCGGGTCGGTGAGTGGGTGCTCTCCGGCATCTCCACCATGCTCGAGCCGGGCCAGCTCGTGGCCCTCGTCGGCCCCTCGGGCGCCGGCAAGACCACGCTCTCGCAGCTCGTGCCCCGGCTCTACGACGTGACCACCGGTGCCATCCGGGTCGACGGCCACGACGTGCGCGACCTGACCCAGGAGTCGCTCCGCCAGGCCATCGGCGTGGTGAGCCAGGACCCGCACCTGTTCCACGACACCGTGGCCAACAACCTCCGCTACGCCAAGCCCGATGCCACCGACGAGGACCTGGTCGCGGCGTGCACCGCGGCCCGCATCCACCACGTGGTGGCGGCGCTGGCCGACGGCTACGACACCGTGGTCGGCGAGCGGGGCCACCGCCTCTCAGGCGGCGAGAAGCAGCGCCTGGCCATCGCTCGCATGCTGCTGAAGGACCCGGCCGTGGTGATCCTCGACGAGGCGACCTCGCACCTCGACGCCGAGAACGAACTGCACATCCAGGAGGCGCTGGCCGTCGCCCTCGAGGGGCGGACGTCGATCGTGATCGCCCACCGCCTGTCGACCATCCAGGCCGCCGACCAGATCCTCGTGCTCGACGAGGGCAGGATCGTCGAGCGGGGCACCCACGTCACGCTGATGGGCGAGTCCGGGTTGTACGCCGACCTGTACCGGGCCCTGCTCCGCGAGGAGCCGGTGCTCTAGCTGCGGGCTCCGGCTCGGACGTTCACCCGAAGGCGAGTCCGGCGAGAACGACCATCGCCCTGCGCCGCTCACTGCTTGCTGCGGTCATTCGTCATGAACGCAACCCTCCGGAGGACGAGATCAGAAGGCCCGAGCGCTCCTCTCTCGATTGTATAGCGACCTGTACATACAACTGTCCAGTCCGCTATACATAGACTGTGACCACAAGGCGGATGACCGCACGGGAGCTGGTCCGGCTCCTTCGGTCGAAGGGTTGCGACATGGAGCGTCAGCGCGGTTCCCATCAGCATTGGAGGTGCGGGAGCTGCCCGACGACTGTCCCGGTGCACCCCCCGGGGAGACCCTCGGCATCGGGCTCCTGAACAAGATCGAATCGGACCTGGCCCCGTGCCTCGGCGAAGGGTGGCTCTCGTGACCGACTACCTGGTGGATCTCGAGTGGGACGGCGAGGTGTGGGTCGCCTCCGCTCCCGAGGTGAAGGGCGCACACACGCAAGCTCGCACGCTCGTCTCCGCCCGAAGCCGTGTCCGTGAGGTGATCGCTCTCATGGAGGACCTGGACGACGAGCAGCAGTTCGGGCTGATCGAGACGGTGAAGCTTCCGAGCGCCGCCGAGAAGGCGCTCGACGAGGCGCGGACGGCACGGCGGGCTGCTGACGACGCCGCCGAGGTCGCCGAGCGCACTCGAGGGCGAGCGGTGGCAGCGCTCTCGGCCGCGAGCTTGAGCACGAGGGACGTCGGCGAGCTGCTCGACCTCTCGCACAGCCGGATCCACCAGCTGCTCGCCGGCTCGGACTCCGTGGCGGTTGCAGTGGTCGACATGATGAGCACCGCGGTCGCCGGGCGGAAGGAGGCGAAGGGGCTGCTCACCTCCCGCGAGGTCGGCAACCCCAAGGTAAGCCGCACGGCAGCGACCGGTCGGTTCACGACCTCGAAGGGCAACAGCAGGAACCCGAAGAAGGCCACCGCAGCTTCGACCATCCATCAGGCAACCCCGACGAAGCGGAACAAGAAGCGCTGAAGGCCTTGCCCCCACGCCGGCGCCAGCTTCTGCCACTGGCCGAAGGACACCTCGAGGGCCGGACCTCGGATCGTCGAGCCGGTCCTCTGAGCCGTGCTCGGTCCGTGAACGGCGAACCACCCGTTCCGACCATGGCCGCTGCAGGCCGGCCCGGCGAGGATGCACCCCCGCCCGTGGTCCACGGGACCACCCACCAGAAGGCTTCCGCATGAACCTCGACCACCGGGCGCGCCTCGCGCTCGCTTCCCTCGCGACCCTGGTCGCGTCCGTCACGGGCATCGCCCTCGCCCCCGCGGCCAGCGCGGCGAGCACCGTCACCGTCGCCACCGTCCAGGCATCGGTGCGACCCAACGCCACGGGCGTCACCCTCACCGCCGGCGACAGCGCCACGATCACCGCCGCCGGCGTGTGGGACACCTGCGGCGGCGGCTGCCCCACGGATGCCAACGGCATCGTCGACGGCTTCAACGCCGACTTCGTCGCCCCGACGGCGCGCGGCGGCTCCCTCATCGGCTCCCTCGACGGCGGCACCACCTGGTTCGCCGTCGGCGTCGGCCCGACCACCATCGCCGGCCCGGGCACGCTGCTGCTCGCCGACAACGACTTCAACCCGAGCGTCTGTGACTGGTGCTACGGCGACAACTCCGGCTCCATGACCGTCACGATCACCGTGACCCCGGCGGCCCCGGCCGTCCCGACCGACAAGGCGCAGTGCAAGGCCGACGGTTGGCGGACGTTCAACCTGTTCAAGAACCAGGGTGACTGCGTGAGCTACGTCGCCACCCACGGCCGTAACCAGCCGGCCGGCTGATCGTCCCGGTGCGGGCCCGCGAGGGCCCGCACCAGCGGTCGACCGCTTACCGGTAGGCGCTGGCCTGGATGTCGTACAACGACGCGTACTGGCCACGCTTGGCCAGGAGCTCCTCGTGGGTGCCGACCTCGAC
>JAODBP010000116.1 GCA_025464025.1 Actinomycetes bacterium | reverse complement strand
GCAGCTCGTCGACCGACCCGAACCGGCCCCGCTTGTCGCGCTCGTCGAGGATGGCCTGGGCCGTTGCCGGACCCACGCCCGGGAGGGCGTCGAGCTGCTCGAGCGTCGCCGTGTTGAGGTCGAGCGGGCCGGCCGGGGTGGCGGCTCCGGCACCGGCGCTCGCCCCTGAGGGCACCGCCTCCCCCTGCCGGGGCACGTACACCTGGGAGCCGTCGGCCACCGGGGCGGCCAGGTTGATGCGGTCGAGGTCGGCATCGGGTGCCGGCCCACCGGCGGCGTCGAGCAGGTCCTTCACGCGGGCGCCGGCCGGCAAGGTGTAGACGCCGGGCGCCCGCACGGCGCCGGCGGCGTGGGCCAGCACCGTCGACGGCGCCGAGGTGGACGTGGTGGCGACCGAGCCGGCGCCACCGGCCCGGGCCATCGACGCCTCGGCCGGTGGGCCCGGCGGTTGGCGCAGCAGGAACCAGGCCAGCACGGCGACGATCACCACGCCGGCGGCGGCGAGCGCCAGCGACGCCGGGGACGGGCCGGCACCACCGGCGATGAGATCGAGGCGGTCGCGCCAGTTCGGCACGACAGGGGGCGGCACGGGATCGGGCACGGGGGCTCCCAGGGCGGAGATGTCGACGCCGGGGAAGCGGTGCCTCTCAGGTTAGAAGGGCGGACCGGTGCGAGCCACCCACTCGGCCTCGATCTCGAACGGGATGTGCCGGTACGCGTCCCAGTGCGGGTGCCCGCGCAGCCGCCAGCCCAGGTAGGCGCCGAGGTAGCGCACCAGGAAGCCGACGGCCCCGTGGCGCCGCCACTGCCCGACGTGCACCGCCTCGTGGCGGTCGAGGTGCTCGTCGTCGGCCCACCTCGAGCGGACCGAGACCACCGACCCGATGGTGATGGCCGCCGCGCCCGGCGGCACCGGACCACCGACCAGCCGCCAGTGGTCCCCTCGCCTCTCCAGCTTCAGAAGAGCTGCTGGGTCAAGCGCTTGCGCCACGAGGCGGTCCGCGGATCGTCGGGCCCGAGCAGCTCGAGCAGGTCGACGAACCGCTGGCGAGCCTCCTCGTCGGCCTTCACCTGGGGCAGCAGTTCCTCCAGCTGGGCGTCGGTGTCGTCGTCGCTCTCGGGGATCCCCACCCGGGCCAGGGCCGCCACCCGGCGGGTCTCGGGCGACTCCGGGATGCGGGCCAGCAGGGCCAGCGCCTCGTCGGGCTTCCCCTCGACCACCAGGTGCTCACCGAGGCTGACGATGGCGTCCTCGTTGTCGGGCTCCAGCTCGAGCGCCTTGCGCAGCGACTCCTCGTCGCCGAGCTCGACCAGGCGCTCGACCTCGGTCGGCTCGGTGGTGCCGGACAGGCCGTCGACGAACGCCCGCACCGCCTCCTCGGGCTGGGCGCCGACGAAGCCGTCGACCACCTTGCCGTCCTTGAGGGCGTACACGGCCGGGATCGACTGGACCTGGAAGGCCCGGGAGATCTGGGGGTTGGCGTCGACGTCGACCTTGGCCAGCTCGACCGTGCCGCCCGTCTCCCCGATGACCTTCTCGAGGATGGGCCCGAGCGTCTTGCACGGGCCACACCACTCGGCCCACAGGTCGACGATCACGGGCACCGTCTTCGATCGCTCGATGACGTCGGTTTCGAAGGTCTGATCGGTGACGTCGGCCATGGACCGAAGGCTAGCGACCGGTCGGGTCGGCCCCAATCGCCGACAGCCGTCGCCCCAGGTGTCGCACCATGAGGACCCCGATGGCGCCGGCCGCCACGTAGAGGACGGCGGCCACCGCGGCGAACTTGAACTCCGCCTGCCAGTGCGCCACATCGGTGGGCGTGGTGTTGTCGCCCGTCTGGGCCACGCCGACGAGGAGGAGCACGGCGGCGACGGAGAACATCGCCCACCACGTCCAGACCTTGGCGTCGGTCGGGCCATCCCGCCAGCGCTCGCCCACCCCGGGGCCGAGCGCCGGGTCGGTCATCCGCCACAGCTCGGACACGTAGAGGACGGGCAGGACGAAGCTGGCCAGCGGGATGAACCAGCCCCCGATGGCCCATCCCGGGCCGAACCCGCCCGACCGACCCTCGCGGCGGGCGAGGCTGCCGGCCCGGTACAGCCAGATGATGAACAGGACCCCGACGGCGAGGGCCAAGATGACCCAGAGGCCGAGCACGCCCTCGAAGCCGTCCTTGGCGTCGACGGCATCACCCAGCGTCCCTGGCGAGAGGCGATCCCCGAACCGGTCATAGGCGGCGTGGGCGGCGACGGACACCAGGAGCAGGAGCACCGAGGCGGCGACGCAGGCCCACAGGCCCACCTGGACCCAGATCCCGAGGGTCCGCAACCCCGACGACGACGGACCCGCCATCGGCGGCGGCGGGTAGGACGAGACATCCGGCCCGGCGACCAGCGGTGCCCGCCGCCGGCCGTCCACGGCGTCGTCGGCCACCACGGCCTGCGCCGTGCCGCACGTTCGACAGAAGCGCCAGGCGTCCTCGACCTCCGAACCGCAATCGGTGCAGAACGGCACCCGGCCTCCCCATGTCGTCCGAGGACCCGGAGTGTCGAGGCTCGGCGACCACCGGTCAACCCCGTGACCGGCGGATAGGTTGATTCGTTCATGGCACCGGCGCCCGAAGGCATCCACGAAGCCACCCTCGTCCCGTGGCTGGAGGCCAACGTGGCCGGGCTGCGGGCCCCGCTCACCTGGACCCTGGTCGCCGGTGGCCGCTCGAACATCACCTATCGCGTGACCGACGCCGGGGGCCGGGCCTACGTGCTGCGCCGCCCACCCCTGCGCCAGGTCCTCGCCACCGCCCACGACATGGGCCGGGAGCACACGATCATCAGCGCCCTGGGCCCGACCGATGTGCCCGTCCCCGAGACGTACGCCTACTGCGACGACCCGACCGTCAACGAGGCACCGTTCTACGTCATGGACTTCGTCGAGGGCCACGTCGTGCGCACCCGGGCGCTGGCCGAGAAGCTGCTCACCGAGTCGGCCCGGCGCCGGGCCGGGGAGTCGCTGATCGACGTGCTGGGTGCCATCCACGCCGTCGACCCCGATGCCGTGGGCCTGGGCGACCTCGGGCGCCGCGACGGCTACATCGCCCGCCAGCTCAAGCGCTGGCACGGACAGCTCGAGCACGCCACGTCGGCCGTCCCCGAGGGCCTGCACGAGGTGCACGCCCGCCTGGCGGCGTCGATCCCCGAGCAGGGCCCGGCCGCCATCGTCCACGGCGACTTCCGCCTCGACAACTGCCTGCTCGACGACGAGGGCCGGGTCCAGGCCGTCCTCGACTGGGAGCTGTGCACGCTGGGCGATCCCCTCGCCGACCTGGGCCTGCTCCTCGTCTACTGGAGCGACCCCGACGAGGACGTCACCGAGGACCTGCTCGGCTACCCCACCAACACGGAGGGGTTCCTGCGGCGGGACGACCTGGTCGAGCTGTACGGCGACCGCACCGGCCGCGACCTGAGCCACATCGGCTACTACACCGCGTTCGGCTACTGGAAGCTGGGCTGCATCCTCCAGGGCGTCCTCGACCGCTACCGCGACGGCGCCATGGCCGACGACGGCACCGACGCCGCCTCGTACGTGGGTCGGGTCGAGGCCCTGGCCGACCGGGCGGCGGCGGCGCTCTCGGCATGACCGACCACCCGCTCTACGAGGTGGCGCGGTGGCCCGACGTCACCGACCCCGTGCTGGTGGTGGCCCTCGACGGCTGGATCGATGCCGGCATCGGCGCGGCGGCGGCCATGGCCCACCTCCTCCAGGAGATGGACACGACGCTGGTGGCCACCTTCGACACCGAGGCGCTCGTCGACTTCCGCTCCCGGCGGCCGATCATGCACCTCGTCGAGGGCGTGAACACCAGCCTCACCTGGCCGTCGATCGAGCTGCGCCACGGCGTCGACGAGGAGGGCAACGACGTGCTGCTCCTGGCCGGCGCCGAGCCCGACGCCAAGTGGCGGACCTTCACCCACGACGTCGTCGACCTCGCCGGCCAGATGGGCGTCGGCCTCGTGGTCGGCCTGGGCGCCTACCCGGCACCCGTCCCCCACACCCGGGCCACCCGCCTGTCGACCTCGGCCACCAGCCCCGAGCTGGCGGCGAGGGTCGGCCAGCTGGCCGGCACGCTCGACGTGCCCGCCGGCGTCCAGGCCGCCATCGAGCGCCGGTGCGCCGGGGAAGGCCTGCCCAACGTCGGCCTGTGGGCCCAGGTGCCCCACTACGCCTCGGCCATGCCCTTCCCCGGCGCCAGCCTGGCCCTGCTCGAGGGGCTCGAGCGCCTCGCCCGCGTCCGCGTCGAGGTCGATGCCCTGCGCGACACGGATCGCCTGCTGCGGGTGCGGCTCGACGGGCTGGTCACCGACAACCCCGAGCACGTGGCGATGGTCCACCAGCTCGAGGAGCACTACGACCAGTCGATCGAGCTCATGGGCCCGGTGCCGACCGGCGACGAGCTGGCCGCCGAGGTGGAACGCTTCCTGCGCGATCTCGATCGTTAGCTACCGTCGTAGGCCTCATGGTGCCTCCCTCCGACGACAGCCCGAAGTTCCGCTACACGGCCGCGCTCGCCAACGAGATCGAGGGCCGCTGGCAGGACCGGTGGGAGTCGGAGGGCACGTACCACGCTCCCAACCCGACGGGGCCGCTGCACGACGGCTGGGAGCGGGTCGGCGACCGGCCGAAGCTGTTCGTGCTCGACATGTTCCCGTACCCGAGCGGCACCGGCCTCCACGTGGGCCACCCCCTCGGCTACATCGGCACCGACGTCCTCGCCCGCTTCAAGCGGATGACCGGCTTCAACGTGCTCCACGCCATGGGCTACGACGCGTTCGGCCTGCCGGCCGAGCAGTACGCGGTCCAGACGGGGCAGCACCCCCGCGTCACCACCGAGGACAACATCGCCAACATGCGGCGCCAGTTCCGGGCCATGGGCCTGGGCCACGACGAACGCCGCAGCGTCGCCACCACCGACGTCGACTACTACCGGTGGACGCAGTGGATCTTCCTGCGCCTGTTCGGCTCCTGGTACGACTCGAAGGAGCGCCGGGCCCGCCCCATCGAGGAGCTGCCGGTCCCTGGCCACCTGACCGGTGACGAGCGCATCGCCTACGTCGACGACCACCGCCTGGCCTACATCGCCGAGGCCCCGGTCAACTGGTGCCCGGCCCTGGGCACCGTGCTGGCCAACGAGGAGGTCACCTCCGACGGCCGCAGCGAGCGGGGCAACTTCCCCGTCTACCGCCGCCCGCTCCGGCAGTGGATGCTGCGCATCACGGCCTACGCCGACCGCCTGATCGAAGACCTGTCGCTGGTCGACTGGCCCGAGGCGGTGCGGCTGATGCAGCGCAACTGGATCGGCCGCAGCGAGGGTGCCCGGGTGCGCTTCCCGGTCGTCGGCGTCGACGAGTCGATCGAGGTCTTCACCACCCGGCCCGACACCCTGTTCGGCGCCACCTTCATGGTCCTGGCCCCCGAGCACCCGCTGGTCGACGTCATCACGACGCCGGAGCAGCGCGACGCCGTCGACGCCTACCGCCTCCAGGCCGAGCAGCGCTCCGACCTCGACCGCCAGACCGACGCCAAGGTCAAGACCGGCGTCGCCACGGGCGCCGTTGCCACCAACCCGACGACCGGTGCGCCGATCCCGGTGTGGATCGCGGACTACGTGCTCATGGGCTACGGCACCGGGGCGATCATGGCGGTGCCCGGGCAGGACCAGCGGGACTGGGACTTCGCCGAGCAGTTCGACCTGCCCGTCATCCGCACCGTCCAGCCCACCGACGACTGGGACGGCAAGGCCTTCACCGGCGACGGGCCCGCCGTCAACAGCGGCTTCCTCGACGGCATGGGCATCGCCGCCGCGAAGCGCTCGATGATCGAGTGGCTGGAGGCCGAGGGCCACGGCGAGGGCACCGTCACCTACAAGCTGCGCGACTGGCTGTTCAGCCGGCAGCGGTACTGGGGCGAGCCGTTCCCCATCGTCTACGACGACGCCGGCAACCCCCACGCCGTGCCCGACGAGCTGCTGCCCGTCGAGCTGCCCGAGATCGAGGACTACGCCCCCGAGGTGCGGGCCGACGACGACCGCTCGGTGCCCGAACCGCCCCTGGGCCGGGTCGAGGACTGGAAGTTCGTCAGCCTCGACCTCGGCGACGGGCCCCGCACCTACCGCCGCGAGCTGAACACGATGCCGCAGTGGGCCGGGTCGTGCTGGTACTACCTGCGCTACCTCGACCCCACCAACGACGAGGCCTTCGTCGACCCCGAGATCGAGCACTACTGGATGCAGGGGTCGAACCCCGACGGCACCCCGAAGGCCGGCGGCGTCGACCTCTACGTCGGGGGCGTCGAGCACGCCGTGCTGCACCTGCTCTACAGCCGGTTCTGGCACAAGGTGCTCTACGACCTGGGCCACGTGTCGACGCCCGAGCCGTTCCACCGCCTGTTCAACCAGGGCATGGTGCTGGCCGCCGCCTACACCGACGAGCGCGGCGTCCACGTCGACGCCACCGCCATCGAGGGCGACGACGACACCGGCTACACCTACGAGGGCCGCCCCGTCACCCGCGAGATGGGGAAGATGGGCAAGAGCCTGAAGAACTCGGTCTCCCCCGACGAGATCTACGAGGGCTACGGCGCCGACACCCTGCGCCTCTACGAGATGTCGACCGGCCCGCTCGATGCCGAGCGTCCGTGGAACACCCGCGACATCGTCGGCGTCTACCGGTTCCTCCAGCGGCTGTGGCGCCACCTGATCGACGAGGACTCCGGTGAGCTGACCGTCGTCGACGCCCCCGCGCCCGACGACCTCCGCCGCCTGCTGCACAAGACCATCGCCGGCGTGCGCGACGACATGGAGGCCATGCGGTTCAACACCGCCGTGGCCAAGCTCATCGAGCTGAACAACGCCCTCGGCCCGGTCGTCCGCGACGTCGGCGGGGCGCCCCGCGAGGTCGCCGAGGGGCTCGTGCTGATGCTGGCACCGCTGGCACCCCACGTCGCCGAGGAGCTGTGGGCTCGCTTCGGCCACCGCGAGTCGCTGGTGTGGGCCGACTTCCCCGAGGCCGATGCGTCGCTCCTGGTCGAGGACGAGATCGAGATCCCGGTCCAGATCCAGGGCAAGGTCCGCAGCCGCATCAAGGTCGCGGCCGACGCCGACGCTGCGACCATCGAGGCCGCCGCGCTGGCCGATCCCGACGTCATCGCCGCCATCGACGGGCGGGAGGTCAAGCGGGTGATCGTGGTGCCCGGTCGGATGGTCAACATCGTGATCTGACACGGGGCTGTCCACTGCTACAGTGACGGCTCCCTGATGGGGCTATAGCTCAGTTGGTAGAGCGCTTCCATGGCATGGAAGAGGTCAGGAGTTCGATTCTCCTTAGCTCCACTCCTCACGAAGGCCCCGCACCTGCGGGGCCTTTGTCGCGTCTGGGCCGTGCATGCCACGAGCCGGGTCGGTGATCGATACATACTTCCTTCCCGGTGCACGTCTGGGGAGGGCCGATGGCCACTCGACTTGGAGCGAAGGTGGTTGCTGTCGCCCTGGTCGGCGCGTCGCTCCTGCTCGTCGGGAACGGCGCCCCCGTCGCCGCCGACGATGCCGCCACGTGCCCGGCACCCGGCGGCGGGTGGAGCCGCCTGAGCGGGACCGACCGCTACTCGACGGCGGTCGCCGTCGGCAACGAGAACCCCGGCGGCACGGCGTACGTGGCCAGCGGCGAAGCGTTCGCCGACGCCCTGGCAGCCGGGCCCGTGGTCGGGGACGGCGTCCTCCTCCTGGTTCGCCGCGACGCCGTGCCCGAGGTCACTCGGGCCGAGCTGGCCGCCCTTCAACCGTCCCGCATCGTCGTCATCGGTGGCACGTCGGTCATCGGCGCCTCGGTCGAGGCCACCCTCCGCACGGTCACCCGGGGGACGATCGCCCGCATCGCCGGGAGCGACCGGTACGCGACGGCCGCCGCGCTCGCGGCAGCCGGCTTGCCCGGCCGCGTGGACACCGTGCGCCTCGTCGCGGGCGCCACGTTCGCCGACGCCCTCGCCGCCGGGGCCGCCGGCGCCCCCCTCCTCCTCACGCGGCGCGATGCCCTGCCGCCGCCGACGGCGGCCCAGCTCACCCGCCTCGCTCCCACCACGGTCGAGATCGCCGGCGGGACGGCGGCCGTCGGCACCGCGGTCGAGGACGCCGTGCACGCCGCGGT
>JAODBP010000111.1 GCA_025464025.1 Actinomycetes bacterium | reverse complement strand
GGCGGGAACACGTCGTGCTTCGACAGCGGCTGGTGGATCGTCTCGCCCCGCTTGACCGCCTCCTGCACGTCCTTCACCGCCACCGAGACCACGTGGTTGTTCACCGTCTCCGACGTGATCTCCAGCGACTCGAGGATCGGCACGCCCGACCGCAGCAGCACGGCGAGCGTGCGGGCGAAGCGGGTCATCGACGTCTTGTGGGTGAGCTTCCCGAAGATCGGCACGCGGAGCTTGAACGCGTCCCACCGGGCCCGGCCCGCCTCGGTGCCGATCCAACGGCGGAACAGCAGGGCCGCCCCCACCGCGGCCAGCACCAGCAAGGGCGCGAACTTCACCGTGAAGGCCGACATGGCCAACAGGCCCCGGGTCATCAGCGGGAGGGTGCCCCCGAGGTCGTCGTACATGGTGCGGAACTGGGGCACGACGAACACGAGCATGGCGGCGACGATCGCCAGCACCAGGCACAGCACCGCGACCGGGTACGTCATGGCCGAGGTGATCTTGCGCTTCAGCTCGACCTGCTTCTCGGTGATGTCGGCCAGCTGGAGCAGCACCTTGTCGAGCACGCCACCGGTCTCGCCGGCCTTGACCATGGCCACGAACAGCCGGCTGAACGCCTTCGGGTGGCGGCCGAGGGCCTGCGACAGCGAGGCGCCCTTCTCCACGTCGGTGCGGACCTCGTCGATGATCCCGGCCAGCACCTTGCTCTCGGTCTGCTCACCGAGGATGTGCAGCGACCGGATCAGCGAGAGCCCGCTGTCGATCATGGTGGCGAACTGCCGGCAGAAGACGGCGATGTCCTTCTGGCTCACCCGGTCGGTGAGGCCGGGGATCTTGAGCTCCTTGTGGAGCGTCGAGGTCTCCTGGCGCTCGATGGTGACGGGCACGTAGCCCATCGACCGGAGCTTGTTGGCCACGAGCGTGGTCGAGTCGGCCTCGAGCGCGCCCTGGAGGAGGCGGCCCTCCTTGTCCCGGACCTTGTACGCATACGTGGTCGCGGTGGCCATCAGACGTGCACCCGCGCCGACGAAGGGAGCGCCAGCGACCCGTCGGCCGTGGAGCGGAGCCTGCGGAGCGACACCATCAGCTCAGTGGCCATCAGCCGACCCCCGCCCCGGCGAGGCGGCGGAGGTCCTCGACGTTGGCGCACCGCTCGATCGCCGTCTTCATGCTGAGCGCCCCGCTGCGGACGTGGTCGGCGAGCGATTGGTCCATCGTCTGCATGCCGTACTTCCCGCCCGACTGCATGGCCGAGTAGATCTGGTGGGTCTTCCCCTCGCGGATCATGTTCCGCACGGCCGGCGTGGCCACCAGCACCTCGCTGGCGCACACCCGCCGGCGCCCGTCGGCCGCCGGCACGAGCTGCTGGGTCACGATGCCCTGGAGGGCAGAGGCGAGCTGGATCCGCACCTGCTGCTGCTGGTGGGCCGGGAACACGTCGATGATGCGGTCGACCGACTGCGGGGCGTCCTGGGTGTGGAGGGTGCCGAACACGAGGTGGCCCGTCTCGGCCGCGGTGATGGCGGTGTGGATCGTCTCCAGGTCGCGCATCTCACCCACGAGGATCACGTCGGGGTCCTGGCGCAGCACGTGCTTCAGCGCCTGGGCAAACGAGTGCGTGTCCTCCCCCACCTCGCGCTGGTTGACCGTGGCCATCTTGTGGTCGTGGAGGAACTCGATCGGGTCCTCCACCGTCATGATGTGCACCGGCTTGGTGCGGTTCACGATGTCGACCAGCGACGCCAACGTGGTCGACTTGCCGGAACCGGTCGGGCCGGTGACGAGCACCAGGCCGCGGGGCAGCTCGGCGAACTGGGCGACCGATGCCGGCAGCCCGAGCTGCTCGAGCGGTGTGATCTCGTACGGGATCGTCCGCAGCACGGCGCCGACCGAGTCGCGCTGCAGGAACACGTTCACGCGGAACCGGCCCCGGTTCGGGATCGAGTGCGACGTGTCGAGCTCGAGCTCGGCCTCGAACTTCTCCCGCTGCTTCTGGGTGAGGATGGCGTAGACCATCCGCCGGATCTCCGAGCCGTTCATGGTCGGGAACTCGGTGAGGCGCTTCAGCTCGCCGTGGACCCGCACCGAGGGTTCGACGCCGACGGTCAGGTGGAGGTCGGAGCCGCCGAGGTCGAGCACCCGCTCGAGCAGGTCGTTGACGTGCAGCTCGTCGGCCCGCCCCAGGTCCCACGTCGTGGTCGTCGCGCTGGCCCGGCCCTCGTCGACGTCGAACTCGACCACGACCTCGGGCGTTGAGGTGCCGGCGCCGTACATGGTGGCGACGAGGCGCTGGAGCTCGGCCCGCACGGCGAGGGCGGGGGCGACGGGCCAGCCGGTGGCGGCCTCCAGCTCACCGATGGCGTCGCGATCGCCGGCGTCGGCCATGGCCACGACGAGGTCGGTGCCGTCGACGTCGACGGCGACGGCAAGGTGGCGGCGGGCCAGCTCGGCTGGCACCACCCGGTCGAGGCCGGGCGCCACGACCTGGAGGCCGAGGTCGACGAAGCGGGTGCCGGACTGGGCGGCGATGGCCGCGACCAGGTCCTTCTCCCCCACCACGCCTTCGGTGACGAGGATGGCGGCGAGCGGTCGCTGCTCGGCCGCCTCCCGCTGGAGGCACGCTTCGAGCACCTCACGGGAGAGCACCTTGCGCTCCACCAGCAGCTCACCCAGGCGACGGGACGAAGTCATCACCCCGGGAGCATCGGCACGAAACGGACCGTCCTTTACCTGCCGGGCGCGGCCTTCACGCAACCACCCGCAGGAGCTCCTCGACCGAGGTGAGCCCGTTGCGGACGTGGGTCATGCCGGTCTGGCGGAGGGTGCCCATCCCCTGGGCGATCGCCACCTTGCGGATGTCCTCGGGGTGGGCCCGCTCGGCGACCAGGGCCTTCAGCTCCTCGGTCACCATCATCACCTCGTGGAGGGCGAAGCGACCCTGGTAGCCCGTGCGGCTGCACGCCCCGCAGCCCACGGGCTGGAACAGCTCGTCGGGCACCGACTCGTCGTCGAGGTCCCAGCCCAGGGCGGTGAGGTCGGCCCGGGTCGGGAAGTACGCCGTCTTGCACCGCTCGCAGAGGCGGCGGATGAGGCGCTGGGCCACCACGCAGTCGACCGCGCTCGAGACGAGGTAGGGCTCGAGGCCCATCTCGACCAGCCGGGCCGGCGTCGACGACGCGTCGTTGGTGTGCAACGTCGACAGCACGAGGTGGCCGGTGAGGGCCGCTTCCATGGCGATGGTGGCGGTCTCGCGGTCGCGGATCTCGCCCACCAGGAGGATGTCCGGGTCGGCCCGGAGGATCGTGCGCAGCGCGGCGGCGAACGTCAGCCCGGCCTTCGGGTTGATCTGCACCTGGTTGATGCCGGGCAGCCGGTACTCGACGGGGTCCTCGACGGTGATCACGTTCTTGCTCGGGTCGTTGAGCTGGTTGAGCGTGGCGTAGAGGGTCGTCGACTTGCCCGAGCCGGTGGGCCCGGTCACGAGGATCGTGCCGTACGGCTTCTCGAACATGGCCCGGTACCGGCTGAGCGTGGCCGGGAGGAAGCCCAGCTCGCCCAGGTCGAGGAGCGCGGTGCCCTTGTCGAGCACCCGCATGACGATCTTCTCGCCGTAGACGGTGGGCAGGGTCGCCACCCGCAGGTCGATCTGGCGGCCGGCGATCACGGCCGAGAGCCGCCCGTCCTGGGGCATGCGTCGCTCGGCGATGTCGAGGTCGGCCATGATCTTGATGCGGCTGAGCAGGCCCGACTGCACCCGCTTGGGCGAGCGCATCACCTCGTGGAGCACGCCGTCGATCCGGTAGCGGATGCGCACGTCGTGCTCGGTCGGTTCGATGTGGATGTCCGATGCCCGGTCCTGGATGGCCTGGCGGATCAGCAGGTTGGCCAGCTTGACGATCGGGGCGTCCTCGGTGACCTCGCGGAGGGAGGCGAGGTCCTCCACCTCGACCACGTCGAGGGCGATCGTGACGTCCTCGACGTCGGCGTCGAGGCGGTGCACCTGGTCGATGGCGGCCTCGATGGCCGTGCGGGTCGCCACGACCACCCGCACGTCGGCGCCGGTGACCGAGCGGATGTCGTCGATGGCGAGGACGTTCGACGGGTCGGCCATGGCCACCACGAGCGTGGTGCCCTCCCAGGCGATGGGCAGGGCCTGGTAGCGGCGGGCCAGGGCGTCGCTGACCGCACCCGACGCCGTCGGGTCGATCTGGCGGTCGTGCAGGTCGACGAACTCCAGGCCCACCTGGGCGGCGAGGGCGGCGACGAGATCGGTCTCGGTGATCGTCCCCTGGGCGACCAGGACCCGGCCGAGGGAGGTGCCGGTGCGACCCTGCTCGGCCACGGCCGCGTCGATCTGCACCGGGCTGCAGAGCCCGCGCTCGATCAGGAGGGTGCCCAACTGGACCTTCGCCATGCCTTGTACGCATCGGCATGTCGTTTGTCCGACTTCAGTGGTTTGTGCTGTCGATCGGGTGGGTCAGGCCCTACGGGCGAGCTCGGCGAGGACAGCGGCCGACATGGCCTCGAGCGGTGCGGTCTCGCCGGTCCAGAGCTGGAAGGCGATGGCGGCCTGGTGGAGGAGCATGCCGAGGCCGTTGACGGCGACGGCGCCCTGGGCCCGCGCCGCGGCCACCAGCGGGGTGACCAAGGGGTGGTAGATCAGGTCGACCACGACCTGGCCGCTCCCCAGCCGGCCTGGATCGACAGGCAGCGCCGGCTCCAGCTCGACGACGTCACCCATGCCGACCGGCGTGGCGTTGACCACCAGGTCGACCGCATCGGCCTCCTCGGCGGTGCCGACCCGAGCGGTGCCGGGGGCGAGCAGCACGGCCTGGGCCGCGGCCTCGGGGCGGCGGGCCGCCACGACCACCTCGGACGCCCCGGCCTGGGCCAGGGCCCGGACCACGGCCCGGGCCGCACCACCCGCGCCCACCACGAGGCAGCGGAGGCCGTCGACCTCGATGCCCTCGTCGACGCGCAGGGCGTTCACGAACCCCTCGCCGTCGGTGTTGTCCCCGACCAGCACCGAGCCCTCGCGCACGACCGTGTTCACGGCGCCGAGCGCGTCGGCCGCCGGCGACAGGCGGTCGACGGCGGCAGCCACCTCGGCCTTCTGCGGCATCGTCACGCTCAGCCCGTCGATGCCGAGGGCCCGCATGGCGGCGATGGCCGCCGCGCCCCCACCGACCGGCACCTCGAAGGCGAGGTAGGCCCAGTCGAGGTCCACGGCCCGGAACCCGGCGTTGTGGATGGTGGGCGACAGCGAGTGCCGCACCGGGTCACCGATCACCGCGGCCAGCCGGGTCGAACCGCCCGGCTGCCAGCTCACGGGATGAGGCCCTTCTGCTGCGCCGTCCGCTTGTCCTTCAGGAACTGGTCGTAGCTCGACGAGAAGGCGTGGGTGCGCGAGTCCTTGAGGACGTAGTAGAGCCAGTCGCCCGGCTCCGGGTTGAGGGCGGCCTCGAGCGATGCCTTGCCCGGCAGCGCGATCGGCGTCGGCACCAGGCCGGTGTTCTGGCGGGTGTTGTACGGCCCGGGCCGGTCGAGGTCGGACTGGCGCAGCCCGGTGCCCCGACGGTCGAGCGGCAGGGCGAAGTAGAAGGTTGCGTCGATCCCGAGCGGGATCTTCTGCTCGAGCCGGTTGTAGATGACCCGGGCGATCTTGCCCCGGTCGGCATCGTCCTTGGCCTCCGACTCCACCAGCGAGGCGACGATGATCGCCTGGTAGGCGCTGTAGCCGACCTTCTGCTCGGCCTGGTCGTAGCCGAGCGACTGGGCCACGTCGTCGAACGTCCCGACCATGCGAGCGAGGACGGCGACCTCGTCCTCGGTGTCCTCGATCCGGTAGGTGTCGGGGAACAGCAGGCCCTCGAGCGAGAGCTGGCCGGCCGGCTGGTACTTCGACCGCACGTCGCCGCTGGTGGTGGCGGCGAGGAACTTCGCCGGGTCGAGGTGGGGCACCTTGCCGATCCGCTGGGCCACCTGCTCGAGGACCAGTCCCTCGGGGATGGTCAGGTTCTGGGCCGCCGGGAGGGCCGGGCCGGCCTCGAGCGTGGTGACCACGTCGCCCATCGCCGAGCGCTGGCGCAGCTTGTAGAGGCCGGCCTCGAACGGGCCGCCGCCCTTGAACTTCAGGTACAGCTTGAACACCCGGGCATCGGTGATCACGTGCTTGTCGGCCAGCAGGGTGGCGATGCCGTTGGTGCTCGTGCCCTTGGGGACGTCGACGCTCACGACGGCACCGGGCCCGCCCGACGGGTCGACCTTGCCCTTGAGCCAGAACGCACCGCCACCGAGCACCACGAGCAGCACGGCGACGAGCACCCCGAGGATCGTCAGCCACCGGCCGGTGCGCGAGCGGGGTGCGGGGGCGTGGGCCGGGGTGCCGGCGGGCGGCGTCACCTCCCGGTCGAAGAACAGGTCACCCACGACGAGCCCCCGGCCCCTCGAGCCACGACTGCAGCAGCACGGCAGCAGCCACCTGGTCGACCACCTTGCGGCGGGCGTCGGCCTTCATGTTGCGCTCCAACATCGATCGGTCGGCGGTCACGGTCGTGAAGCGCTCGTCGTACAGCTCGACGGGAACCTCGAGGGTCGTTCGTAGCTCCTCGACCTCGGCCTCCACCAGTCGGGCGGCCGGGCCCGAGCGCCCGTCGAGGGAGATCGGGTGGCCGACGACGACCACCACGGCCTCGTACTCGTCGACCACGGCGGCGATCTTCCGGTGGTCCTCGGTGTGCGAGCGGCTGCGCTGGATCACGGAGTGGGGAGAGGCGATCGTGCCCGTGGCGTCGCTCACGGCAACGCCGACGCGCTTCGACCCGAAGTCGATCCCGACGGCCCTCAACTGGTGAGCCGACCGCTCACGCGATCCCGGCAGCGGAGCGGGCCAGGGCCAGGGCCTCGTCGATCTTGCTGGCGTCGCGGCCACCCGCGGTGGCGAGGTCGCCCTTGCCGCCGCCTCCGCCGCCGACGAGGTTGGCGGCCTCCTTGATGAGGGCCGGGGCGTCGAGCCCGCTGTCCTTGCTCACGGCCGCGACCAGGGCCACGCCGCCGGCGTCGGGCTCGCCGATCAGCACCACGGCCCGGATGCCGGGCTGCTGGCGCAGGGCGACGGCCAGGTCCTTGATGTCGTCGCGGGAGCCGCCATCGGCGCGGGCCACGACCACGCCGTCGACCGCGGCGGCGGCCAGCTCGGCCGCCCCGCCCGCCGCCGCTTCCCGGCGCAGCGCCTTCAGCTCGTCGCGCAGCGCCTTCACCTCGTCGCGCAGGCTCTCGACGCCCTGCACCAGCTCGTCGGGCTTCACGCCGAGCAGCGACGCCGCCGTGGTGAGCTGGCGCTCCTCCTCGCGGAAGCGAGCGAGGGTGCCGGTGCCGGTGGTGGCGAAGATCCGGCGCAGGTTGGCGCCGATCGAGCTCTCCGAGGTGACCTTGATCGGGCCGATGTCGCCCGTGGCGGCCACATGGGTGCCACCGCACAGCTCGGTTGACCTCCGGCCGGCCTCGAGCACCCGCACCACGTCGCCGTACTTGTCACCGAAGAAGGCGATGGCGCCAGTGTTGAGCGCCTCCTCCTTCGTCGTCTCGTAGTGGCGCACCGGATCGTTGTGCAGCACCTCGGCGTTGGCCAGGTCCTCCACCTCGGCCAGCTGCTCGGGCGTGACGGCCTGGTGGTGGCTGAAGTCGAAGCGCAGGTGGTCGGGCCCGACGAGCGAGCCCTGCTGCTTCACGTCCTTGCCCAGCACCTCGCGCAGGGCCCAGTGGAGCAGGTGGGTGGCGGTGTGGTTGCGGCGGATGGCGTCGCGGCGGTCGGCGTCGATCGACGCCGTCGCCTCCTGACCATCGGTGATCGTGCCCTCGACGATGCGGGCCACGTGCCGATGGAGGCCGGGCAGGGCGTAGGTGGTGTCGAGCACCTCGGCCGTGCCGGTCGGCGTGGTGATCCGGCCGGTGTCGCCGACCTGGCCGCCGGACTCGGCGTAGAACGGCGTGCGGTCGAGGAACAGCTCGACGGTGCCCTCGTCGCCCTCGACCCCGGGATCACGAACGACCGCGAGGACGCGGGCCTTGCTCTCGTTCTCCTGGCGACCGGTGAACTCGGTGGTGCCGGCGATGTCGAGGATCTCGCGGTAGCGGGCGGTGACGGCCTCGTCGAGGTTGCCCGTCTTGCGGGCGGCCCGGGCCCGCTCGCGCTGCTCGGTCATCGCGGTGTCGAAGCCGGCCTCGTCGACCTCGACGCCGCGCTCGGCCGCCACCTCCTTGGTGACGTCGAGCGGGAAGCCGAACGTGTCGTGGAGCTTGAACGCCACGTCGCCGGGCAATGCGGCGCCGCCGGCGAGCTGGTCGAGGGCGTCGTCGAGCAGGGTGACGCCGGTCTTGAGCGTCTGGCGGAAGCGCTCCTCCTCACGGGTGATCACGCCCTCGACCCGCCTGCGCTCGGCGTGCAGCTCGGGGTACGCGTCGCCCATGACCTCGATGGTGCGGTCGATCAGGCCGGGCGTGACGAGCTGCTCGACGCCCAGGAGGTAGGCGAAGCGCACGGCCCGGCGGATGATGCGGCGCAGGACGTAGCCCCGGTCCTCGTTCGACGGGTTCACACCGTCGGCCACGAGGAAGGTCATCGTGCGGCCGTGGTCGGCCAGCAGGCGGAGGGCGATGTCGGACTGCGGGTCCTGGCCGATGCGCCGGCCGGTGAGCTCCTCGGCCTTGTCGACCATGGTGCTGAGCGTGTCGGCGGCGTAGAGGCTGGCGCTGCCCTGGAGCACCCCGAGGATGCGCTCGAGCCCGGCGCCGGTGTCGATGCCCCGGTTGGCCAGGTCGGTGAGCTCGCCGCTCTGCTGGCGGTAGTACTGCGGGAACACGAGGTTCCAGAACTCGACGTAGCGCTGCTCGTCAGCCGGGTTGGCCGGGCCACCCTCGGGGCCGAGGTCGGGGCCGAAGTCCCAGAACAGCTCGGACGACGGGCCGCACGGGCCGGTCTCGCCCATCTCCCAGAAGTTGTCCTTGCCCAGCCGCTGGATGCGCTCGCCGGGGAAGCCGACGCCATCGCGCCAGAGCTGCTCGGCCTCGTCGTCGCTCTCGTGGACGGTGACCCAGACGCGGTCGCCGTCGAGCCCGAGCACCTCGGTGACGAACTCCCACGCCCACGGGATGGCCTCGGGCTTGAAGTAGTCGCCGAAGCTGAAGTTGCCCAGCATCTCGAAGAAGCTGAGGTGACGCAGGCTGCGGCCGATGGCGTCGAGGTCGTTGTGCTTGCCGCCGGCCCGGACGCACTTCTGCACGCTCGTGGCCCGGCGGGGCTCGAACGGCGGCTCCTCCTCGCCGAGGAAGTACGGGACGAACTGCATCATCCCGGAGTTCGTGAACATGGGCGCCGACGGGTGGTGCGGGATGAGGCTCGACGCCACCACGGGCGTGTGCTGCTTGGCGACGAAGAAGTCGGTCCAGGCGCGTCGGAGCTGCTCGGCGTTCATGGTGCTGACCAGCGTAGGGCGGGTCAGACCAGGGGACGCGAACGGGTTTCCACCGCAGCGCGCAGCTCTTCCTCGCGCTCGGCCATGGCGAGGCGGCCCTCGGTGGCCGCGGCCCGGAGGTCCTGGCCGAAGGCGCGGATGGCGCCGGCGAGGTCGTCGCTGACCCGCTCGGGCGAGTAGCGCTCCATCGTCTGCTTGACGAAGCGCATGAGCCAGAACGACACGCCGAAGCCGAAGCCGGCGCCCACGAGCAGCCAGAAGAGGCGGCGGAACACGCTCAGCCCCGCTTCAGGGCCTTGGCCGCCTTGGCGGTGCCGGTGGCGAGGGCCATGACCTTGATGAGCGGGTTGGAGAAGGCGAGGTAGGCCAGGTGGCTCGCCGAGTCGACGGTGGCGGACACCGACGTGGCCGAGTCGAGGAAGGCGTCGAGCCGCACGAGCTCGGCGTTGGCCGTGGTGACGGTGCGGTGCAGCTCGTCGACCACCGGCAGGGTCTCCCGGCGGAGCTGCTCGATGCTCAGGCGCAGGGTGGCCAGCGTGCGGTTGACCGCGACCACGACGAACACCAGCAGCACGACCGCCACGACGCTGGCGATGGCCACGATGACGGCGGCCAGGTCGGCGGCGGACAGCTCGGCGGCGAACATCGGAGGCATGGTAGTCAGGGCACGTGCTGACGCCGTTCGACGACTACCCGATCCACCAGACGCCAGCGCCCATCGCGCAGCCCGTCTCGGCCGACCCGAACCACTACGACCGGTACTGGTTCAACGGCTACGACAAGGACGGCGGGTTCTTCATCGGTGGGGCCATGGGCCACTACCCGAACCGCGGCGTGATCGACGCCGCCTTCTCCGTGGTCCACGACGGGGTCGAGCACTCGGTGTTCGCGTCGGGCGCCATGCCGACCGACCGGTCGACGGTCATCGGACCGCTCCGCATCGAGGTCGTCGAGCCGCTGCGGGCCATCCGCTACGTCGTGAGCGAGAACGAGCACGGCCTCACCGCGGATGTCACCTTCCGGGCCCGGACCGAGGCCATCGAGGAGCCCCGGCAGCAGATCGTGCGCAACAACGCGCCGATCATGGACTACACGCGGCTCACCCAGTGGGGCACGTGGGAGGGCACGATCACCCTGCCGACGGGCGTGACCATCGAGGTCGACCCGGCCACGACCTACGCCACCCGCGACCGGTCGTGGGGCGTGCGGGGCGTCGGCCAGCAGGCGCCGACGAACTTCGCCCCGTCGGCCACGCAGGTCTTCTGGCTGTGGGCGCCGCTGCAGTTCGACGACTGCTGCACCCACCTCGCCCTGTTCGAGCGGGCCGACGGCGAGCGGTGGCTGGAGCAGGCGCTGGTGGTGCCCCTGCTGCCCGACACCACGGAGCCCGAGCACCTCACCCGCAGCGAGTACGAGATCGAGTGGATGCCGGGCCGGCGGGAGATGGCCTCGGCGTCGTTGACGCTCAACCGCAAGGACGGCTCGTCGCTCCCGACGATCACGTTCGAGAAGCTCTACACGTTCCGCATGCGGGGCATCGGCTACATGCACCCGCAGTTCTCGCACGGGTCGAACCACGGCGAGCTCGAGGTGGGCGGCGAGTCGATCAAGCTCGACGAGTTCGACCCGCTCGACCCGTCGTCGATCCACATCCAGACCCTGTGCAAGGTGCGCATGGGCGACAAGGAGGGCGTCGGGGTGCTCGAGCAGCTCGCCTTCGGCCCCCACGAGCCCACCGGCCTCACCGGCATGGTCGACGGCTACTCGGGCTGAGGGTCCTCGCCCGCCACGCGGATGGCACCCGGGAATCGGCGCTCTCCCACGGTCAAGGAC
>JAODBP010000106.1 GCA_025464025.1 Actinomycetes bacterium | reverse complement strand
TCGTCCTGGGGACGACCTGGTCCGGGCCGGCCATGGCCTCGGCCAAGCCGAAGCCCAAGCCGACGACGACGGTGAAGCCCAAGTGCCACCCCTCGTACTCGCCGTGCGTGCCGATCGCCAGCGACGTCGACTGCGCCGGCGGCAGCGGTGACGGCCCCGTCTACGTCAAGGGCCCGGTCAAGGTCATCGGCCCCGACGTGTACCGGCTCGACGCCGACCACGACGGCCTCGGCTGCGAGTAGCGCCCTTTGTCCTAGGGGCGCCTGCGGCGCGCACCGAGATGGCTTCGCGTGCGGCGGCCGTAGGCCGCGAGATCGAGCCTCCGGCCGCCTGGCCAGGCCCCGCCCCGGCGGACGCCGCAGACCGCGCGGTCTGATCCACGGTGGTCCGGTTCGCCGTCCGCTTCGGGGGGGGCCAGGCCAGGCGTCCTCCCGGCACTGTCGTTTCTCAGAACTGGTAGTTCTCGCGGCCGGGGTCGGAGACGGCGGTGACCTCGCGGAGCCAGACCGGCGAGTCGAGGACGGCGAGGATGGCCGAGGCGGCCTGCTCGACGGTCATGGGTCCGCCCGGGCCGTTGTCGTGCACGTAGTGCTTGGCGCCCCACTCGGCCGAGAGCTCGGTCAGCAGCTCGCGGTCCCACGACTCGGTCACGCCGGTGCCCAGGGCCGAGCCCACCCGCACGTTGGCGAAGCACAGGTCGGGGTGCTCGCCCTGCCACGCCTTCACCATCGTCTCGAGCGCGTACTTGCTCGCCGCGTAGACGCCCATGCCGGGAAGCGGCCGGTCGATCGACGAGGCCGACACGTAGATGGCCCGGCCCTTCGCCGCCTTCAGGTGGGGGAGGGCGGCCGCCGTCACCAGGCCGGCACCGAAGACGTTGGTGGCGAACGTGTTGGTCCACGTCTCGAGGTCGGCATCCTCGATGCGCACGAGCAGGTCGATGGCCGTCGAGTAGACGACCGCGTCGAGCCCGCCGAACGCGGCGACCGTGTCGGCCACGACCGCCGCGCACGACGCCTCGTCCCGCACGTCGCACACCACGCCGATGGCACCGTTGCCGGCCTCGGTCGCGGCCGAGTCGACCAGCTCCTTGCGGCGGGCGGCGAACGCGACCTGGTCGCCCTTCGCCGCCGCCATGAGCCCGAGCGCCCGACCGATGCCCGACGACGCGCCGATGATGAGGATCCGTGCCATGGCCGCACTCTACGGCGAGCCCACAGATGGATGCGGGCCGCATGGATCTCGACTCACTGCTGCTGTTGCTGCTGCTCCTGCAGGTGGTGCTGGGCCTGCTGCTGATGGGACTGGGCCGTGGCCGACACGGCGGCCAGGCGCCGCATCTCGACCGAGACCTCGAGCGTGGCGTTCTTCGGGCCGGAGTAGGTGCCCCGCAGCGGGCTCACGTCGTCGTAGTCGCGGCCGTGGGCGATCTTCACGTGGCGGAGGCCGACGGCCTGGCGGTTGGTCGGGTCGAGGGCCAGCCAGCCGACGCCGGGGACGGCAGCCTCGAACCAGGCGTGGGTCTGCACCGTGACCTCGTCGCCGTCGACGTCGTCACCGGTGTCGTCCCGGCTGGTGAACAGGTAACCGGAGACGTACCGGGCCGGGATGCCGACCGACCGGCACATGCTCACGGCCAGGTGGGCGTAGTCCTGGCACACGCCCTCGCCCCGCTCGAGGACGCTGTCGACGTCGACGCCGACGTAGGTCGAGCCCGGCTTGTACGTCAGCAGGGCGCCGACCCGGCGGTGGATGCCGAGCGTGGCGCTGACGACCTCGGGTCCGGTGAGGTCGAGCTGGGCCTGGGCCTCGGCCGCCACCCGGTCGTTCCAGTCGGCGTGGCGGGTCCGCTCGAGGTACTCCCAGTGGTCCTGGACGAACGCCGGGTCGCGCAGGGCGTCGAAGAGCGGCGACGTGGTGAGCAGCGGCGTCGACTTCGTCTCGACCGTCGCCTCGGCGACGACCTCGAGGAAGATGTGCGGCTCCCGCACCCCGAACGTGTCGACCCGGGTGCCCCAGTAGTCCTCGAACGAGAACACGCGCGACGCGGGCGACGTCGTGACGCGGTAGCTGATGAGCGTCTGGCGGCCGTCGGAGACCGGGCAGGCCCGCAGCTCGTTCTGGCTCTCGTGGACCAGCGCGCCGTACTCGAACGCACAGCGGTACCGGATGTCCAACCTCACGAGATCGACTCCAGCGAGTGGAAGACGGCGAACTCGTCGGTGTGGCGGAAGAACTGCACGGCGACCATGTCAGCAGCCCGGCGCACGTCGTCCTGCACCTCGTCGAGGAAGGCGTGGATGTCGCCGGCCAGCAGCTCGGCCACGTCGGCGAACTCGAGGTCGGCCCGCCGCCGGCCCAGCACCCGCAGCGCCCGCGACTGGCGGCCGGGGGCGTCGAGCTGCAGGAGCTCGGTCTCGGCCGACTGCAGGCAGAACAGCACGCTGCGGGGGAACGTTGGCGACATGACCAGGAACTCGATCACGTTCTCCAGCGTCATGGCCGCCGGGTGGGCTCGCCGGAACGCCTCCGAGGCCGACGCCGACTTGAGCACGTGCACGGCCTGGTGGAAGCCGAGCTCGGCGCCGTCGTCGGTGTAGGGGGCGAAGCGCACGTTGAGCAGCCGGCACGTCATCTCCGCCCGCTCGAGCATCGAGCCCAGGATGAGGAACCGCCACCCGTCGTCGTGCGGCATGGTCTCGGTGGCGGTGCCGGCCACCTCCTGGCACCGGCGCCGCACCAGGCCGTAGAGCTCGTAGGGCTGCTGGTCGAGGTCGCGGGCGAGGTCGCGCCCCTGGAGCTCGAGCCAGAAGTTGTTGATCGACTCCCACAGCTCGGTCGAGACCAGCTCGCGCACCGACCGGGCGTTCTCCCGAGCCTTGAACACGCAGGGGACGATGGCCCCCGGGTTGGTGGGGTCGCGCACGAGGAAGTCGCTGACCGTGCGGGCGTCGACCAGCTGGTGGGTGTCGGTGAACTGCGGTCCGAGGTGCAGCACGTCGAGCAGGTCGAGCCAGCCCCGGCGGGCCCCGGCCACCGGCTCGCCCAGGAGGCCGTGGTAGGTGACGTCGAGCATGCGGGCGGCGTTGGCCGCCCGCTCGACGTAGCGCCCGGTCCAGAACAGGTGCTCGGCATGGCGGGACAGCATCAGGTGTCCTCGTCCTCGGGAGCGTCCTCGTCGTCGTCCTTGGGCTCGTCCTCGCGCAGCACCCACGTGTCCTTCGACCCGCCGCCCTGGCTGGAGTTCACGACCAGCGACCCCCGCCGCAGCGCCACCCGGGTGAGGCCGCCGGGGATGACGGTGGTGGTCTCACCGGTGAGCACGAACGGGCGCAGGTCGACGTGGCGACCCTCGAGGTGGTCGTCGACGAGGGTGGGGTGCCGCGACAGCGACACCACCTCCTGGGCGATGTAGCCACGGGGGTTGGCTTCGACCAGCGCGGCGACCTCGGCCAGCTCGGCGTCGGTGGCGGCCGGGCCGATGACGAGGCCGTAGCCGCCCGACTCGGCCACCGGCTTGATCACCAGCTGGTCGATGCGGTCGAGCACGGCCTTGCGCTGGTCGTCGTCCCACAGCAGGTAGGTGGTGCAGTTCTGGAGCACCGGCTCCTCACCCAGGTAGTAGCGGATGAGGTCGGGCACGTAGGCGTACACCGCCTTGTCGTCGGCCACGCCGTTGCCCACGGCGTTGGCCAGGGTGACGTTGCCGGCCCGGGCCGCAGCCAGGAGGCCGGGCACGCCGAGCATGGAGTCGCGGCGGAACACCACCGGGTCGAGGAAGGCGTCGTCGATGCGCCGGTAGATGACGTCGACCCGCTGGAGGCCGCGCGTCGTGCGCATGTAGACGACGTGCTCGTCGACCACCAGGTCGCGCCCCTCGACCAGCTCGACGCCCATCTGGCGGGCGAGGAAGGCGTGCTCGAAGTAGGCGCTGTTGTGGACGCCGGGCGTGAGCACCACCACGGTGGGGTCGCCCGCCGCGGCCGGGGCCACGTGGCGCAGGGCGTCGAGCAGGGTGATGCCGTAGTCGTCGACCGGGCGCACCCGCAGGCTGCCGAACAGGTTGGGCAGCACCCGGGTCATGGCCGCCCGGTTCTCGAGCACGTAGGAGATGCCGCTCGGGTTGCGGACGTTGTCCTCCAGCACCCGGTAGGTGCCCTCGGCGTCGCGCACCAGGTCGATGCCGGCCACCAGGCACCGGGCGCCTCGGGGCACGGGCACGCCGAACGCCTCGCGGCGGAAGCCGTCGGAGCTGGTCACCAGCCACGAGGGGACGATGCCGTCGCGCACGGCGGCCCGCTCGCCCACGTAGAGGTCGTCGAGGAAGCGGTTGAGGGCGGTGACCCGCTGGATCAGCCCGACCTCGATCTCCGACCACTCGTCGGCCGGGATGATGCGGGGCAGCAGGTCCATGGGGAACGTGCGCTCGACGCCCTCGTCCTCGCCGTAGACGGTGAAGGTGATGCCGGCCGAGCGGAAGGCGGCGTCGCGGAGGCGCTCCCGCCGGGCCAGCTCGGTCGGGGTGAACGACCGCAGCCGCGCGACCAGGTCCTCGTAGTGCGGCCGCACGGACGCGTCTTCGGTGAAGACCTCATCGAAGAAGTCATCCGGCACGTAGCCGTCGAAGAGGTCGGTGGTCATCACGTTCGACCGTAGGCATACCCCAGTTGCCCGGCGGTGACGTGTCTCTGTCCGGTTTCTGCTCGCGTACGGTGCGGCGGTGCGCCTGAACGATCCTGCCGTGGTGGCCGAGGTGCGGACGGCCTTCGACGCCTACGAGGTGTCGCTCCTGGTCAACGACGTCGACGCCCTCGACCGCTGGTTCCACGACGGCGACGAGGTGGTGCGCTTCATCTTCGGCCGGGTCGAGCTCGGGGCGGCCGAGGTGTCGGCAGCGCGCCGGGCCGTGCCCCGCCAGACGGCGGCTCGCACCATCGAGCAGCTCGAGATCCGCACGTGGGGCGACGACGTGGCCAGCGCCTTCGCCGTGTGCCGGCTGGTCGAGTCGGGCGACGTCGTGCACCAGTCGCAGACGTGGGCCCGCCTCGACGGCGGGTGGCGGGTCGTCGCCGCTCACGTCAGCACGGCGTGAGCCGCATCAGCAACGCGTAAGCACTCCGACCACCAGCGTGCATCCCGCCCGAACGGGGCCGACATCCGGCGTCCCTACGTTCCGTGGCCATGCATACCTCGCGGCATACCGACGCCGCGCCGACGGGATCGCTCCGCAGTGAGCACGCCTACACCGAGCTGAAGCGCCGCCTCCTCGCCGGCGACTTCCGCCTCGGGGCCCGCATGAAGGAGCTGCGCCTGGGCGGGCTCCTCGGCGTGTCCCGCACCCCGATCCGCGAGGCCCTGCTCCGCCTGCACGCCGAGGGCCTCGTCGCCCGCATGAGCGACGGCGGCTACTCGCCGGTCGTGCCCGACGTGGCCGCCATCCGCTGGCTCTACGAGGTGCGCTCGGGGCTCGAGCTCCAGGCCATCCAGCGCCCGGCCCGCACCGGGACCACCCACGACGTG
>JAODBP010000099.1 GCA_025464025.1 Actinomycetes bacterium | reverse complement strand
GCCCTGACCATCGGCGGCGGGATCGTCTTCCTGCGCTACTCGCTGGGCAAGTTCCTGCGCCTGTGGCTGCTGCGCCAGATGTACGAGGGCCAGGCCCACGTCGATCAGATCGTGGAGTCGGTCAAGCGGGGCTGATGCTGGTCCCCTCGAAGAACGAGGGGTTGGCGCCGCACCACAGCGACAGCGGGTTCCGGTAGGTCAGGTCGCAGAAGTCGTCCTCGGTCGCGCCTCCGTCGGTGACCAGCTCCCACGCCTCGGTGAGCACCCCGCGGGCGTCGGGCACGTCCCAGTGGCCGATGTCGGAGGCGAAGATGGCCTTGAGCCGCGGCTCGCGGAAGGCGAGCGCGGTCATGGGGTCGTCGGCCTCGCACCCGAAGTGGAAGCGTTCGGTGAAGAGCCGGGTGATGTCGTCCTCGGTCTCCACGCCGCTGGCCGCGAACTCGTCGACGAGCTGGTCGTCCGAGCTCGACAGGAAGCGCAGGCCGGCATCGAGGTCGTCGCGCTCGCTGAACGCCTTGCCGCCGTACTCCTTGAACAGCTCGGCGATGAGCGGGCGGTCGATGCGGCTCGGGTCGTAGTGGCGGACGGCGTCGCGGTTGCGCTTGCTCCAGTGGCCCTTGATGTCGCTCAGCAGGTTGGCGGCCCAGCCCACGCCGCCCTCCTGGAAGGCGAGGCGCAGCTCGGGGAACCGGTGGGGCACGCCGCCGAGGAACATGGCCCGGGCCATGGCCTCGCACCCGGTGGCGAACATGCCGATGTGGTTGAACACGTAGCTGCTCGGTGACGTGCGGCTGCCCCAGCCGGCTGCCGCGGTGTGGAACGTCGGCGCCACGCCGAGGTCGATGCAGCGCTGCCACACCGGGTCGTAGTCGTAGAGGCTGTCGACGATCAGGTTGTCGAGCCAGGTGCCGCCGTCGGGGTGCTTGCGGGAGATCGGCCCACCGAACACGAAGGCCTTGAGGCCGAGCACCGAGGTGGCGTGGTCGAGCTCGGCGATGGCCTCCTCGGGCGTGCCCATGGGGATGACCCCGACCGGGGTGAGCAGCTCGCGGTGGTCGCGGTAGATCTCGGCGTAGTACGTGTTGAAGGCCCGGGCCATCACCGGGCGCAGCTCGTCGTCGGTGAGGACGCAGGCGCCGAGGCCGAGGGTGCCGTAGATCACGGCGTGGTCGAGCCCCAGCTCGGGGAGCCGGGCCGCCATGAGGGCGGGGAGCATGGCCGTGGCCCGGTCGAGGGTGTTGGCGGCGGGGACGGCCCACCAGCCCTGCATGTGGCGGCGGGCGTCGCGCCGCTGCTCGGCGCTCAGGCCCCGCACGGCATCCGCGCTCCCGGTCACCAGGGCGAAGCGCTTGGCCAACTCGGGCCCGGCCTGGTCGCGGAGGATCTCGGCGACGAGCGGGATGTACTCCACGGCGTGGCCGTCGGAGTCGATGACGGGGTGGTCGAGGCGAGCCTTGATGGCATCGACCTCTCGGGTGCGGACGAGCTCCATGGACGCATCCTGCCGCGGCAAGCTGTCCCCATGTTCGTCCCGCTGCTCGACGCCCCCGGCCCGCCCCCCGAGACCAGCCTCGTGATCGCGGTCTGGCGGAACCAGGTCCTGCTGTCCGACGCCGAGCCGGAGGGCGACGGGATCTTCCTCGGCACGCTGGCCGGGCGCCACGTGTGGGCCGTCGACGTGGACGGCGATGGCGAGCCCGACGGCTTCCTCGACCTGCGCGTCCTGTGGCCGTCGGTCGACGAGCGCACGTGGGCCGTGGCCGGACGGGCCGTGCAGCTGGTCGAGTGGCGTCGCACCCACCGGTTCTGCGGCCGGTGCGGCACGCCCACCGAGCAGGTGCCGGGGGAGCGGGCCCTGCGCTGCCCCGAGTGCCGGCTCATGCAGTTCCCCCGACTGGCGCCGGCCGTGATCATGCTGGTCGAGGACGACCAGGGGCGGGCCCTGCTCGGGCGCAACGCCATGTTCCCGGCCGGGATGTTCTCCTGTCTCGCCGGCTTCGTCGAGCCGGGGGAGACGATCGAGGACGCCGTGCGCCGGGAGGTGCTCGAGGAGGTCGGCGTGGTCGTCGGCGACCTCGAGTACCGGGGGTCGCAGCCGTGGCCGTTCCCCCACCAGCTGATGATCGGCTTCGGGGCCCGCTACGTCTCCGGCGAGATCACCGTCGACGGCGTCGAGATCGCCGAGGCCGGCTGGTTCACCCCGGCCGACCTCCCGGCCACCCCGCCATCCGGCATGTCGATCGCGGGCAAGCTCATCGAGGAGTGGAAGGGCCGGGTGTCATAGTTGGCGCGCGTCGACCTCCTGCGTGGATGCGCGCCAAGAAAGCTCGCTGTCACACCCGGACGCGACGATTCAGGACATGACACCCGACGCGAAGGTCGCCGGCTGGGCCTGCCGGCAGAACGGCATCGTCACCCATCAACAGGCGCTCGAGGCAGGTCTGACGAACCGAGCGATCCAGGTCCGGGTCTCGACCGGCCGGTGGATCCGACTTCGTCGCGGGGTCTACGTGGTCGCCGGCACGCCGCAGGACGAGCGGCAGGTGGTGCTCGCCGCGTGCCTGGCCGCCGGGCCGGAGGCGCTCGTGGCGCACCTGTCCGCGGGGCGGCTCTGGGGGTTGGCGCTGCCGCGGCCTGCCGCCATCGAGCTGGTCGGCCCTCGGCGCCGCTTGGAGGGGGTGGTGTCGCACAGCTCGATCACCCTGGTCGCTTCCGATCGAGCACGACTCGGCGCGGTACCGATCACTTCGCCCGCTCGCACGCTCGTCGATGCGAGCGGGTCGGTCACGCCCGACCGTCTCGGCGAGGTGGTCGACGACGCCCTCCGTCGTGGGCTGGTCCGCCTCGAGGAGCTTCGCCGTTGTCACGAGCGCGTCGATACCGGGCCGGGGCGACGGCCGACGCTGGCCATGCGCGAGGTGCTCGTTCGGCGCCAACCGGGCTACTCCGCAGGCGACTCGCTGCGGGAGGCCGACATCGTCCAGCTGCTGGCGGCAAGCGGTCTCCCGGCTCCCGTGCTCGGCCACCGCATCCGTGTCGGGCGTCGGACCTACAAGCTCGACATCGCCTGGCCCGAGGCGATGCTGTGCATCGAGTTCGACGGGTGGGACACCCACCGCACGTACACGGCGTTCCACCGGGACCGCCAGCGGGGCCGGCGGATCGTCGCGTCCGGATGGACCTTGCTCCCGGTCACCGCCCAGACCGACCTCCACGAGCTCATCGGCGATGTGACCCGAATCCTCGACCTTTCTTGGCGCGCATCCACCGCATAGGTGGATGCGCGCCAACTAAGGCTGCTCGGCCATCACGAAGTCGGTGCGGAGGCGGGTGAGCTTCAGGGTCTGGATGCGCCAGACGTCGTCCGGACCCTTGGTGTAGGTCTCGTGGTAGTGGCCGTAGCCGTGGAGGTGCTGGATCGGCGAGCCCTCCGGCCACCACAGCATGTCCTCCATCGACCAGACGCCCGTCGCCGTGGTGGCCGACGTGAGCGTGATCTCCGGCATGTGGCCGTGGTGGACGGTCGTGACGTCCCCGATGCTGGCGACCAGCATCGTCAGGAACTGCTCGCGCCCCTCCTGGACCCCGCCGCCCGAGGACTCGGTGTCGATCACGCAGTCCTCGGCGAACACCTGGGCCATGTCGTCCCACCGCTTGGTGTCCATGGTGCGGAAGTAGCGGGCCTTCAGCTGCTTGATCGCCTCGATGTCATCCACGCAACGCCTCCAGGACCGACTTGGCCAGCTCCGGCCGGCAGATGAGCAGGTCGGGCAGGTACGGGTTCGGCTCGTTGTAGCGCAACGGCGACCCGTCGAGCCGGGAGACGTGGCAGCCGGCCGCCTTGGCCACGGCCACGGGCGCGCACGAGTCCCACTCGTACTGGCCGCCGGAGTGGGCGTAGACGTCGACCTCGCCCCGCACGACGGCCATGGCCTTGGCCCCGGCCGAGCCCATCTCGACCAGGCGGGCGCCCAGGGCGTCGACCAGGAGCTGGGTGCACTCGGGCGGGCGGGTGCGCGACACAGCGAGGCGGGGCGGGCCGCCGACGGCGTCGGCCAGCTTCGGCGGCTTGCCCGTGTGCAGGACCAGGTCGAGTCCGGGGAGGGCGACGGCGCCGGCGATCGGCTGGCCGTCCTTGGTGAGCGCCACGTGCACGGCCCAGTCGATGCGGGGCGGCTCGCTGAACTCGCGCGTCCCGTCGACCGGATCGATGATCCAGACCCGCGAGGTCTCCAGCCGGGCCTTGTCGTCGACGCTCTCCTCCGAGAGCACGGCGTCGTTCGGGCGCACCTCGGCGAGCCGGGCGAGGAGGTGCTCGTTCGAGCGACGGTCGCCCTCGTCCTTGAGGTCGTCACCACCCAGCAGGCGCAGCTCGAGCAGGAGCTGACCCGCCTCTTCGGCGAGGGTTGCGGCAACGGCGTGGTCATCCATGTCGTTACGGTACGGCCCGACGTCAGGGGGAGACATGACCGACCGCATCACCATGGAGATCGAGGGCGCCGTCGCCACGATCACCAACCGCAACCCGGAGAAGCACAACGCCTTCGACGACGAGATGGACTTCGCGCTCTTCGACTTCCTCGACGAGCTGAAGGCCAAGCCCGAGGTCCGGGCCGTGATCTGGCAGGGCGAGGGCAAGTCGTGGTCGTCGGGCCGCGACGTGGGCTCCATCGGGGTGCAGAAGACCGAGCTCACCCACCACCAGCTGATGACCCGCGGCCTGCGCGGCATCCAGAAGCTGTGGGACCTCGACCAGGTCTTCCTCGTGGCCTGCAAGGGCTGGGTCATGGGCGGCTCGTTCCAGCGAGCGCTGCTCTGCGACATCCGCATCGCCGCCGAGGGCACGCGGTTCCGCCTGCCGGAGGTGACCCACGGCGTGATCCCAGACACCGGCGGCGTCGGCGTGCTCCACGCCATCTGCGGCCCCGGCGTCGTCACCGACATGGTGCTCACCGGGCGGATCATGCAGGCCGACGAGGCGCTGGCCCACGGCATCGTCAGCCGGGTCGTGGCGCCCGACGAGCTGGAGTCGACCGTGCGGGAGGCCGCCGAGCAGATCGCCGCCTCGCCGGCCATCACGGTGAAGATGGCCCGGACCGTGATCCGCCACCTCTCGATCCCCGACGTCCGCCAGTCGATGGAGGACGAGCTGATCTACCAGACGTTCATCAACAAGAGCGACGACTTCGCCGAGTTCCGGGCCGCCCGGGCCGAGGAGCGCACGCCGAACTACAAGGGGAGCTGACGTGCCTGAACCGACCGGACTTCCTCACCCGCCCGCCGTCGGCGAGAGCGCGCTCAAGCCGGGGGAGTACGACGGCGTCGCCGTGGTGGTCACCGGTGGCGGCACCGGCCTCGGCAAGGGCATCGCCTCCGAGTTCGCCCGCCTCGGTGCGTCGATCGTGATCACCAGCCGCAAGGACGAGCACCTGGCCGCCGGCAAGGAGGCCATGGAGGCGCTCGGCGCCCCGGTCCTCACGGTCACGTGCGACATCCGCGACCCCGAGTCGATCAGCGCCATGTTCGACGCCGCGACCGAGGCGTTCGGGATGCCCCAGGTGCTGGTCAACAACGCGGCGGCCAACTTCCCGGTGCCGGCTGAGGACATGTCGCCCAACGCCTGGCGCACGGTGATCGACATCACGCTGAACGGCACGTTCTTCGTGACCCGCGAGTTCGGTCGCCGCCACCTCGAGGCGGCCACGCCGGGCTCGATCATCAACGTCGGCGCGTCCTACGCCTGGACCGGCGGTCCCGGCTTCGCCCACAGCGCGGCGGCCAAGGCCGGCATCAAGAACATGACCGAGACGCTCGCCGTCGAGTGGGGCCCGTACGGGATCCAGGTCAACGGCCTGGTGCCGGGCCTGTTCCCCCACGAGGACATGACGGCCGACATCCAGGGCAACCTGCAGCGCACCAACGACAAGGACATCTGCCAGCCGGCGCTGCGCGTGGGCCAGCGCCAGGAGCTGGGGTGGGCGGCCACGTTCCTGGCTTCGCCCTACGCCCGGTTCATCTCCGGCCACACGCTCGTCGTCGACGGCGCCAACTGGCAGCGCCGCCTGCTCACCAACCCGCCCGTGGTCACCGTCCGCGACCAGATGGGCAAGGGTCCGTTCGAGCCCTGACCTGCATCGAACCGGCGATGGATGGTGGACAGATGTGTCCACCATCCATCGCCAGTTCGGCTACTTCTTGAGCGCCGCCTGCTTGTAGCGGTCGGTGCTGTGCACCTTGTCCTTGTCGAGCTTCGGGATGATGTGCTCGCCGAAGAGGCGGATCGTCTCGAGCGTCTCCTCCAGCGGCTGGGGCCCGATGCCGAGCGAGAGCTGGTCGACGCCGGCGTCGGCCCACTTCTGGCACGCGGCCAGGACCTGGTCGGGGTTGCCGACCATGGCGCCGCCCGACTCCATCATGAACTTCACGCCCTCGGCGTCGACGTCCGGGATGGTGTCCGGCCACTTCGGCGTGCCCTCGGGGTGCGGGAACGTGTCGTGGTAGCGGAACACGTTGCTCACCAGGTACATGGGGCGGCTGGCCACGTACTGGTCGACGGCCGTCTTCTCGTCCTCGTTGACGGCGGCCGCGGTCGTGATCATCACGTTGTCGTTCACGAACGCGCCGATCGGTTCGGCCCGGGTGATGGCGTTCTTGTACGAGTCGAGCACCGGCTTCAGGCCCTCGAAGTCCTGCACCGAGAAGCCGAGGATGCCGAGGCCCTTGAGGGCCGCCATCTCCCAGCTCGACGAGTTGCCGGCGGCGTACCACATGGCCGGGTGCGGGGCCTTGTACGGCTTGGGCAGGATCTTGCGCGGCGGCAGCGACCAGAACTTGCCGTCGTAGCCCTCGTAGGTGTCCTGGAGCCACATCTTCGGGAACTCGGCGATCACGTCCTCCCAGATCTCCCGGGTGCCGGTGAGGTCGGTCATGCCGGGGAGGAAGCCGAGGATCTCGTGGCTGCCGGCGCCGCGACCGGTGCCGAACTCGAAGCGGCCGTTCGACAGGTGGTCGAGCATGGCGACGCGCTCGGCGACCTTGGCCGGGTGGTTCACCTGGGGCAGCGGGTTCATGATCCCGGAACCGATGTGGATGTTCTCGGTGGCGTGCGCCAGCCAGCCGCAGATGACGTCGTTGGCCGAGAGGTGGGAGTACTCGTCGAGGAAGTGGTGCTCCGTCACCCAGACGTACTTGAACCCGGCCTTGTCGGCGGCCACGACGGCGGCGAGCTCGTCCATGAACGCCTTGTGCTCCGCCTCGACCGGGTCGTTCCCCCGTCGGAACGCCGGGTCGTAGCCCTGGATGAAGAGTCCGAACTCCACAGATCCCCCCTGCTGGTTGCGTGAGCCGTGATTCTGCACCAGCCGGCAGGGCGCTCGCCGGGCGACGTAGGTTCGCCCCATGCCCGTGCTGCCCGGTCTCCAGGTGATCCTCGACGCGGTCAACGCCTCGCCCCCGCCGCCCGAGGGCCTGTCGGTGGCCGAGGCCCGCGACAACGCCCACGCCATGATGGCGATGAGCTTCGGCGCCACCCAGGACGACGGACCGCCGGTGAAGGAGCAGCACGAGCACCGCGTCGCCGTCGACGGCGGGGAGATCGCCGTGCGGGTGTACGTGCCCGAGGGCGTCGGCCCGTTCCCGTGCCACGTCTACTTCCACGGCGGCGGCTTCTGGCTCGGCAACCTCGAGATGTCCGACGCCTCGTGCCGGGCCACGGCCGTGGGCGCCGGCTGCATCGTCGCCTCGGTCGACTACCGCCTGGCCCCGGAGGTCAAGTTCCCCGTGCCGGCCGAGGACTGCTTCACCGCCCTGACGTGGGTCGTCGACCACGCCGCCGACCTCGACATCGACACCACCCGGATCTCGGTCGGCGGGGGCAGCGCCGGCGGCAACCTGGCCGCCGTGGTGTCGCTCATGGCCCGGGACCGGGGTGGCCCGTCGATCATCCTCCAGGTGCTGGAGATCCCGGTCACCGACCTCACGATGAGCCAGGAGTCGGTGCGGAGCAACGGCGTCGGCTTCCTGCTGACGACCCACAGCATCGAGCAGTACACCAGCTACTACCTCGCCGACCCGGCCGACGCGACGAACCCGTACGCATCGCCGCTCCTGGCCGATGACCTCAGCGGCCTCCCGCCGGCCGTGGTCATGACGGCCGAGCTCGACCCGCTCCGCGACGAGGGCGAGGCCTACGCCCGCCGCCTGGCCGAGGCCGGCGTGCCAGTCCAGGCCACCCGGTGGGACGGCCAGTTCCACGGCTCGCAGATGATGGCGAAGCTCATCCCCGAGGAGTCGGCCGCCTACCACGCCGCCGTCGTCGCCACCCTCCGCGAGGCGTACGGAAACCCCTTGACTTGAAGTCAACTTGAACCTCTAGCTTCCTCGCCATGAGCGAGCGCAGCGAGCGAATCATGAGCACAGGCTTTGTGAGGCGCTCTGGCGCCGAACCGCTCATTGGTGCACCCCGGGGCAGTATCGGCTCGACGTACCGCTCGACGTTGGCGGTGCACCAATGAGCGAGATGAACACGTGGATGGCGCTGCACAGCGCCATGCAGGGGAGCGACCGCCGGCGAGCCGTCCGGCGGAACACCTGGCGGCGGGTGGCCACCTTCGCCCGGCCCCACGGGCGGACGATCGTCCTGTTCCTCGTGCTGGCCACCGTCGCCGCCGGCCTCGGCGTGCTGTCGCCGATCCTTGCCGGCCAGGCGGTCGACGCCATCGTCGAGCACCGCGGGGTCGTCGGCCTCGCCGTCCTCCTCGCCGTCGTGGCCACGGCCGAGGCGGTCGTCGCCTTCCTCGAGCGGGTGTACTCGTCGCGCCTGGGCGAGGACCTGATCCTCGACCTGCGTCGCCGTGTGTTCGAGCACGTCCAGCGCATGCCGATCGCCTTCTTCACCCGGACTCACACCGGCGCCCTGGTCAGCCGGCTCAACAACGACGTCATCGGCGCCCAGCGGGCGTTCACCTCGGCCCTCGGGGGCGTCGTCACCAACGTCATCGCCCTGGTGCTCACCCTCGGCGTGATGCTCCGCCTGTCGTGGCAGGTGACGCTGGTGGCGGTCCTGCTGCTCCCGGTCTTCGTCATCCCGGCCCGGCGGGTCGGCGCCCGGGTCGGCCTGCTCGAGCGGGAGGCGGCCGAGCACAACGCGGCCATGACGTCGCAGATGACCGAGCGGTTCTCGGCGCCCGGCGCCACGCTGGTGAAGCTGTTCGGTCGCCCGGACGCCGAGGCCCGGGAGTTCGGCCACCGGGCGGCGCGGGTCCGCGACATCGGCGTGCGCTCGGCGATGTCGGCCGAGGTGTTCATCCGGGCTCTCACGCTCGTCTCCGGCCTGGCCCTCGCCCTCATCTACGGCCTCGGTGGCCACCTGGCCCTGGACGGCACGCTCGAGCCGGGCACCGTCGTCACCATGGCGCTCCTGCTCGGGCGGCTCTACGCCCCGCTCACCGCCCTGGCCACCGCTCGGCTGGACGTGGTCACGGCGCTGGTGAGCTTCGAGCGGGTGTTCGAGGTCCTGGACATCCAGCCCCTCATCGAGGAGCGACCTGACCCGGTGCCGCTGCCCGACGGCCCGGTGTCGGTCGAGCTGACGGGCGTGCGCTTCCGCTACCCGTCGGCCGACCAGGTGTCGCTGGCGTCGCTCGAGGAGGTCGCCGTGCTCGACGACCGGGCCGGCCAGGAGGTGCTGCACGACGTGTCGTTCGAGGTGCAGCCGGGCCAGCTCGTGGCCCTGGTCGGGCCATCCGGGGCCGGGAAGTCGACGATCGCCTCGCTGGTGCCGCGGCTCTACGACGTCGACCAGGGCTCGGTGCGGCTCTCGGGCATCGACGTGCGTGACCTGTCGTTCGACGACGTGCGCGCCGCCGTGGGCGTCGTGACCCAGGACGGGCACCTCTTCCACGACACCATCCGGGCCAACCTGGCCTACGCCGCACCGGACGCGTCTGACGACGAGGTGTGGGCCGCGCTGACCAGCGCCCGGCTCGACGACCTGGTGCGGTCGCTGCCCGACGGCCTGGAGACGGTGGTGGGCGAGCGGGGCTACCGGCTCTCGGGCGGGGAGCGCCAACGGCTCACGATCGCCCGGCTGCTGCTGGCCCGCCCCCGCGTGGTGATCCTCGACGAGGCCACCGCCCACCTCGACTCGGAGTCCGAGGTCGCCGTGCAGGAGGCCCTGGCCGCCGCCCTCAGCGGTCGCACCGCCCTGGTGATCGCCCACCGCCTGTCGACGGTCCGAGCTGCGGACCTGATCCTGGTGGTGGAGGACGGCGAGATCGTCGAGCGGGGCACGCACGCCGAGCTCCTCGCCCTCGGCGGCCGCTTCGCCGACCTGCACCGCACCCAGTTCACCGAGGCGCCGGCCTCGTTGACCGCGGGGGCCTAGTTGACCGAGGGATCGGCGGGGGCGTTGGCCAGCCAGGCCGTCGTCCCGCCCTGGCGGCGCAGGACCCGGCGCCACAGGTCTTCGGGCGGGCCCATCACGTCGTCGGCCTCGCTCGGGAGGACCACCCAGGCGTGGTTGGCCAGCTCGTCCTCGAGCTGGCCCGGCCCCCACCCGGCGTAGCCGGCGAAGATCCGGACGGCGGCGATGTCGTCCCACACGTCGTCGGGGTTGCGGTGCAGGTCGATCGTGCCGACCTCACCGACCACGGCCATGAAGCCCGAGCCGGGGTCTGGGCGGCGGGCGGCGCCGAGGGCGATGGCGGCGTCCTCGGAGACCGGGCCGCCGACGAACACCGTGCTGGGCTCGGCGGCCAGCAGCTCCCAGCCCGGGAGCGCCTCGGCGACCCGGGTGTCGCTCGGCCGGTTGAGCACCACGCCGACGGCACCGCCGTCACCGTGCTCCAGCAGGAGCACCACCGTCCGGTCGAAGTTCGGGTCGACCAGGGGCGGCGTGGCGACGAGGAGCATCCCCTTGGCCAGCGGCGTCACCCCTCCATGATGCCCGCCCACCGGGCCTAGGTCCTGGGCACCTCGAACCAGACCTCCTTGCCCCGGCCGTCGTCGTGGTCGACGCCCCACGACGTGGAGAGCTGCTCGACGAGGGCGAGGCCCCGGCCCGAGGTGGCCTCGATGCCCACCTGACGGGGCCGGATGTCGGTGGAGCTGCCGTCGTGGACGGTGACCCGCCAGGCGTGCTCGACCGGTGTGACCCGCACGACGATGCGGCCCTGGGCGTAGAGCAGGGCGTTGGTGACGAGCTCGCTGGCCAGGAGCACGCCGACCTCCCGCACCGAGGGCTCCACCGATCGCAGCGCCTTCGCGACGAAGCGCCGTGCCTCGGCCGCGCTGGTCGGTCGGGGCGGCAGCTCCACCCGCTGCTCGCCGTTGCCCATCGGCGGACTTCTCCCCTCTACGGTGTCCGGCCATGCAGGGGCTGGTGCCGATCCTCGCCGCCGTCACCCGGGAGGAGACCGCGGCGTGCGGCGACAACGCCGGCGCTGCCTGCCTCTTCGTCTTCCGGCAGACCCACAACGACGTGCTCGCCCGTGCCTCCGACTGGCTGATCGCCCGGCCCCTCAAGATCATCCTCATCCTCGTCCTGGCCGGCATCGCCAGCCGGGTCCTGTCGACCGCCATCCGCAAGTTCGTCGACGGCATCGAGCGCTCGTCGATCAAGCGGGGCGTGGGCGAGCCCGGCGAGGTGGCGTCGCTGCTGGCCACCGGTGCACTCGGCGACCGGGCCCACCAGCGGGCCGAGACCCTGGCTGCCGTGCTCAAGAGCCTGGGCCGGGTGGTGATCTGGACGGTGGCCGGGCTCACGGTCCTGGGCGAGTTCGAGATCAGCCTCGGGCCGCTGCTGGCCGGTGCCGGCATCGTCGGCGTGGCGGTCGGCTTCGGCGCCCAGACGCTGGTGCGCGACTTCCTCTCCGGCTTCTTCATGCTCATCGAGGACCAGTTCGGCGTGGGTGACTCGATCGACGCCGGCGAGGCGTCGGGCGTGGTCGAGGGCCTGAGCCTGCGCACGACCCGCCTGCGCGACGTGCAGGGGACGGTGTGGCACATCCCCAACGGCGAGATCAAGCGCATCGGCAACAAGTCGCAGGAGTGGTCGCGCGCCGTGCTCGACATCCAGGTCGCCCACGGCACCGACGTGAGCGTGGCCCAGTCGGTGATCAAGGACGTGGCCGACGCCGTCTGGCACGACGAGCGGTGGGCGGCGTCGATCCTGGAGGAGCCCGAGGTGTGGGGCGTGCAGGGCATGGGCGCCACCGGCATCACCATCCGCCTGGTGGTGAAGACCCGCCCGGGCAACCAGGACTCGGTGCTCCGGGCCCTGCGCCAGGAGATCACCAACGCCTTCCAGGCCGCCGGCATCCAGGTCCCCGTCGTCTCGCCCCTGGCCACGCCCCCGGAAGGCGGTTAGGGCCCCCTACTGGAGGCCGCGGAGGAGCGTGCCGTAGCGGGTGATGGCCTCGGGGGTGCCCTCGAGCTTGGTGAGACCGGCTTCGCGGGCGCCGGCGACGGTGAGCTGGCCGATGCCGATCTGCATGACCGTGTCGAGGTCGAGCGTGACGCGCACCGCCGGGTCGGTGGCCTCACCCCGCTCGACGGTGATCGAGCCGTCGTTGGCGGTGATCGTGTACGGCTCGTCGTCGATCCGCATCTCGTAGGTCTCGTGGAGGCCGACCGAGCGGCTCGGCTCGTACCGGGCCTGGACGGCGACGGCCAGCCAGTCGGCCCGCACGTCTTCGTCGTCGATCGGGCCGACGCGCTGGAGGCCCCAGGCGGCGAGGGGGACCATGGCGGCCCAGAGGTCGTGGCCGGCCTCGGTGAGCTCGTAGACGACGGCACCGACGTCGGTCGAGAACGTGCGCTGCACCAGCTCCTCGGCCTCGAGGTGGCGGAGGCGCTGGGCCAGGAGCCCCTCGCCGATGCCGGGGAGCCCTTCGAGCAGCTCGCCGTAGCGCCGGGGGCCGAGCGAGAGGTCGCGGACGATGAGCATCGTCCACCGCTCGCCGACCACGTCGAGGGCGGCCGCCAGGCCGCAGAGCTGCCGATAGGACCGCCGGGTGGTCATCACGCCCATCGTAGGAGGCCTCCTGCAATTTCGATTGACAACCTGACAGGTTCTGATGCTAACTTCAGAATCATGAGGTTGTCCAGAAGAAGTAGAGGTTGGTCCCAACCGTGGGACGACCTGGCCCCCGTCGAGTGGTTCGGCGGCCTGACCCCCGAGGTGCGCAAGGCGCTGAGCCGGCACGCCGACTGGGTCACGGTCGAGCCCGGTGCCCGCCTCCAGCAGCAGGGCGTCCACGCCCGCTGGGTGTGGGTCGTGGCCGAGGGCTCGCTCGAGCTGCGCCGGGGCGGCCAGCCCGTCGGCCTGGTCGCGGCCGGCGAGGCGGCGTGCGAGGCCGAGATCGTGCTCGGCGCCCCGTCGTGGGTCGACGTCGTGGCCGCCACCCCGGCGACGGTGATCTCGATCCCGGCCCGGGCCTTCCACGGCATGCTCGACTCGACCTCGCTCGGCGCCGCCGTGGCCCGCCGGATGGCCGCTCGCTTCGACGCGCTGGCCACCCCGCCTGCTACGACGGAGGCATGGAGCAACTTGGAGGCCGCGTCGCGGTCGTGACCGGCGCCAGCACCGGCATCGGGCGGTCGATCGCCAGGGCGTTCGCCGCCGAGGGCATGCGGGTGGTGCTGGCCAGCCAGAACGAGCAGCGGTTGGCGGGCGCGGTCGACGAGCTGCGGGCCACCGGTGCCGAGGTGCTGGGTGTGCCCACCGACGTGGCCGACGAGGCCGCCGTGCAGCACCTGGCCGACGCCACGCTGGAGGCCTTCGGCGCCGTGCACGTGCTGGTGAACAACGCCGGCGTCTTCGCCCCGGGCTACCTCTGGGAGATCTCCCGGGAGGACTGGGAGTGGGTCATGGGCGTCAACCTCTGGGGCCCGGTGCACGCCATCCGGGCCTTCCTGCCCCACCTGCTGGCCGAGCCGGAGGGCCACGTGGTGAACGTGTCGTCGGCCGGCGGCCTCATGCCGGCGACGGTGCACGGGCCGTACTGCACGACGAAGCACGCCGTCGTCGGCCTGTCGAAGGCGCTCAAGGCCGACCTGGCCCTCAAGGGCGCCAAGGTCGGCGTCACCCTGGTCTGCCCGGGCGCGGTGGTCACCGAGATCACCACCCAGCTCCAGAACACCGGGCCGGGGGGCGTGCCCCGCGAGGTCACGATGGCGCCCGAGGTGGAGGCGGCGTGGGACTCGATCCTCGCCTACACCGATGCCGGCATCCCGTCCGACGATGCGGGCCGGATGGTCGTCGACGCGATCCGGGCCAACCAGTTCTGGCTGCTCCCGAACGGCGAGGTGTTCTTCCCCGTGTTCGAGCGCGAGCTCGACGACCTGAAGGCAGGCCGCTGATGGTGAAGCTCGTGTTCTGCTGCACCCGCAACCCCGACCTCACCCGCGAGGAGTTCCAGCGCTACTGGCTGGAGGACCACGGGAAGCTGGTGCGCTCGCTGCGGGAGGCGATCCCGTCGATGCGGCGCTACGTCCAGAGCCACACGCTCGACACGCCGGCGAACGACGCGGTGCGGGCCAGCCGGGGTTCGGGCGAGCCCTACGACGGCATCACCGAGGTGTGGTTCGACGACGTGGCCGGCGGCCCGTCGACCGAGGCGTCGATCGAGGCCGGGAAGCGCCTGCTCCAGGACGAGTCGACGTTCCTCGACTTCGCCCGGTGCTCGATCTTCTACACCGTCGAGCACGAGATCTTCTGACGTTCTCGGTCAGGAGCTCGACGAGCCGCGGCATCATCTGCTCGTGCATGAGCGACGCCCGGCCGTCCTTCGCCGCTGGGGCCATGAGGTGCCCACTCCCTCACCCGCCGTCAGGGTTGTGTGCACTTGACCTCGACATGCGAGGGCAACTGCACACAACGCTGGACTCGCTACCTAGGGAGCGGGCTCCTCCGGGGCGAGGGTGACCTCGACCGAGAGCTCGGGGCCGTCGAGGTAGGACACGGCCGCGACCCGACCGGCGTCGCGGATGTCGGCCTCGGCCGCCCGGACGGCATCGAGGTCGGGGCCGGTGACGACGATCGAGGTGACGTCGGCCTTCAGTGAGCGCTTCGCCGTGGTCTTGGCCCGGCGGACCTCGGTGAGGACCTGGGCCGCCACGTCGAAGAGGGCGGGGGCGCCGCCCTCGGGCAGCTCACCGGTGACCGGCCAGGGCGCCCGGTGGACCGAGCCCTCCTGCCACCACGACCACACCTCGTCGGTGACGAACGGTAGGAACGGGGCGAACAGCCGGTGCAGGGTGGACAGGGCGATCCCGAGGGCGGCCTTGGCCGACTCGGCGGGTGCGCCCTCGCCGTAGGCCCGGCCCTTGACCAGCTCGACGTAGTCGTCGCAGAAGCGCCAGAAGAACGACTCGGTGCGGTCGAGGGCCCGGGTGTAGTCGTAGCCCTCGAACCCGGCGGTGGCGTCGGCCACGGCCTGGGAGAGCTGGGCCAGCATCGACAGGTCGAGCGGTTCGGTGACGGTGCCCCCGGGCATGGCGCCGAGGCTGATGGCGAACTTCGAGGCGTTGAGCAGCTTGATGGCCAGGCGCCGGCCGATCTTCATCTGCCCGGTGTCGAACGCGGTGTCGGTGCCCGGCCCGCCGCGCGCGGCCCAGTAGCGGACGGCGTCGGTGCCGTGCTCCTCGAGCAGGGCGAGGGGCGTGACCACGTTGCCCTTCGACTTCGACATCTTCTTGCGGTCGGGGTCGAGGATCCACCCCGACAGGGCGGTGTCGGTCCACGGCAGTGAGTCGTGCTCGAGGTGCGAGCGCACGACGGTGGAGAACAGCCAGGTGCGGATGATGTCGTGGCCCTGCGGGCGCAGGTCCATCGGGAAGGTCCGGCTGAACAGGTCGGGGTCGTCCTCCCACCCGCACGCGATCTGCGGGGTGAGCGACGAGGTGGCCCAGGTGTCCATGATGTCGGCGTCGCCGACGAAGCCGCCGACCTGGCCCCGCTGCGACTCGTCGAAGCCGGGGGGCGCGTCGCCCTGGGGGTCGACCGGGAGGGTCGACTCGTCGGGGATGATCGGCTCGTCCCACACCGGCTCGCCGTCGGCGCCGACCGGGTACCAGATCGGGATCGGCACGCCGAAGAACCGCTGGCGGCTGACGAGCCAGTCGCCGTTGAGGCCCTCGACCCAGTGCTCGAAGCGGTGGCGCATGTAGTCGGGGTGCCAGTCGAGCTGGCGGCCCCGCTCGAGCAGCGCCTCCCGGATCGACGCGTCGCGGCCGCCGTTGCGGATGTACCACTGGCGGCTGGTGACGATCTCGAGCGGGCGGTCACCCTTCTCGTAGAACTTCACCGGGTGGGTGATCGGCTTGGGCTCGCCGACGAGGTCGCCCGAGGCGGTGAGCAGCTCGACGATGATCCGCTGGGCCTGCTTCGCCGTCTTGCCGGCCAGCTCGTCCCAGGGCCCGGACTCGATCCATTCGGGCTGCGACTGCTGGAACCGACCGTCGCGCTGGATGACGGCCCGGGTCGGCAGGTCGAGCTCGCGCCACCACGTCACGTCGGTGGTGTCGCCGAACGTGCAGATCATGGCGATGCCGGAGCCCTTCTCCGGGTCGGCCAGGGTGTGCGGGTGCACCGGCACCTCGACGCCGAACAGGGGCGTGGTGACGGTCGAGCCGAACAGCGGCTGGTAGCGCTCGTCGTCGGGGTGGGCCACGAGGGCCACGCACGACGGGATCAGCTCGGGGCGCGTGGTCTCGATGAACACCGGCTCGCCGCCGTCCGAGCGCGGGAAGCCGATGCGGTGGTAGGCGCCGGGCAGCTCGCGGTCCTCGAGCTCGGCCTGGGCCACGGCCGTGCGGAAGTCGACGTCCCACAGGGTGGGCGCGTCGGTGGTGTAGGCCTCGCCCCGGGCCAGGTTGCGGAGGAAGGCCCGCTGGGCCACGCGCTGGGCCCGCTGGTCGATGGTGGCGTACTGGAGGTTCCAGTCGACGGACAGCCCGGCCATGCGCCACAGGTCCTCGAAGACCTGCTCGTCCTCGGCCGTGAGCTGCTCGCAGAGGGCGACGAAGTTCCGGCGGGAGACCGGGATCTGCTGCTTCGGGTCGGGCGTCTCCGGCGGCGTGAACGACGGGTCGTACGGCACCGTCGGGTCGCAGCGGACGCCGTAGTAGTTCTGCACCCGGCGCTCGGTGGGCAGACCGTTGTCGTCCCACCCCATGGGATAGAAGACCTCGCGGCCCCGCATGCGCTGGAAGCGGGCGATGGTGTCGGTGTGCGTGTACGAGAACACGTGGCCGACGTGGAGCGACCCGCTGACCGTGGGCGGCGGCGTGTCGATGGCGTACACCTCGTCCCGCGCCTTCGTGCGGTCGAAGCGGAACGTGCCGTCCGCCTCCCAGCGGGCGGACCACTTCGCTTCAAGACCGTCGAGCGACGGCTTCTCGGGGACTTCGGCCATGGCCGCAAACGGTACCGGGCGAGGTGACCCACCCCATTACCGTTGTGACGTGATCCGCCTGCACGACACCGCCACCGGCCAGGTCCGCGAGCTCGCCCAGCGCGAGCCCGGGAAGGTGTCGCTGTACGTCTGCGGCCCCACCGTCTACGACGTGCCCCACATCGGTCACGGCCGCTCGGTGCTCACCTACGACGTGCTCCGCCGCTACCTCGAGTGGACCGGCCTCGAGGTGCGCCACGTCTCCAACATCACCGACGTCGACGACAAGATCATCGAGCGGGCGGGGGAGCGGGGCGTCACCGAAGGCGAGCTGGCCCAGGAGTTCGAGGGCGTGTGGTGGGACGCCATGGACCGCCTCGGCGCCCTCCGCCCCACCGACACGCCGCACGCCACGGAGTACATCGAGGGCATGGTCGCGATGGTCGGCGAGCTGGCCGACAAGGGCCTGGCCTACGAGACCTCCGACGGCGTATACCTCCAGGTCGACCAGGTCGACGGCTACGGGCTGCTGGCCCGCCAGCCCCTCGACTCGCTCCGCTCCGGGGCCCGGGTCGAGGCCAACGACGAGAAGCGCTCGCCGCTCGACTTCGCGCTCTGGAAGAAGGCCAAGCCGGGCGAGCCGTCGTGGTCCTCGCCGTGGGGCGACGGGCGGCCCGGCTGGCACACCGAGTGCGTCGTGATGTCGCTCGACCTGCTCGGCGACGGCTTCGACCTGCACACCGGCGGGATGGACCTCACGTTCCCGCACCACGAGAACGAGCGGGCCCAGGCCGTGGCCCTCGGCCGCGACTTCGCCCACCACTGGACCCACCACGCCTTCATCACGTCCGGTGGCGAGAAGATGTCGAAGTCGCTGAACAACTTCACGACGCTGGTCGACCTGCTCGAGCGGGTCGACAAGCGGGCCTACCGCCTGCTCGTGCTCCAGGCCCACTACCGCTCGCCGCTCGAGGTCACGCCCGAGACCACCGAGCGGGCCGTCACCTCGCTCAACCGGCTCGACACCTTCGCCCGCAACACGGCCGACCTCGACGGCGAGCCGGACGCGGCGATGGTGGCCGAGTTCCGCGCCGCCATGGACGACGACCTCCAGTCGCCGGCTGCCATGTCGGTCGTGTTCAAGGCGGTCACCGAGGGCAACACCGCGCTGGCCGCGGGCGACCGCGACCGGGCGGCGGTCCTGGCCGCCACCGTGCGCGACCTGAGCCGGGCCGTCGGCCTCGAGCTGGAGGACGCGGCCGACGAGGTCGATGCCGGTGCTGAAGCGATCGTCGCCCGGCGCGACCAGGCCCGGGCGGCCAAGGACTGGGCCGCGGCCGACGCCGCCCGCGACGAGCTCGTCGCCTTGGGCTGGGTGGTCGAGGACACCGCCGAGGGCACGAAGATCCGCCGGGCCTGACGCCTCGGCCAGACTGACCGGCCGTGTCCCGACCCGTCTCCCGCCAGCTCGCCGACCACTTCGGCACCACGTCCACCCGCACCGGTGAGCGGACGGTGTCGACCGTCCTCGACGTGCGCGACGACCTGTGCGACGCCGGCGGCGCGCTGCGGATGGGCGCGGCGGCCTACGCCGTCGACGTGGCGACCGGGCAGGCGCTCGGGCTGGCCGTGGTCGACTGGGACCTGTGGGTGGTGACGACCGACCTCGACTGCCACCTGGTGGCGCCGGTGGTCGACGGACCGCTGCGGGTCGAGGCCGAGGTGGTGCGGGCCGGGGCCACCACGGCGGTCGCCCGCTTCTCGCTCCACGACGACGGCCGCGGCGAAGCGGTCGGCGGGGGCACGGTGACGTGTCGCCCGTTCCCCTTCGAGTTCGATCCGGTGATCCTCCAGATGCCGATCGGCGAGGTGCGCCGCCACGGGGCGACCGCGAGCGGGCGGCGCCCGCTCGCCGAGCACCTCGGCCTGCGCCCGGGGGAGGACGGATCGGTCGAGATCGACATCGTCGACGGGGTGCGCAACCCCTGGGGCATCCTCCACGGCGGCGCCACGGCCTGCCTGGTCGACGCGGCCGCCGAGACCGCCGGCTCGGCCGCCCTCGGTCGGCCCGGGCGGGTGTGCAGCCAGCTCGTCCGGTTCCTCGCCCCCGGTCGGGTCGGGCCGGCGCGCGCCGAGCCCCGCCTCCTCGCCCTCGCCGACGGCCGGGCCCTCGTCGAGGTGCTGGTGCGCGACACCGGGGCCGACGGCCGCCTGCTCGCGGTGTCGACGCTCACTGTGGTCTGAGCCATCGTCCTTGGGGCGCCTTCGGCGCGTGCCGAGATGGCTTCGCGTGCGGCGGCCGAGGCCGCGAGCTCGAGCCTTCGGCCGCCTGACCTGGTCCCGCCCCGGCGGACGACGCAGGCCGGCGCGACGGATCCACGTTGGTCCGGGTCGCCGTCCGCTTCGGGGCGGGACCAGGCCAGGCGTCCTCTCGGCGCTGTTCTTCCCCTGAACGCGACGATGCCGGGCCGTTCGGCCCGGCATCGGTGTGGGGTTCGCTCTAGGGGAGGGGCAGTGGCACGGGCACGGTGACCGGGCCCACCTGCACGACTGCGCCCGGCGACGTGGGGGTGACCGGGTCGGGCGTGCCCACCACGGTGTCGTCGGCCTCGATGCCGGCGCCCGAGCCGCCGACGCCCACGCCGAGGTCGTGGCCGCCGAGGTTGAGGCCGAGGTTGACCGACGACGGTGCGGTCCCGCCGGGCAGGATCGGGCCCAGCACGGGGCCGAGCAGGTCGGTGATCGGGTTCGACGGCTGGTCGGGCTTGGTCGCCGCCGGCGGGGCCGACTGGGACGGCTTGGTGGCCGGCTTCGTCGCCGGCTTCGTCGCCGAGCCGTGGGGGGCGGTGAAGGCCCGCCGGTCGATCGACGTGGTGCTCCCGGCCGTGCTCGGCATCGCGTACGACCCGGCCGGGGTGTCGAGCGTGGCGGCGGGCAGCTCGGCCACGGCCGGAGCCGCGGCGCTCTGGCCGTTCGACTCGCTCAGGCCCTTCACGCCCTTGTCGCTGGAGGCGAACGGCAGGGCGAGCAGGCCGAGGGCGAGCACACCGGCGGCGGACGCCCCGGCGGCCTTGCGCATGAAGGGCGTGGGCTCCTTGGCCAGCTGGATGGCTCGGGCGGCGAGGCTCCCCGTGGGGAGGCTGGAGGACGATGCGGTGAGCACGGCGTGCACCCTTTCTGCGCTGAACGCGCCAAGTGCGAGTGGGATGGGAAGTGCGAGGTGGCGAAGGGGCGTGCCCAGGTCCTCCAGCTCCTCCTTGCGGGCCGTGCACGTGGCGCAGCCGGCGAGGTGCTGGTCGACCTTGGCGAGGTCACGGGGCGAGATGGCCCCGCCGACGTAGGCACCGAGGTGCTCGACGGTGAAGCGGCAGGTCGGGCGGACGTCGCCCTTGAGGTGGGCCTGGAGGTACCGCTCCCGGAGGCCGGCCCGGGCCCGGACGGCGAGCTGGGCGGTGCCGTTGGGGGAGAGGCCGAGCTGGTCGGCGGCGTCCTTGGTGGGGATGCCCTCGACCTCGGTCAGCCAGAGGACCGACCGCCAGCGCTCGGGCAGGTTGCGGAAGGCCTCGGCCACGAGGGCGGCGTCGGCCACCTGCGTGGCGGTCTCGGCCGGGCCGGTGGCGGTGGCGGCCACGGCGTCGAGCCCGTCGTCGGACCGGGTGCGGCCCCGGCGGCGGAGCCCGTCGAGGGCGGCGTTGCGGGTCGCGGCCAGGAGGTAGGGCCGGAACGCGCTGCCGTCGGCCAGCTTGCCGGCCCGGACGGCCAGGAGGACGCGGGCGAAGGCCTCGGCCACGGCGTCGGCGGCGTCGTGGACGTTGCCGGACACCGCCTGGCCCAGGCGCCAGGCCGCGGTGGCGTGGCGCCGGTACAGCTCGTCGAACGCATCGTCGAAGCCGGCGACGACCCGGTCCACGAGCACGGCGTCACTGAGCATCGGTGTCCTCCCACCGCACGGGGTTGCCGTCCACGTGCCGTGTGCGGCGCCCTACTCTTCGACCCGAACCCGGCTGCCTCCTTCTGGCGACGGTTGCGATTTGACGACGCCCGATCCCTCCGGTCGACTCCCCTCGTGAGGCGTCAGCGATCCGAGCGCCCCCCGCTGCCGCCCGGGTTCGGGACGATCTGGACAAGCGTGGCCATCGACCTCGTCGGGTGGGGCATCGTGCTCCCGATCCTCCCGCTCTACGCCGAGGACTTCACGAGCAGCAAGGTCACCATCGGCCTGCTCGTCGCCGTCTTCTCGCTGATGCAGCTGATCTTCGCTCCCATCATGGGGAGGCTCTCCGACCGGGTCGGGCGCAAGCCGGTGCTGGTCATCTCCCTGGCCGGCACGGCCGTCGGCAGCCTGCTCATGGGCGTGGCCGGCTCCCTGTGGGTGCTGTTCCTGGGCCGGATCATCGACGGCATCTCCGGGGGCAGCGTCTCGACGGCCCACGCCGCCGTCACCGACATGGCCGAGCCGGGGCAGCGGGCCCGCCTGATCGGCCTGCTCGGCGCCGCCTTCGGGATCGGCTTCGTGATCGGCCCGGCCATCGGCGGCCTGGCCGCACTCGAGGGCCGCCACCTGCCGTTCTTCGTGGCCGCCGCCATCGCCGGCGCCAACGCCCTCGTCGCCATCCGTCGCCTGCCCGAGACCCGGCCCACTGCGCCGGTCCCGGCGCCGCCGCCCGCGGCCGACCGCGAGCCCCTGCTCGGTCGGGCCCAGCGCCTCATCCTCCTCGTGTTCGTGGCCACCAGCGCCTTCACCGCCTTCGAGGCCACCTTCGCCCTCCTCGGCCACGAGCGCTTCGACCTCACCATCGCCGGCACCAGCGGGGTGTTCGTGGCGATCGGCCTCGTCCTCGCCTTCTTCCAGGGCGGCATGGTCCACCCGGTGGTGGCCCGCTACGGCGAGCTCGCCACCGTGCGGGGCGGGTTGGCCGTCAACGTCGTCGGGTTCCTGCTGCTGGCCGTCGCCGACAACTGGGGCGTGCTGTCGGTGGCCCTCGTGCTCATCACCGCCGGGCAGGGCCTGCTGTCACCCGCCCTCACGTCGATGGTCGCCGGCGGGGCCCGCCACGACCGCCGGGGGCGGGTCCTCGGGCTCCAGCAGTCGGCCTCGGCCCTGGCCCGGGTGGTCGGCCCGATCTTCGGCACGTTCCTCTTCGGGCACGTGGCGCTCGGCGCCCCCTACGCCGCCGGCGCCGTGCTCGCCGTCATCGCGGTGGTGATGACGGCAGGACTTCGGGGCGAGGTGCGTGAAGGTGTTACCGCCGGGTAACTTGTCGGCACCCCCTTCGACGCCCGAGGTGCGCCATGGCTGACTTCTCCCTCGCCCTCAACGAGGACCAGCTCCAGATCCAGAAGTGGATCCACGACTTCGCCGAGAACGTCGTGCGCCCCGCCGCCCACGAGTGGGACGAGCGGGAGGAGTACCCGTACGAGATCGTGCAGGAGGCAGCCAACATTGGCCTGTACTCCTTCGACTTCTTCGCCCAGGCCGCCATGGGCGACCCGACCGGGCTCACCATGCCGGTCGCGCTGGAGGAGCTGTTCTGGGGCGACGCCGGCATCGGCCTCGCCATCTTCGGCTCCGGACTGGCTGCCGCCGGCATCGCCGCCAACGGCACGCCCGAGCAGGTCATGGAGTGGGTGCCCCAGTGCTTCGGCACGCCGGAGGACCTGAAGATCGGCTCGTTCTGCGTGTCCGAGCCCGACGCGGGCTCCGACGTCAGCTCGCTGAAGACCAAGGCCGTCTACGACGAGGCCACCGACGAGTGGGTGCTCAACGGCACCAAGGCGTGGGCCACCAACGGCGGCATCGCCCACCTCCACGTCGTCACCGCCAGCGTCGACCCCAAGCTCGGCAGCCGGGGTCACGCCACCTTCCTGATCCCCGAAGGCACCAAGGGCATCAGCCAGGGCCAGAAGTACAAGAAGCACGGCATCCGGGCGTCGCACACGGCCGAGGTCGTGCTCGACGACTGCCGCATCCCCGGCTCGATGCTGCTGGGCGGCAAGGAGAAGCTCGACGAGAAGCTGGCCCGAGCCCGCGAGGGCACCAAGACCGGCGCCAAGCAGCCGGCCATGGCCACGTTCGAGGCGACCCGCCCGGCCGTCGGTGCCCAGGCGCTCGGTGTCGCCCGGGCCGCCTACGAAGAGGCGCTCCAGTACGCCAAGGACCGCAGGGCGTTCGGCAAGGCGATCATCGAGAACCAGGCGATCGCCTTCATGCTCGCCGACATGCTCACCGAGATCGACGCCGCCCGGCTGCTCGTGTGGCGGGCGGCGTGGCTGGCCGGCAACGGCGGCTACACCAACGCCGAGGGCTCGATGGCCAAGCTCAAGGCCGGCCGCACGGCGGTGTGGGTGACCGAGCGGGCCATCCAGATCCACGGCGGCTACGGCTACACCCGCGAGTACCCGGTCGAGCGCATGCACCGCGACGCCAAGATCTTCGACATCTTCGAGGGCACCGAGCAGATCCAGCAACTGGTGATCAGCCGGGCCATCAGCGGCCTGCGCATCGAGTAGCGCGGCTGGTCAGCCCCTAGCACTCGCCCTGTACGGGTCGGTCGCCACCGGCCTAGCGTGTGACGCACTCCGAGACGAGGGTACGGGCTGATGGCGGACTTCACAGCCGAGGCGTTCGAGGAGTTGCAGGCGG
>JAODBP010000079.1 GCA_025464025.1 Actinomycetes bacterium | reverse complement strand
TTTTGGCGGGCCTCAGCTCGCCCACGCTGTCCAGCGGCCACCGCGTCGCTCCATCTGGAGGGAAAGCCCGAACGTCGCCGACAGCGAGTCCGCCGTGAGCGTCTCCTCGATGGGGCCGGCGGCCTGGAACCGCCCGTCGCGCAGGAGCGCAGCGTGGGTGAACGAGGGCGGGATCTCCTCGACGTGGTGGGTCACGAGCACCATGGCCGGTGTGGCGACGTCGGCGGCGAGGTCGTCGAGGCCGCCGACCAGCCACTCGCGCCCTCCGACGTCGAGGCCGGCGTTGGGCTCGTCGAGGAGCACGAGGCCGATGTCGCCCATGAGGGTGCGGGCCACGAGGACGCGCTGGCGCTCGCCGCTCGACAGGGTGCCGAACTCGCGGTCGGCGAGGTGGGCGACGCCGAGTCGGGCGAGCCGGTGGAGGGCCTCGGCCCGGTCGGCGTCGTCGTACTGGTGCCACCACGGTTCCAGGGCGGCGTGGCGGGCGGTCATGACGACGTCCCTCGCCGTGATCGTCGGGCGGAGCATGTCGGCCAGCGCGGCGGCGGCGTAGCCCACCCGCTCCCGGAGCTTCCGGACGTCGGTCCGGCCCAGGACCTCGCCCAGCACCTCGACCTCGCCGCGCGACGGGTGGAGCTGGAGCGAGGCGATCTTCACCATCGTGGACTTGCCCGAGCCGTTGGGGCCGAGCACGACCCAGCGCTCGTCGGGCGCCACCACCCAGTCGACCGGGCCGAGGATGTCGCGCCCGTCGCGCGTCACCCCCACGTCGGTCAGGCGGAGGGCTGCGTCTCCCATGAGGAGGCGACCGTAGCGGCGGTCTCGGCGATCAGCGGCACGTGGCAGGCGACGAAGTGGCCGGGCTGGACCTCACGGATCTGGGGCTCCTCGGTCGTGCAGCGCTCGATGGCGGCCGGGCAACGGGTCCGGAACCGGCAGCCGCTCGGTGGGTCGACGGGGGAGGGGACCTCACCCTCGATCGCGACCCGCGTCCGGTCCACCGTCGGGTCCGGGACCGGCACCGAGGCCAGGAGGGCCGCGGTGTAGTGGTGCGCCGGCGAGCGGTAGAGGTCGTCGGGCGGGCCGATCTCGCACAGCTTGCCGAGGTACATCACGGCCACCCGGTCGCTGATGTGCTTCACCACGGCGAGGTCGTGGGCGATGAACAGCAGGGTCAGCCCGTAGCGGGCCTTCATGTCCTCGAGCAGGTTCAGGATCTGGGCCTGCACCGACACGTCGAGGGCCGACACCGGCTCGTCGCAGATGAGGAGCTTGGGCTCGAGCACGAGGGCCCGGGCGATCGACACCCGCTGGCACTGCCCGCCGGAGAGCTGGTGGGGCCGGCGCTCGCCGACGGCGTCGGGGTCGAGGCCGACGGCTTCGAGCGTGGTGCGGACGAGCTTGGCCCGCTCCTCGTCGTCGCCCCGCTTCCACACGACGAGCGGCTCGGCGACGATGTCGTTGACCGTCCGCCGCGGGTTCAGCGACGAGATCGGGTCCTGGAAGATCATCTGGAGGGCCGTGCGGGTCCGGCGGAGGGCATCGCCGTCGAGCGTGGTCAGGTCGATGCCCTGGAAGGCGACCCGTCCGCTCGTCGGCTTCGGGATCTGGAGGATGGCCCGGCCGGTGGTCGACTTGCCGCAGCCCGACTCCCCGACGATGCCGAGCGTCTCGCCCTCGACCACGTCGAGGCTGATGCCGGACACGGCGTGCACGACCTTGCCGCGCCCGGCCGGGAACCGGACCTCGAGCTCCTCGACGGTGAGCAGCGCGTCGGGCCGCAGGTGGGCGGTGCCGGTGCCGGCCATCAGCCCACCGCCACCGGGATCGCGGCCGGCGTCCCGATCGGGAACCAGCAGCGGAAGACGTGCCCGGCCGTGGCCGCCTCGCGGAGCGGCGGCGCCTGCTCCCGGCACTTGTCCTGGACGTAGGGGCAGCGCGGTGCGAACCGGCAGCCGTCGGGCGGGTCGACCAGCACCGGGGGCCGCCCGCCGATGGCGGCCAGGCGACGGTGGCTCGGCTCCTCGATGCGAGGGATCGAGCGGAGCAGCGCCTCGGTGTACGGCATCTTCACGTCGGCGAAGAGGGCCCGGGTCGGCGCCCGCTCGACGATCTGGCCGGCGTACATGACGGCGATCTCGTCGGCCCGCCCGGCCACCACGCCGAGGTCGTGGGTGACGAGGATCATCGCCATGTACCGCTCCTCCTGCTGGCGGGCGAGGAGGTCGAGGATCTGGGCCTGGACGGTGACGTCGAGGGCGGTGGTCGGCTCGTCGGCAATCAGCACGGACGGGTCGCACGCGAGCGCCATGGCGATCAGCACCCGCTGGCGCTGGCCGCCGGAGAGCTGGTGCGGATACGCCCGCAGCCGCTCGCGCGGAGCAGGGAGACCCACGAGCGCGAACAGCTCCTCGGCCCGTGCCAGACCCTCGTCCCGCGGGACGTCGCGGTGCAGGCGCACGACCTCGGCGACCTGCGACCCGACCCGCATCATCGGGTCGAGCGCGGTCATCGGCTCCTGGAAGACCATCGCGATGCGCTCGCCGCGCAGGCGCGCGAGCTCTCGTTCGGGCAGTCCCACGAGCTCCGTGCCGCCGAGTGCCGCGCTGCCGGTCGTCTGCAGCTCGTCGGGCAGCAGGCCCATGATCGCGAGCGCCGTCAGCGACTTTCCGCTGCCCGA
>JAODBP010000035.1 GCA_025464025.1 Actinomycetes bacterium | reverse complement strand
GCCAGCCGCCGCTCACGAAGGCCATGCGGTACGCCAACCAGTAGTCGGCCCAGGCGGTGTCGACGCCGGCCCGGCGGAGGGCGGCCAGGTCGCCGCCGAGGTGGCGGGGTTGCTCGGCACCGATGTGACCGAGGCCGACGACCGAGAGCACGGCGCTGACGGCGACGACCGCGACCGCCACCTCGGGCCGACGGGCCACGACGACGACGGCCAGGGCGAGGAACGGCAGGGCGAACAGGGCGTAGCGGCCCTCGCCCACGAACCACGCCCCGGGGAACCAGGCGTAGATGAGCGGGAAGGCGAGGAGGGTGGCGGCGACCAGGGTCGGCGGGCGCCGGAGCAGCACGGCGGCGCCGAGCCCGAGGTAGGCGATCGTGGCCACGACCGGGACGGCCCAGACGCCGTCGATCGGGACGCGGAGGTTCAGGGCGATCGGCAGCACGTGCCAGAGGAGGCGGCCGATGCCGGCGAGGTAGCCGACGTGCTCGGGCTGGGGTGGCCGCTCGAGCGACGGCCAGTCGTGGCCGACGTTGTGCCAGAGCCAGGGGAGGGCGCCGAGGGCGGCGCCCGGCACGGCGGTCAGGAGCCAGCGCCAGGGCGGCGGGCGGCGGGCGACGAGCCAGAGCCCGGCCGGCACGGCGAAGTACAAGACGTTGGGCGAGGCCCAGAACCCGAGGCCGGCGGCCACGCCGAGCACGGCGCCGTCGAGGTACCGGCCGCCCCCCGCGATGCGCTGGGCGGCAAGGACGAGCACGAGGCCGAGGACGAGCGCCACCCAGTAGAAGCCCCGCTCCTTCGTCGACCACCACACGTAGGCACCGGGCCCGACCCAGCACAGGAGCCCGGCGGCCTGGGCCAGGCGCTCGTCGACGAGCCGGCGGCCCACCCGCCAGGTGAGCACGGCGGCCACGGCGCTGAGGGCGACGGGCACCAGCTTGAGGGCGGCCGTGGACGCACCAGCCAGGGCGACCAGCGCCGTCTCCTGGGTGCCGGCGTAGTGCTGGCCCCAGTAGAAGGCGCGCCAATCCCCGTGGCGGAAGCCCCGCGCCATGAGCCCGACGACCGCTTCGTCGCTGTCGACGGTGCCCCAGCGGCCGACGAGCACGACCAGCCGCAGCACCACGCCGACGAGGACGGCGGCGCCGACGGCGAGGGGCCAGAGGCGGCGGCGCATCCCGGCGAACCTAGGAGGTTCCCTAGGCTGGTGGCATGCAGGACGCAGTGCTCACGGTCGTCGTGCCGTGCTTCAACGAGGAAGCCACCATCGTCACCACGCTGAAGCGGGTGCTCGACTCGCCCTTCACCGGCGAGGTCCTGGTCGTCGACGACGGCTCATCCGATGCGTCGATCGAGGTGGTCGAGCGGCTCGACGACACCCGGGTCCGGCTGCTGCGCCAGCCCGAGAACCGGGGGAAGGGCGCGGCGCTTCGCCGGGGGTTCGCCGAGGCGTCGCTGCCCTACGTGCTGGTGCAGGACGCCGACCTCGAGTACGACCCGTCCGACTACCCCACGCTCCTCGCCCCGCTCCTGGCCGACGACGCCGACGTGGTGTTCGGCTCGCGGTTCATGAGCGGCCATCCCCACCGGGTCCTCTACTTCTGGCACAGCGTCGGCAACCGGTTCCTCACGCTGGTGTCGAACGCCTTCACCAACCTCAACCTCACCGACATGGAGACCGGCTACAAGGTCTTCCGCCGGGAGGTGCTCCAGAGCTTCGAGCTGGAGGAGGAGCGCTTCGGCATCGAGCCCGAGCTGACGGCCAAGTGCGCGGCGGGCGGCTGGCGCATCTACGAGGTGGGGATCTCCTACCGAGGCCGCACCTACGCCGAGGGCAAGAAGATCGGGTGGCGCGACGGCGTCCACGCCATCACCAGCATCGTGCGGTACTCGCCGATCGGGGTGCGCCTCCGAGCCGCGGCGAGGGGTCGTGTTGGCTGACCTCGACCTGGTGCGCTGCTGGGTCCACGACGCGGAGCGACTGGTCGTGCTCACCGGCGCCGGGATCTCGACCGACTCGGGCATCCCGGACTTCCGCGGCCCGAACGGCGTCTGGACGAAGAACCCGGCGGCCGAGAAGGCCTCGACGCTCCAGCACTGGGTCGGCGACCCCGAGGTGCGCAAGGCGGGCTGGCGGGCCCGCCTCGACTCGGGGATGTTCCAGGCCGAGCCGAACGGAGGTCACCACGCCCTGGCCGAGCTCGACCGCCGGGGCCGGCTCCACCTCCTCGTGACCCAGAACATCGACGGGCTCCACCACGCCGCCGGCGTCGACCCGAGCCGCATCGTGGAGGTCCACGGCAACGTGCGGGAGTGGGCCTGCCTCACCTGCGGGGCGCGGGGCCCGATGGCCGAAGCCCTCGATCGGGTGCGGGCCGGCGAGGACGACCCGCCGTGCCCGGCATGCGGCGGCATCATCAAGTCGGCCACGATCAGCTTCGGCCAGTCGCTCGTGCCCGACGACATCCAGCGGGCCGAGGAGGGCGCCCTCGAGGCCGACGTGCTGCTCGCCGTCGGCAGCACGCTGCAGGTGTACCCGGTCGCCGGGATGGTGCCGCTGGCCAAGCGGGCCGG
>JAODBP010000032.1 GCA_025464025.1 Actinomycetes bacterium | reverse complement strand
GGTTCGTCGGCCGGCCGGCTGGGGCCCGGACCGAGCTTGTGCCAGTCGAGGTCGGCCACGATCTCCCGGCCCAGCCGGATGCAGTCCCGTTCGTCGACGGCGAAGTGGTCGGCCAGCCCGGAGACCCGCGAGTGCATGGCGGCACCACCGAGCGACTCGTCGTCGGACACCTCGCCGGTGGCCATCTTCACCAGCGGCGGGCCGCCGAGGAACACCTTGGCCCGCTGGTCGACGAGCACGGCGTGGTCGCACATGCCGGGCACGTAGGCGCCGCCCGCCGTCGAGCTGCCGAACACCAGGGCGATGGTCGGGATGCCGAGGGCGGAGAGCTGGGTCAGCTCGCGGAAGATGTTGCCGGCCGGGATGAACAGGTCGGCCTGGGTCGGCAGGTCGGCGCCGCCGGACTCGACGAGGTTCACGACCGGCATGCGGTTGGCCCGGGCGATCTCGAAGGCCCGCAGGTTCTTCTTCAGCGTGACCGGGTTCATCGACCCGCCCTTGACCGTCGGCTCGTGGCCGATGACCACGCACTCGACGCCGGAGATCACGCCGATGCCGGTGACGATCGACGCGCCGACGTGGTACTCGGTGCCCCACGCCGCCAGGGGCGACAGCTCGAGGAACGCCGAGTCGGGGTCGACCAGCAGCTCGATGCGCTCCCGCACGAGGAGCTTGCCCCGGGCCCGGTGGCGGGCGACGTAGCGCTCGCCGCCACCGGCGCACGCGAGTGCGACCTGGGCGCCGTGCTCGGCCAGCAGGTCGAGCAGTGCCTGGCGGTTGGACGCGTAGAGGTCGCTGGTCGTGTCGACGCGCGAGCGGAGCACGGGCACGCCGAGGACAGTAACCGATCGTTCACCTCTCGACGTGCGGGACCTAGTGATCGCTATGGTGCGGGCATGCCGGTGATCCCGCCCGTGCCGAACCGCGACGACCAGTACTTCTGGGACGGCGTGGCCGACGGCCGCCTCCTGCTCCAGCGCTGCGGTGACTGCAAGGTGCTGCGCCACCCGCCCCAGCCGATGTGCGCGGCGTGCGGGTCGCTGGCCCAGGAGACCATCGCCGCCGCGGGGCGGGGCACGGTCTTCACCTGGCTGCTCTCGGACGACCGCATCGCCACCATCGTCGAGCTCGAGGAGGGCATCCGGTTGGTCTCCAACCTGGTCGACGTCGACCGGGCCGACGTGCGCATCGGCATGCCGGTCGTGCTGACGTTCAGAGAGCTCGACGGCGTCGCTCTCCCGCAGTTCCGCCCGGCGGCGGTGGCCTGATGGCGAACGCGGTCATCGCCGGCATCGGCGCCACGGACTTCTCCAAGGACTCGGGTCGCAGCGAGCTCCAGCTCGCGGCCGAGGCCTCCCTCGCCGCCATCCGCGATGCCGGCCTCACCCCGGCCGACATCGACGGCACCATCACGTTCACCCTCGACAGCACCGACGAGCTGAGCCTGGGTCGCAACCTCGGGATCAAGGAGCTGACCTGGGCGTCGCGCACGCCGTGGGGCGGCGCCATGTCGTACGGCAACCTCCAGCACGCGGCGGCTGCCATCGCCGCCGGCGAGGCCACCCACGTCCTCATCTACCGGGCGTTCAACGAGCGCTCGGGCCACCGCTTCGGCCAGGCCCGGGGGCAGGGCCAGCTCCCCGACGGCAACTGGGTCCTCCCGTTCGGCATCAACACCGTGCCGAAGATCTTCGCCCTCTGGTACCAGCGCTACCTCGAGACCTACGGCTACACGAACGCCGACCTGGCGCCCTACGCCGTGGCGGCACGGGACTGGGCGGCCACCAACCCGGCGGCCTGGTTCTACGGCCGGCCGATCACCGAGGAGGACCACCAGAGCAGCCGGTGGATCGCCGAACCGGTGCTGCGCCTCCTCGACTGCTGCCAGGAGAGCGACGGTGGCGTGGCCATGGTCGTCACGTCGGCCGACCGGGCCCGTGACCTGGCCCAGCGCCCGATCGAGGTCGTCGCCTCGATGGCCCACCCCGGCGGACAGGCCGTGATGTTCCAGTACTACGAAGACGACCCGGCTCGCTGCGACGGCGCCATCCGGTTGGCCGAGCGGCTCTGGAAGGAGGCCGGCCTCGGCCCGTCCGACATGGACGCGGCGATGATCTACGAGAACTTCAGCCCGATCGTCTACATGCTGCTCGAGGCGTTCGGCTTCTGCGGCCGGGGCGAGGCCGTCGACTTCATCCGCGAGGGCAACATCGGTCGGGGTGGCTCGCTGCCGGTGAACACCCACGGCGGCCTGCTCGGCGAGGCCTACATCCACGGCATGAACAACGTGACCGAGGGCGTGCGCCAGCTCCGGGGCACGGCGGCCAACCAGCTCGAGGATCCGCACCACATCGCCATCGTCGGCGGGACCAGCGCGCTCGTCCTCCGGCACCTGTCCTAGCCTCACCGGCACATCCGACGGGGGGTCTGACGTGTTCGTACCGCTGACCATCGGCGACTTCCTGGAGCGGGCCGCCAACGTGCACGGCACGCGGCCCGGCGTGATCGACGAGCCCGACCCGCCGGGCGGCGGCCTCGGCACGGTGACCTACGCCCGCATGCGCGAGCTGGCCCGGGCCCAGGCGGCGAAGCTCGACGAGCTCGGACTGCCCCGGGGTGCCCGGGTCGCGATCGTGAGCCAGAACGCGGCCCGGATGCTGACGTCGTTCTACGGCGTGAGCGGGTTCGGTCGCGTGCTGGTGCCGATCAACTTCCGGCTCAGCCCCGAGGAGGTGCGCTACATCGTCGGCCACTCCGGTGCGTCGATGCTCCTGCTCGACCCCGAGGTCGAGGACGTGTGTGCCGGGATCGACGTGCCCCACCGCATCGTCCTGGGCGCCGCCACCGATGCCGAGCTGTATCGGGAGGGCGCCGAGCCCGAGCCGTGGGCGGCCGACGAGTCGGCGACGGCGACGATCAACTACACGAGCGGCACCACGGCGCGTCCGAAGGGCGTGCAGCTCACCCACCGCAACCTGTGGCTGAACGCGACGCTGATGGGCTGGCACGGCGCGGTGAGCGAGCGCGACGTGTACCTCCACACGCTGCCGATGTTCCATGCCAACGGGTGGGGGATGCCGTTCGCCGTCGCGGGCATGGGCGTGCCCCAGGTGGTGCTGCGCAAGGTCGACGGCGGCGAGATCCTCCGCCGCATCGAGCAGCACGGCGTCACGTTGCTGTGCGGCGCGCCGGCGGTCGTCAGCGCCGTGCTCGACGCCGCGGCCACGTGGGACGGTGCGATCCCCGGGGCGGGCACCACCCGCATCGTCGTGGCCGGTGCCCCGCCGCCGACCCGCACCATCGAGCGGGTCGAGACCGAGCTCGGTTGGGAGTTCATCCAGCTCTACGGGCTCACCGAGACGTCGCCGATCCTCACGTTCCACCGGAGCCGTCCCGAGTACGACGCGTTGACGCCGGCGGAGCGGGCCACCGAGCTGGGCAAGCAGGGGCCGCCGGCCATCGGGGTCGAGCTGCGGGTCGACGAGCACGGCGAGGTGCTGGCCCGTTCGAACGTGGTGCTCGAGGGCTACTGGGAGCAGCCCGAGGCTACGGCCGATGCGCTGGCCGGCGGGTGGTTCCACACGGGCGACGGCGGCACGCTCGACGAGCAGTCGCGGCTCACGATCAACGACCGCAAGAAGGACGTGATCATCTCCGGCGGCGAGAACGTGTCGTCGATCGAGGTCGAGGACGCGCTGTTCTCGCACCCGGCGGTGGCCGAGGTCGCGGTGATCGGGGTCCCCCACGAGAAGTGGGGCGAGACGGTCAAGGCGCTCGTGGTGCTGGCTCCGGGCGGGTCGGCCGACGAGGCCGAGCTGATCTCGTGGTGCCGCGACCGGTTGGCCCACTACAAGTGCCCGACGTCGGTCGAGGTGCGCGACGAACTGGCCCGCACGGCGACCGGGAAGCTCCAGAAGTTCAAGCTCCGCGCCCCCTACTGGGAAGGCCGCGACCGTCAGGTCAACTGACGAGTCCTGTCAGTCGGGTAGCCCGTGTGAGCCCCGTGGGCTAGGGCGCCCCTCGGCCCGAGGATGGTCATTGCTGCCCATGGCCCTTACGCACCACACTTACAGATGCTTGCACGATGCATCGCAGCTCTCGCAGGTACCTGTCCACGTTCGTCGTCCTCGCGGCCGTGGCCATGGCGCTCGTCGGCATCCCGGGCACCGACGCGTCGCCCGTGGTGAAGCGACGGAGCGCGGCGTCGTTGCCGGCGTTGAGGTCGGCGCCGGTGCGTGAGGCGCGGCCGTCGATGCCGGTCGG
>JAODBP010000153.1 GCA_025464025.1 Actinomycetes bacterium | reverse complement strand
TCGTGAGCTGCGCACCATGCCGGCTACCGCTGAGGCGTGGTTGGCGGGTGCGTTGCACGAGCAGCACGTGGTGAAGCTGTGCCGGGCCCGGACGCCGCACACGGCGGTGTTCTTCGAGCGGGACGAGCAGATGCTCGTCGGCTACGGCCGGTCGATGACGTTCAAGCACTTCTGTCGGACCGTGGACTACTGGTTGCAGCACGCCGATCCTGACGGCGCCGACCAGGACGCGGCCAAGCAGCACGACCGGCGTGAGGCCCATCTCGACCAGTCGTTCGAGGGGATGTGGTTCGGGAAGCTCACGCTCGACCCGATCTCCGGCACGATCGTGAACGTCACGCTCACGGAGATCGAAGCCAAGCTGTTCCAGGCGGACTGGGCCGAAGCGAAGGAACGCCTCGGTCGCGACCCACTGGTCACCGAGCTGCAGCGCACCCCGAAGCAGCGTCGGGCCGACGCGTTCGTGGAGATGGCGATCCGCGCCCGCTCCGTCCCGAAGGATGCGCGCCGGCCGGCGCCGCTGTTCACCGTGTTCGTGGGCTACGAGACGTTCAAGGACCGCATCTGCGAGCTCTCCAACCGCACCGTCGTCACTCCGGGCTCCCTGGTGCCGTACCTGTCCGACGCGATGATCGAGCGGGCCGTGTTCAACCCTCGGTCCCGGGTGATCGACATCGGCGAGCAACGCTGCTTCCTCGGCGCCACCCGCCGGGCGGTCGAGCTCGAAGGCCTCGAGTGCTTCGAAGACACCTGCGAGACCCCCGCCGAGGACGCCCAGATCGACCACATCATCGAGTACTCCAAAGATGGCCCCACCCGCACCTGGAACGGCCGACCCGCCTGCGGCTTCCACAACCGACAACGCAGCCGCGGGCCGTAGCTCGACAGGCAAGCAGATGCTTGCCTATGGTGCGGAGCGGTGACCGACGTGTTCAAGGCCCTCGCCGACCCGACGCGGCGGGCGATCCTCGACGAGCTGGTGGAGCGCAGCGACCAGACGCTGTTCGAGCTCTGCGCGCGCCTGGCCACCAAGCACCAGCTCGCGTCCACGCGGCAGGCCGTCTCGCAGCACCTCGACGTGCTCGAGTCGGCCGGCCTCGTGGTGACGAGGCGGGAAGGTCGCTACAAGTTCCACACCATCGACACGGCGCCGCTGGCGGAGCTCACCCAGCGGTGGCCGGTCCCCAAGCGGAAGCGGGAGCCCCGTGCCCAGGATCAACCTCGCCAGCGTCCTCGTCGACGACCAGCAGCAGGCGCTGCGGTTCTACACGGAGGTGCTCGGCTTCGTGAAGAAGACCGACGTCCCCCTCGGTGAGCACAGCTGGCTCACCGTCGTGTCGCCCGACGACCCCGACGGCACCGAGCTCGTGCTCGAACCCAGCGACCACCCAGCCGTCGCCCCGTTCCGTGACGCGCTGATCGCCGACGGCATCCCGTGGACCTCGTTCGCCGTCGACGACGTGCGGGCCGAGCATGCCCGGCTCGAGGCCCTCGGCGTCCGGTTCACCCAGCCGCCGACCGACATGGGCCCCGTCACCACCGCCGTCTTCGACGACACCTGCGGCAACCTCATCCAGCTCGCCAGCGCGAACTGACGAGGTTGCGCCGCATCAGGACGCGTGGGGCTCCTGGGACTGGACGTCGAACCACAGCGGCAGCAGGTGCTTCACGTAGAAGGCGTGCACCGTGATGTTCGGGGTGACGAGGTCCTCGTACTCCTTGATCCGGACGCGGTCGTCCTTCTCCTGCCAGGCCTTGATCTTGGCCAGCAGCTCGTCGACCTCGGCCGCCGTCTCGTACAGGAACCCGAGGTGGTCGTAGCCGGGCGACTCGATGGGCTTGTCGCTCTCGAGCAGCAGGATGAAGTCGCCGTCGTCGCCGATCCGGCACAGGTGGCCGAGCTGCCCGACGACCGGGGTGTCGAGGAACGTCCACCCGAACACGTCGCCGTAGAAGGCGTCGACGTCGGCCTTGAACTCCTCGGTCAGCGTGCCCCTCGGGAACGTCAGCTCCATGTGGTTGAACCGCAGCACGGCAACCCCCTCCTCAGATGTGCGGCAGGACGTGCCGCTCGACGGTCTCCAGCATCTCCCATGCGAGGGCCGGCGTGATGCCGGCGAGCAGTGGGTTGAGGTGCAGCTCTCCGTCCGGGCCCAGCTCGTGGGCCAGGGCGATGGCTTCGTCGGGGTCGACGACCCGGTAGGCGCCACCCTGTTCGAGGCTCTCGATGTCCCTCGTCGGCACGAACGGGCCGTCGGGCCGGCCCAGCCCCGATTGGGTCCAGCCACCGTAGGAGTCGATCTGGTGGCGGACGTGCGGGGCGAGCCGCTCCCACACCTGCTCCTTGTCGCCGGTCGTGACCCACAGGAAGATCGGCCCCCGCTTCGGCCACTCGCCGGGGTCGGGCTTGCCCGCCTCGACGCAGGCCCGCCGGTAGTACTGCCACGGCCGCTCCATGGCCGGGGCGAAGAAGCCGTCGGCCAGCCGGACGGCCCGGTCGATCGACGCCCGGGTGCCCCCGCCGAGGTAGATGGGCATCGGGTCCTGGGCCGGCCGTGGCGTCACCATGACCGTGGTGCCCCGGTGCTCGAACGGCTCACCCGTCCAGGCCCGCCGCAGGAACGGGACCAGCCACTCGAGGTGGGCGCCCCGCCGGTGGTAGTCGGCTCCGAAGGCGTCGAAGTCGTCCTCGACGTAGCCCACGCCCATCCCGACGTCGAGCCGCCCGCCCAGGCACAGGTCGGCCACGGCGATCTCCTCGGCCAGCCGCACCGGGTCGTACAGCGGCGCCAGCAGCACCGACACCCGCACCCGGATGCGTGAGGTGCGCCCGCCCACGGCGGCGGCGAACACCAAGGGCGTGGGCAGGTAGCCGTCGGGGGACTGGTGGTGCTCGCCGAAGGTGACCCGGGCGAAGCCGTGGTCCTCGGCCCAGGCGATCATGTCGAGGGCGGCGGCGTAGGTGTCCGGCCCGTTCGCCCCGAGCTCGACCGGGTGGCGCAGGTCGAAGTTGATCGCCTTGAGCGGCATCGCCGGACCCTACTCAAGCTGCCATCATCGGATGATGCCCCCTTCCGCCCGACGACCGAGCAGGCGCATCAGCCCCGCCGAGGCCATCGCCGACGACCTCCGCCGCGGCATCCTCGCCGGCGAGGTCACGGAGCTGCCCAAGCTCGAGGAGCTGATCGACACCTACGGCGCCAGCAAGGTCATCGTGCGCCAGGCGTGCCACATCCTCGAGACCGAGGGGCTGGTGCGGGTCCGCCGGGGCAACGTCGGGGGCTCCGAGGTGCACGTGCCCGGTCCGGCCAACGCCGCCTACGTCGTCGGCCAGGTGCTCGAGGCCCGGCAGGTCCGCAGCTCGGACGTCGCCGCCGCCGTGGGCCGCTTCGAGCCCCTGTGTGCCGAGCTGTGCGCCGAGCGGAAGGATCGCACGCGGGCCGTCCTGCCCGCGCTCGAGGCGGCCCAGGCCGACCTGGCCGACGCCATCGAGACCGGCGACGGGGAGGCCGCCGCCGTGGCGTCGCGCCGCTGGCACGAGGCGCTCGTCGCCACCTGCGGCAACGAGACGATCGTCGTGCTGCTCGGGACGCTCGAGGCGGTGTGGAGCAGCCACGGCACGTCGGCCGCAGCCGAGCTGACGGCCAGGGGCGAGCCGCTCTCCCCGAAGCTCAGCGCTCGGGTCCACGCCGAGCACGAGGCGATCCAGGCCCTCATCGCCGCCGGCGACGGCCCCGGCGCGGCGGCGGCGGCCCGCGAGCACCTGCGGACGGCCCGCATCCACCGCAGCCGCGACCGGGACGACGTGCCGGTCCGGGCCGTGACCGTGCGCGACGAGCTGTTCGGCTGGCCCGGCCGATGACCCTCCGCATCGAGGACGACGCCCTCCTCCGGGGCCAGCGCCGCTACGTCGACGACCTCGGCACCGACCACCTCCGGGTCGCCTTCGTCCGCTCGACGATGGCCCATGCCCGCATCACCGCGATCGGCGTCGCGGGAGCGGCGGCCGCGCCGGGGGTGGTGGGCGTGTTCACCGCCGCCGACCTCCGACTCGGCCACCTTCGAGGCCACCCCATGCTCGACCCGGGCTTCGATCGGCCGCCGCTGGCCGAGGGCGAGGTGCGGTTCGTGGGCGAACCCGTCGCCGTGGTCGTGGCCCGCACCCGTGCCGAGGCCGTCGACGCCGTCGAGCTGGTTTTGGTCGACCTCGAGCCGCTGCCGGTCGTGCTGCTGGGCGAGGACGCGCCCACCGCCTGGGAGCTGGCGACGGCCGACCGGGACGAGGTGCTGGGCACGGGTGAGACCCTGCTCGGGGGCCGCCTGGTGAACCAGCGGGTGGCGACGGCGCCCATGGAGCCCGACGGGGCGGTGGCCGAGCCCGACGGCGACGGCGTCCTCCTGTGGGCCTCGACCCAGCGGGTCCACTACGTCCGCCACGCCGTCGCCGCCAGCCTCGGCCTGCCCGACGAGCTGGTCCGGGTGCGGGCACCGCAGGTCGGTGGGGGCTTCGGCGGGAAGTTCGAGCCCGCCCCCGAAGCGGTCGTCGTCGCCGCCCTCGCCCGCCGGTTGGGCGTGCGCGTGGGGTGGACCCAGACCCGCACCGAGAACCTGCTCTGCATGCCCCACGGTCGGGGCCAGGTGCAGGACGCCGCCCTCTCGCTCGACCACGACGGCACCTTCCGGGGCATCTGGGCCGAGCTGCTCGGCGACGCCGGGGCCTACCCCACGGTGGGCGCCCTGATCCCGAACGCCACGCTGACGATGATCGCCGGCACCTACCGGGTCGAGCGGGCCGGTGGTCGGGCCCGGTCGGTCGTCACCAACACCACGCCCATGGGTGCGTACCGCGGCGCCGGCCGCCCGGAGGCGACCGCCCTCGTCGAGCGCCTGGTCGACATGGCGGCCGTCCGGCTCGGCGTCGACCCGGTCGAGCTCCGCCGGCAGAACCTCGTCGAGGAGTTCCCCCACACCAGCCCGACCGGCGTCGTCTACGACTCGGGCGACTACCACGCCTGCCTCGACGGCGCGGTCGAGCGCATCGGCTACGAGCAGGTGCGCAAGGCGCAGGCCGAGCGGCGGGCGGCGGGCGACACGAAGCAGCTCGGGGTCGGCGTGGCCATGTGGATCGACTGCACGCCGATGAACCGGCCGGGGGAGTGGGCGTCGGTCGAGGTCGTGCCCGGCGACGACGGCGTGCACCTGCTGGTGCGCGACGGCGCCAACGACCAGGGCCAGGCCCACGCGACCACGTGGGGGCTGCTGCTGGCCGAGCGCCTGCACCTGCCGGTCGCCTCGGTGGTGCTCGAGCACGGCGACACGAAGTTCGTGCCCCACGGCGAGGGCACCGGCTCGGCCCGCTCGCTCATGCTGGCCGGCGGCGCCGTGGCCCAGGCCGGCGACCAGCTCGCCGAGCACGGTCGACGGGTGGCCGCCGACCTGCTGGAGGCGGCGGTCGACGACGTCGTGCTCGACGACGACGGCTTCACCGTGGCCGGCTCGCCGTCCGTCCGGCGGACGTGGCTCGACGTCGCCCGGGCCGAGCGCATGGTTGCCGAGGTCGACTTCCTCCAAGCCGGGCCCACGTTCCCGGCCGGCTGCCACGCTGCCGTGGTCGAGGTCGACACCGAGACGGGGGCCACGACGTTGCTCCGCTTCGTCGCCGTCGACGACTGCGGCACGGTGATCAACCCGGTGGTGGTGTCCGGCCAGCAGCAGGGCGGCATCGTGCAGGGGATCGCCCAGGCCCTCTTCGAGGAGGTGGCCTACGACACCGACGGCAACCCGGTCACGACCACGTTCGCCGACTACGGCATCCCCTCGGCCGCGGAGCTGCCGGGCATCGAGGTGTCGACCGTCGACGTGCGGTCGCCGGTCAACCCGCTCGGCACGAAGGGCATCGGCCAGGCCGGCGCGATCGGCTCGACGGCGGCGGTGCAGAACGCCGTGATCGATGCCGTCAGCCACCTCCAGATCCTTCACATCGACCTGCCGTGCACCCCGGAGCGCGTGTGGCGGTCCATCCAACATGCGATGATGGGATCATGAGCACGACGGGCAGCATCGACTTCGACGACCTCGAGCGCCGACCCGGCTTCTTCGCCACCAAGGCGGCCCGCGAGGGTCGGCCGAAGCAGGTGACGTTCCTACCCGACCCGGAGCGCCAGCCCCGCTGGTGCACGCTCATCTCGGTTGACGACCACCTGGTCGAGCCGCCCCACATGTTCGACGGCCGGATGCCGGCGAAGTACGCGGACCTGGCGCCCCGGGTCGAGGTCGACGACGAGGGCATGGAGTTCTGGAGCTACGACGGCGAGCGCCACTACAAGGTCGGGCTCAACGCCGTGGTCGGTCGGCCCCAGGAGGAGCTGTCGTTCGAGCCGGCCCGGTTCGACGAGATGCGCCCGGGTGCGTGGGACATCGACGCCCGCATCGCCGACATGGACCTCAACGGAGTCTACGCCTCGCTGAACTTCCCGAGCTCGCTCTGTGGCTTCGCCGGACAGCGCTTCCAGCTCGGCGTGAGCGACCCCGACCTCGCCCTCGCCGTGGTGCGGGCGGCGAACGACTGGCACCTGGAGGAGTGGGCCGGGCGGCACCCGGGCCGCATCATCCCGAGCCAGCTCCCGTGGCTGCTCGACCCGGTCCTCGCCGCCGCCGAGGTCCGCCGCAACGCCGAGCGGGGCTTCCACGCCATGACGTTCCCCGAGCTGCCCGAGCGGCTCGGCCTCCCGTCGCTGCACACCGGGTGGTGGGACCCGCTGATGGAGGCGTGCGCCGAGACCGGCACGGTGGTGTGCCTCCACGTCGGCTCGTCGTCGTCGGCGCCCACCACCTCGTCGGACGCGCCGTCCGACACCATCGGCGTGCTCTTCTTCGGCTGGGCCATGTTCGCCGCCGTCGACTGGCTCTACTCCCGCCTGCCGGTGCGCTTCCCCGACCTGAAGATCTGCCTCTCCGAGGGTGGCCTGGGCTGGGTGGCCGGCCTGATGGATCGGCTCGACCACGTGGGCCGCTACCAGCAGATGTACGGCACGTGGGAGGGGATCGACCTCACGCCCCGCGAGGTGCTGTCCCGCAACTTCTGGTTCTGCGGCATCGACGACCCGAGCGGGCTCGACCACCGCCACCGCATCGGGATCGACCACGTCCTGCTGGAGTCGGACTACCCGCACCAGGACGGCACGTGGCCCGACACCCAGGAGATCCTGCGCCAGCAGATCGGCCACTTCCCGGCCGACGACGTGCGCAAGCTCACGTGGGAGAACGCCTCGAAGCTGTTCCGGTTCCCTGTGCCCGAGGCCGTGCAGGCCGACCCGGAGGCGTACTGACGTGGACGAGCACGACATCCGGTTCAAGATCGCCGCCGCCCGCCGCATGCTCTACCGCGAGGGCTGCGACTCCGACGTCGGCGGCCACGTGAGCGCTCGTGCGGACGACGGGTTCTGGGTCACCGGGTTCGAGTACTTCGACACGACGACGCCCGACCGGGTGGCCAAGCTGTCGTACGACCTCGAGCCGCTGGTGGGCGAGCTGGCCATGTCGCCAGCCGTGAACTTCCACGCCCGCATCTACCAAGAGCGCGCCGACGTGAACGCGATCGTCCACCTGCACAGCCACTTCATCTCCGTGCTCTCGTCGGTCGAGGGCAAGCAGGTCGAGATGTTCAACGTGCACTCGGTGCTCTTCCACGAGGAGCAGGCCACCTACTTCGACGACGGCGTGAAGAGCCACCTCGCCGTCGTCGACGCCCTGGGCGACAAGCGCGTCTGCCTGATGAAGAACCACGGGGCGATCATCGCCAGCGACTCGCTCGAGAACGCCACCATCGAGGCCATCACGCTGGAGAAGGCGGCCCGCATCCAGCTCGAGGCCGAGGCCATCGGCGGCACGCCGATCCTCGAGGCCGAGGTGGTCAGCGGCAAGGCCATGTACCGGAAGCACTACCTCCCCCAGATGTGGGCGGCGAACTTCGAGCGGCTGCGCACGTCCGACCCGGGGCTCTTCGCGCCCCCGGCGGTACCGTCGGGGGCGTGACCACCCCCACCGTCGGGCGCATGCTGCTCCGAGGGGCCACCAAGCGCTGCCCCCGCTGCGGCAGCCGCCACATCTTCGAGACCTACTTCCGGCTGAAGGACCGGTGCCCGACCTGCGGCCTCCGGTTCGTCCGCGAGGCGGGCGCCTTCACCGGTGGCCTGCTGATGGCCTGGGTCTTCACCCTGGCCCTCATGATCCTGCCCCTGCTGGCCTACGTCTTCTGGCGGGGGATCAGCGGGCGCGACGACATCGCCTTCCTGCCCTTCGCCATCGCCGCGGTCGCCTTCGCCGTGGTGGTGCCGATCGTCGGCTACCCGTTCAGCAACAGCACCTGGATCGCCATCGAGCTGGCCAGCAACCCGATGGAGGCCGAGGAGATCGCCGACGCGGAGCGGCACGCCAGGGGCTGATCTCCCGCGCGGCGTGAAGTGCGTCAGCCGGAGTGTCCTTTCAGTCCCGAGAGGACGGCTGGCCCGGTTCCGCCCCGAAGCCGCCGTCGTCGCGGCGAGACCGCCGGGCCCCGGCCGAGCTGCGGACGGCGGCCGGGGCGGAACAGGGTCAGGCGGCCGAAGGGTCGATCTCGCGCCCTCCGGGCGCCGCCCGGCGAAGCCACACCGGCTCGCGCCGCAGGCGCCCCTTTTCCTTTCGCCCACGCGCGCCAGGGGCGGCTTCGCCGCGGGCCGAGATCGCTCCGCGTGCGGCGCCGCAGGCGCGAGGCGGAGCCTTCGACCACCTGGCCCGTCCCCGCCCCGGCCGCCGACTGCACGCAGCACCGTGTGGTCGCCGTTGGCGCGCGACGTCGGCGGCTTCGGGGCGGCGCCATGCCAGGCGGCCTCTCGGCGCTGAAAGACACTCTGCACCTGACCTGCTGACGCAGGTCAGGTGATCGGGCAGCTTCCTCCGTCGACCATCACGGTGTTGCCCGTGAGGTACCTCGCCTCGGGCGACAGCAGGAACCTCGCGACCGGCCCGATGTCCTCGGTCGGGTCGCCCATGCGGCCGAGCGGGTTGCGCCCGAACAGGCGGGGTCCCATGGCCGGGTCCATCTCGAGCGCCTTCTCCAGGGCCGGGGTGTTGGCCAGCGGGGCGATGCTGTTGACTCGCACGCCGTCGGGCCCCCACTCGCGGGCCAGGGCCCGACCGAAGCCCCGCACCGCGCCCTTCACCGCGGCGTAGGTGCCGAGCTTCGCCTTGCCCTCGAACCCGGCCTCCGAGGTGAGGAGCAGGAGCGCGCCCTGGGCGGCGACGAGGTGGGGCTTGGCGATGGTGGCCAGCAGCCACGAGCCGCGCAGGGAGACGGCGATCTGGTCGCGCACGTTCTCCATGGTCACCTCGGGCAGCGGCACCGGTGTCGGCGACCAGCCCGAGGTTGCGTTGTGGACCACGCCGTCGAGGCGACCGTCGGTGGCGACGACGGCCTCGATCGCCGCTCGGACCGAGGCCTCGTCGGCGGCGTCGCAGACCACGAAGCGGCCGGTGCCGCCCGCCGCGTCGACCTTGGCCGCCACCTCGTCGCCCTGTGCCTGGCGCCGGGCCGCGATCCACACGGTCCAGCCGGCCTGGCCGCAGGACTCGGCGATGCCTTCGCCGACGCCGCCGCTCGCCCCCGTGATGAGCACGACGTGCGTCATCGCCACGACCTCCCGGCGTCGGCGTGGACGACCTGGCCGGTGAGCCCGGCGACGTCGTCGGAGAGCAGCGCCCGGACGGCGCCGACCACGTCGCGCTCGATCGATCCCGGGAACGACTCCAGCGGGGGCGGAGGCTGGACCACCGGGCCGGTGGTGAGCCGGGCCGGGGTGGTCACGGCGTGGACCCGAACGCCACGGGGCCCTTCGGCCCGGCCGAGGGAGCGGGTGATGGCCTCGACGCCGTCGGCGATCGCCGACTCCGGCGCCCAGCCGATGGCGTCGAGCGGCGCGGGTCGCTCCACGACGGCGACGATCACGCCGCCGTCGGCGACCCGGAGCGCGGCGGCCCCCATCGCCAGGACCCACGCGGCCAGCGGCGCCTCGCACCGGGCGTCCCACGAGGCGGCGTCGAGGTCGTCGACCCGGCCGGCGGCCTGGGCCTCGACCCACGGCGCCACCACGACGCGGTCGACGGCCGGGCCGGCAGCGACCTCGTCGCGCCACCCCTCCAGCACGTCGTCGCCGGCGCCGAGCGGCACCTCGACGAGGTCGGCGCCGAGGCCGGCGGCCAGCGCCCGCACCGCGTCGATCGGCGTTCCCAGCAGCAGCACGTTCAGTCTCCCTTCGGCCGACCGGCGAGCGACCCACCGTCGACCACGAACTCGGATCCGGTGATGTACGCCGCGGCGTCGGAGGCCAGGAAGGCCACCAGCTCGGCGACGTCGGCGACCCGGCCCTGGCGGGGCACGGGGAGCGAGGCGTGGATGGCGTCGACGTCGAGGTGCTCGAAGCCGGCGCGGACCATGGGCGTGTCGATCGAACCGGGGTGCACCGAGTTCACCCGGATCCCGTCGTGGCCGAGCTCGAGGGCGGCGGTCTTGGTCATGCCCCGGATGGCCCACTTGCTGGCGCCGTAGGCGACCACGCCGACCACGCCGGTCATGCCGGCCAGCGACGACACGTTGACGATGCTGGCGTTGCCGCTGGCCCGCAGCGCCGGGATGGCGGCCTGCATGCCGAGGAAGCAGCCGAGCTGGTTGACCCGCACGACCTCCATGTACTCGTCCTCGGGCATGGTCTCGATGGCGCCCACGCGGAGGATGCCGGCGTTGTTGACCAGCACGTCGAGGCGGCCGAAGACCTCGGTGGCGGCGGCCACCGCGGCCCGCCAGCCCGCCGCGCTGGTGACGTCGAGGTGCACGGCGTGACCGGCGGCGCCGAGCTCGGACGCCAGACCGGTGCAGTCGACGACGTCCGCCAGCACGACCCGCGCGCCGCGCTCGGCGAGGAGGCGGGCCTCGGCCTCGCCCTGGCCGCGGGCCGCGCCGGAGACGAGGGCGACGCGGCCGTCGAGGGCGCGGGGGTCGGTGGGCACGGCGGCACGGTAGCGAATGCGTGCTCATTGATCGGGGCGTCGTCCCTTGCGATCGGGTGGCGATCCGGAGAAGTGAGCGAGATTGCCGACACACGGTGTGACCGGTGTCATAAGGTCGCCGGCAGTCTCAGACCAGGGGGGTTCTGTTGAAGCGGAAGCAATGGATCATCGTGTTGCTCGTGGTGCTCGGCCTCGTGGCCGCGTCCTGCGGTCGTGACGACAAGGGCGGCACCGACAACAACGCATCCGGGGGCACGTCGACGACGGCCGCCGCCGACGACAAGTGCGCATCGGAGAAGCCGACGGCCACCGACATCGGTGTGACCGCCGACAAGATCACGGTGGAGACCCTGGCGGACGTCGGCTCGTCGCTGGCGCCCGGCCTGTTCCAGGGCAACCACGACGCCATGGAGGCGTACGCCAAGTACGTCAACGCCAACGGCGGCATCGCCTGCCGGCAGCTCGAGGTCAAGCTCTGGGACAGCAAGCTGAACCCGGACGAGTCGAAGAACGGCCTCATCGACGCCTGCGCCAACGCCGTGGCCATGGTGGGCGGCAACGCCCTCTTCAACCCGGACGTCTCGGCCATGACGAACTGCAAGGACAAGGCGGGGGCGGCCACCGGCCTGCCCGACATCGCCGCGCTGGCCAACGACATCAACGAGCAGTGCGCCCCGACGGCGTTCCTGATCCAGGGCGTGTCCGAGGGCTGCAAGGTCCTCACCGGCGAGCGTGACCTGTCGGCCTTCATCGGCCCGACGAAGTACTACCTGTCGCTGGAGAAGGACCTGCACGGCCTGTTCCTCGTGCCCGGCGACCTGCCGACCACGGTCCAGTCCGCCACCTACCAGATCAAGGCCCAGCAGGACGCCGGCGTGAAGTGGGACGCCGTGCTGAAGGTCTCGGGTCGTGACGAGCAGGCCGCCTTCACGCCGAAGGTCCAGCAGATCAAGGCCAACAAGAGCACCTACGCCTACATGGGCTCGAACGACCGGGCCATGGTCAACCTGATGAAGGAGGCCAAGGCCCAGGGCGTCGACACCGTCAAGGTCTGGGCCTGCTCGCTGGCCTGCTACACGCCGAACTTCGTCACCAACGGCGGCGCCGACGTCGAGGGCGCCTACGTCTGGATGCAGTTCCTGCCCTTCGAGGAGAAGGCCAGCAACCCGGCGCTCAAGGCCTACGTGGACGAGATCGAGAAGTTCGCGAAGGTCGACTCGTTCGGTGCGCAGGCCTGGCAGGCCGGCATGCTGTTCAAGCAGGTCATCGACAAGATCGTCGCGACCGACGGCGTGAACGGCATCACCCGGGCCAAGATCCTCGAGACCCTCAAGACCACGACCGACTTCACGGCCGATGGCTGGATGGGCGACAAGGGCAAGGACCTGCGTGGGTTCTCGACCTGCTTCCTCATCATGCAGGTCGAGGGTGGCAAGTTCGTGCGGAGGTTCCCGGCGAAGGCCGGCACCCTCGAGTGCGACGACAACGCCAAGGTCACGGTGCACCTCGACCCGGCCAAGGCCGCCGAGAGCATCAAGTAGTCGAGTAGCAGTGCAGTAGTCGTGGCCCCGGGGGGCCGGCGCACGTCGCGCCGGCCCCCCGGTTGCCACCATCTGGCGGAGCGGGTCCAAGGGGGGGCATGCGACTCAAGGTCAAGCCGACCACGCTGGTGGCGATCATCGCCGTCGCCGTCGGCGTCCTGTACATCATCAACGCCAACCGAGGGGTCGCCCCGTACAGCGTGGCGAACTTCGGCACCGTCATCGTGGTGGGCGCCGCGCTCGGTGGGATCTACGCCATCTCGGCCGGCGGCCTGGTCGTCACCTATGCCACGACCGGCATCTTCAACTTCGCCCACGGTTCGATCGGCTGCTTCCTCGCCTTCTCGTACTGGGAGCTGCACGTCAACCGCGGCTGGCCCACGTTGCTGGCCCTGGTCGCCGTGCTGCTCGTCGAGGCACCCCTCCTCGGGCTGCTGCTCGACAAGGTCCTGATGCGGCGGCTGCGCAACGCGCCGCTCGTCGTCCAGCTCATGGTCACGGTGGGCCTGATGCTCACGTTCATGGGCATCACGACCACGCTGTGGAAGCCCATCACGGCTCGCAGCACGCCGGCCTTCTTCGAGGGCCACGGCGTCAAGATCGGTGACGTCACGGCCACCGGGCATCGCATCACCACCGTGCTGGTGGCGCTCTTCATCGCGGTCCTGCTGCGGGTCCTGCTGTACCGCACCCGGCTCGGCATCTCGATGCGGGCCGTCGTCGACAACCGCAACCTCGCCGGGCTCACCGGCGCCCGGCCCTCGGTCGTCAGCGGCGCGTCGTGGGCCCTCGGGTGCATGACGGCTGGTGTGGCCGGCATCCTCATCGCCCCGGAGACGGGCATGGTCGTCGAGAACCTCACGCTGGTGATCGTGATCGCCTTCGCGGCGGCGGCCATCGCGCAGCTCAAGAGCATCCCGATGGCGTTCGTGGGCGGGATGGTGATCGGCCTGGCCAAGGCCTTCACCAGCGTCTACCTCTCCTTCGGCACGGACTGGAACTACGCGCCCGAGGCCATCCCGGCCGTGATCCTGTTCATCGCCGTGCTGTTCCTGCCCCAGGCCCGGCTCGAGACCGGCAGCGTGCGGCTCACCAAGCGGACGGAGCGGTTGACCTCGCCGAAGGAGGCCTTCCTCGGGGCCTGCGTGATGGTCGGCCTCGTGTCGGCCTGGGCCAACGGGTGGATCCCGTGGTTCTCCGGCACCAACTTCGGGGAGCGCACCGAGATCTGGCTCGGTCGGGGTGCCAGCTTCCTCGTCTTCGGCCTGATCATGCTCTCGCTGGTCCCGCTCATCGGGTGGGCCGGCCAGGTCAGCTTCGCCAACTTCGCCATCGCCGGCATCGGCGCCATCCTCTTCTCGCACTTCGGCGGACAGGACGGCAACCCGATCGGCATCGTGCTGGTGATGCTCGTCTGCGCGCCGCTGGGGGCGATCATCGCCCTCCCGGCGCTGCGGCTCAAAGGCCTCTACCTCGCCTTGGCGACGATGGCCTTCGCCGAGTTCACCGACAAGGTGATCGTGCGACACCCGAACATGCTCGACCCGTCGGCCACGGGTCGGCTCTACGAGCCGATGAAGCTGTTCGGCTTCCAGATGAGCTCGGACCCCGGGGACCGCAAGGCGTTCATCATCTTCCTCGTCATCGCCTTCGCCATGCTGTTCCTCATGCTGGAGCTGCTGCGGCACACCCGGTGGGCCCGACGCTGGATCGCCATGTCCGACAGCCCGGCGGCATCGGCCACCATCGGCGTCAACCTCATCACCACCAAGGTGGTCGTGTTCGCCCTCTCGGGTGCCATGGCCGGCTTCGCCGGGTGCATGTACGGCATCTCGTCCGGCTCGTTCCGCGTCGACTCGTTCCCGCTGTTCCTCGGGCTGCCGCTCGTGCTGCTGCTCGCCGTGCAGGGCGTGCGGTTCCCAGTCGCCGCCTTCATGGGAGCCGTCGGCCTGGCCAGCTTCCCGGCCCTGTTCGAGGTCATGGGCAAGCCCAGCTTCCTGACGTCGGTCGAGCTGATCGGCCCCGGCATCGCCGCGATCGTCATGGCCTACCGGCCCGAGGGTGCCGTCTTCTACTCGGGTCGCGACCTCGCCGGCCTGCTGCCATGGCGCCAGGACGCCCGGGAGGAGAAGGCGCTGGCCGTGGCCAAGGAGCGAGCCCAGAACGTCTCCAAGGACGAGATCGGCGAGCTCGGGCTCAGCCGGCCGTTCACCATCGAGAAGGTCGCCCAGCTCGACCGGGTCCTGAACATCGCGGACGAGATGCTCGAACGACCGACGATCGGCATGACGCTCGACGACGTGGAGGAGGCAGGCCATGGCGCTCCTGTCGGCTGAGGACGTGGTCGTCCGCTTCGGCGGGCTCCGGGCCCTGTCCGAGGCCAACATCCAGGTCGAGGAGGGTCGGGTCACCGGCCTCATCGGCCCCAACGGCGCGGGCAAGACGACGTGCTTCAACGTCATCACCGGGCTCCAGGAGCCCACGTCGGGCCGGGTCCAGTTCCAGGGCGCCGACATCACCGACAAGAGCCC
>JAODBP010000353.1 GCA_025464025.1 Actinomycetes bacterium | reverse complement strand
CCCGCGGGGCGAGCCCACGTGCGCATGTACCTCCGGCGGAGGGGACCCGAGCGTGCGTCCTCGAAGGGCGAGCAGCACCAGCGCCGAGAGCGCGGCCAGCACGACGTACGCGACGCGCCAGGTGCTCCCGACGGCGAGGGCGGCGCCGACGATGACGGGCCCGGCGGCAGCGCCGACGCCGTAGCCGGCGTGGAGCACGCCCATCAGGCTGCCGTCGTTGCGGAGGGCGACGGCCGCGTTGAAGCCGGCGTCCATGCCGCCGCTCCCCGACCCGAGCAACAGGCTGCCGACGAGGACGACGGGCCACGAGGGGGCGACGGCGACGAGGACGAGCCCGGCCACGCACGACGCGGCCGCGCCCTCGACGAGGTGGTCGAGCCCGAAGCGGGCGACCAGCCGCCCCGTCGTCGCCGCCACCAGGAGGTAGCCCGTGGTCTGGACGGCGAGGAACACCCCGAGGTCGGCGAGCGGACGGTGCAGGTCGGCGCGCAGCGTCGGCCAGGCGACCCCGTGGGCGGCATCGGGCAGGCCGAGGACGACGAACGAGAGGCCGATCACGACCACACCCGCCACGCGGCGGCGTTCGTTCGCCATGCTCTCCGTCATGGGGACGCTAGAGGGCAAGGTGGCGATCGTGACCGGAGCCGCTCCAGCCAGACCCGATCAAGCGGCGACGACGAACCGGTCCCGCCCGCCGGCCTTCGCGGCGTAGAGGGCGGCGTCGGCATCGGCGAACGTGTCGTGCGCCGACCGGCCGGCGCCGTGCACGGCGATGCCGGCGCTCAACGTGGCGAGCGGGTCGGTGCCACGCCAGCCCTCGAGGAGGCGCTCGATCGTCGCCGACGCCGACGAGCCCGCGTCGCGGAGCACGACGACGAACTCCTCGCCACCGAAGCGGGCGACCAGGTCGATGCCCCGCACGGCGTCGGCCAGGAACATGCCGAGGTCGTGCAGCACCTCGTCGCCCCGCTCGTGGCCGTAGGTGTCGTTCACCAGCTTGAAGTGGTCGAGGTCGAGGATGGCGAGCGCGTCACCGTCGGTCAGCGAGTCGAGCAGGGCGTCGGCCCGCCGGCGGTTGCCGAGGCCGGTGAGGTCGTCGGTGAGGTTGGCGACGGCGAGGGCAGCCTGCGCCACCCGCGTCGCCGCCTCCTTCCGGGCGATGGTCTCGCCCACCAGCACGGCGACCGGCACGCTCACGACGACCGCGGACACCACGTCGCCGGAAGGACGCCCGATCAGGAGCGGCACGATCAGGGCGAGGGCCGCGGCCGGGCCCAGCAGCAACGCCGTCCGGGGCGCGTGCCACTGCCCGACCCACACGAACACCAGCACCAGCCACACGCTGATCGTCGAGGCCGGGAGCAGGTCCTGGCTGAGGTTCACGCCGAGGTTGGTGAGGGCGATCAACGGGAGGACGAGCGTCCAGCGCACCGGCCATCGGTGCCACGGCAGCCGCACGATGGTGGCCCCGACGACCACGACCAGCAGGTCGAGGAGGATCGCCACCACCTGGGGGTCGACGCCCGGCCGGACGTCGTCCACCAGCCCGATCACGCCGGCCAGCACGAACAACCAACCCGCTTGTCGGCCCGCCGCCGAGCGATTGGTCCCCATGACCCGACGCATCGACGGGTCGAGGGGCGGACCTGAGCTACTTCGCCGTGGCCCAGGAATCGCCGAAGGCGAGGTTGACCTCGAGGGGCACCTTGAGGTCGCAGGCGTTGCCCATGATCGTGCGGACCAGGGCGGCCATGTCGTCCTTCTCCTCGGCCGGCACCTCGAGGATCACCTCGTCGTGGACCTGGAGGATCAGTCGGCTGCGGACGCCGCGCTCCTCGAGGGCGCGGTCGAGCTCGACGAGGGCGACCTTGAAGATGTCGGCGGCCAGGCCCTGGATGCCCGCGTTCATGGCCTGGCGCTCCCCGGCCTGGCGGATGCGGAAGTTCCCCGACGACAGCTCCGGGATGGGGCGGCGCCGGCCCATGAGCGTCTCGGTGTAGCCCCGCTGGCGGGCCTCGTTCACCGTCGCCTCCATGTACGCCTTCACGTTGGGGAAGGCGACGAAGTAGGCGTCGAGGATGTCGGCGGCCTCGCTCACCGGGATCGACAGGCGCTGGGCCAGGCCGTAGGCCTCCATGCCGTAGGCCAAGCCGTAGCTGACCATCTTCGCCTTCGCCCGGTGCTCCGACGTGACCGCGTCGACCGGATCGCCGAACACCCGCGCCGCGGTGGTGGTGTGGATGTCCTGGCCGGTGGTGAAGGCGGTGATGAGGCCGGGGTCCTCGGCCAGGTGGGCGATGACCCGCAGCTCGATCTGGTTGTAGTCGGCGACCAGGAGCTCGTACCCCTGGGCCGGCACGAAGGCCCGCCGGAACTGCCGGCCCTCCTCGGTGCGGACCGGGATGTTGTGGAGGTTGGGCTGGTCGGACGACAGGCGGCCGGTGCGGGCCACGGTCTGGTTGAACGTGGCGTGGATCCGGCCGTCGGACGCCACCTCGTTGACCAGGCCCTCCCCGTAGGTCGACCGCAGCTTCTCGACCTCGCGGTAGCGGAGGAGCTGCCCGATGATCGGGTGCAGCCCGACGAGCTTCTCGAGGGACGCAGCATCGGTGGAGAAGCCGGTCTTGGTCTTCTTCTGCGGCGCCAGGCCGAGCTCGTCGAACAGGACCGTGCGGAGCTGCGGGGTGGAGTTGACCTTGAACGGGTGCCCGGCCGACTCCTGGATGGCCGCCTCGAGCTCGATGGCCTCCTTGGCCAGCTTGTCGTTGAGGGTGCGGAGGTAGGTGGCGTCGACGGCGACCCCGAGGTGCTCCATGCGAGCCAGCACCCGCACGAGCGGCCGTTCGATCCGGTTGTAGAGGTCGCGCGAGCCCTGGGCCGACATGGCCTCGTTGACGGCGGGCGCCAGCCGGGCGATGGCCACGGCGAAGCGACCGGTCTCCGTGGGCAGGTCGTCGCCGGTGCCGTCGAGGTCGAGGGTGCCCTCGACCCGGGACTCGGCGGCCTCGATCGACAGGCCGACGTAGCGCAGCAGCAGGTCCTGGAGCAGGTAGCTCGACTGGGCCGGGTCGAGCAGGTAGCAGGCGACCTCGGTGTCGATGTCGAGGGTCTTCACGTCGACGCCGAGGTCGAACAGGGCGCGCATGAGCGGCTTGGCCGCGTGCGTGTCGATCGACCGGCCACCCTCGGCGACCAGGTCGCGCAGGGCGTCGACCACCTTCGGGTTCGTGAGCAGGTCGCCGTCGAGCCAGGCCGCCTCGCCCGGGTCGACCGACGTGACGAGGGCCAGGCCGGCGAGCGGCGAACGGCCGGGCGAACCGGTGAACGCCGGGGCGACCGCCAGCGACGTGCCCCGCTCCTCACCCAAGCGAGCCAGCAGGGCCACGGCCTCGTCGATCGACGTGACGATCGTGACGCCGCACTCCAGCGCGCCGACCGAGTCGCCGGCCGGCAGCTCGATGCCGTCGGCCGACACCGCTTCGACGAGGCGGTCGTAGAGCACGCGGAACTCGAGGAAGTTGAACAGGGTCAGGACGACCTCGGGATCGAACGGCTGGCGGACGAGGTCGTTCACGTCGCAGTCGATCGGCATGTCGCGCAGGAGCAACATGACCTTGGCGTTCTGGCGGACCTGGTCCTCGTAGGCCGTGAGGTTCTCGCGCAGCTTCGGCGTGCACTTGTCGACGTTGGCGAAGATGCCGTCGAGGCCGCCGTAGTCGTTGATGAGCTTGGCCGCGGTCTTCTCCCCGACGCCGGGGACGCCCGGGAGGTTGTCGGAGGGGTCGCCCCGCATCGCCGCGTACTCGGGGTACTGGGCCGGCGTCACGCCGGTGCGGTCCTTGATCCCGGCCTCGTCGTAGAGCACGTAGTCGCTCACGCCGCGGCGGTTGTAGAGCACCTTCACCAGCGGGTCCTCGACGAGCTGGTAGCTGTCGCGGTCGCCGGTGACGATGATCACCTCGTCGCCGTTGTCGCGGCCCCGCGTGGCGAGCGTGGCGATGATGTCGTCGGCCTCGAAGCCGGCCTTCTCGAGCATCGTGATGCCGAGGGCGTCGCACACCTGGCGGACCAGGCCGAGCTGCTGGCGCAGGATGTCCGGCGCCTCTTCCCGCTGCCCCTTGTAGGTGGGGATCTCCTCGTGCCGGAACGTCGGCTCGGGGCGGTCCCACGCCACGGCGATGGCCGTCGGCTGGTGGTCCCGCAGCAGGTTGATGAGCATCGACGTGAACCCGAACACGGCGTTGGTGATCTGCCCGGAGGCGGTCGCCATGTCGGTCGGGAGGGCGAAGAACGCCCGGTACGTCAGCGAGTTGCCATCGAGGAGGAGCAGCTTGGCCATCTCCTCGCAGCCTAGGACGTGCTAGCTGACCTCGACCTCGAGGTCGGTCGTGACCGGGACGCAGGCCCAGCGCTGGTCGGTGCTCTCGACGAGCAGGAGCATGCCGTCCCGCCCGAGGAACGGATCGTCGATGCGGGTGACCGTCAGATCGACCCCGCGGACCGACACGCGGTCCCCGACCTGCACCTCGCTGGCCTGCTTCGTGCTCACGGCTGCAATCCCCCGTCGATGATCTGCTGGGCCACGGACTTCATGGTCGTCCGCTCCCGCATGGCGGTCTTCTGGATGAACGAGAACGCATCGTTCTCGCTCTGGGCGTGCTTGTCCATCAGCAGGCCCTTGGCCCGGTCGACCAGGCGCCGGGTCTCGAGCTGGTCCTCCAGCCCCTTGACCTCCTCCTCCAGGGCCCGCATCTCCTGGAACCGGCCGAGGGCGACCTCGACGGCGGGGATGAGCTCGGAGCGCTGGAACGGCTTGACCAGGTAGGCCAGGGCACCGGCGTCGCGGGCCTGCTCGATCAGGTCGCGCTGGGAGAAGGCGGTGAGGATCAGCACGGCCGCACCACGGGCGGTGGTGATCTCCCGGGCGGCCTGGAGACCGTCGATCCCCGGCATCTTGATGTCGAGGATGGCGATGTCGGGCTTGTGCTCGGCGACGAGCCGCACGGCCTCGTCGCCGCGCCCGGTCTCACCCACGACCTCGTAGCCCTCCTCTTCGAGGGTCTCCTTCAGATCGAGGCGGATGATCGCCTCGTCCTCGGCGATGACGACGCGGACGGCCAACGGTGGTTCCTCTCGGCTTGGGGGGCTCAGCGGGACGGTTCGGCCAGGAGCCGGTCGAGCAGGTCGTCCTGGGAGCGCTCCAGCTCGGCGAGCTGGGCCAGGACGTCTGCCCGGTGCCGGGCCATGGCATCGGCGTGACGCTGCGCCTCGGTGTGCTCGCGCCCGGCAAGGGGGGTCTCGGAGACCAGAGCGCGGAGCCTGGCGTCGTCGGCAGCCTCGGCCAGCACGGCCAGCTGCTCGTCCGCCACGGCGAGCTCGTCCCGGAGCGCGCGAAGTCGCTCGGCGACCTCGAACAGCTTCCGCTCGATCATGGACCGGGACATCGGCCGAGAAGTGTAGGCCGAGGTGCCCGTGCTGCCCCGTTCGGTTCACCCCATCTGCTCGGTAGCGTGCCCTTCGTGGACCTGGCGGCCTGGGGCATCGACGACGGCTACTGGGACGCCGCCGGCCAGTGGCAACAGGTCCCGCCGGAGACGATCGAGGCCATCGCCGCGGCGATGGGCACCGAGGGCCGCGACCGGCCGCCCGAGAGCTCCCCGCTCTGGTTCGTGCAGGCCGGTCACGTCGAGTTCCTCCAGGGAACGGCCGACCTCACGCTCGAGGACGGCACCCACGTCCGGAGCGTCGACGCCCTGCCCCCCGACCTGCCCCCGGGCTACCACGACCTCGTGCCCCGTGACGGGGGGCCGACCACGCGCCTGGTGGTCACCCCCGGCCGGTGCCACCTGCCCCACGACCTGCGCACCTGGGGTTGGGCCGTCCAGCTCTACGGCGCCCGGTCCACCGAGAGCTGGGGCATCGGCGACCTGGCCGACCTCCGCTCGCTCCAGCGCTGGTCCGAGCGCCACGGCGCCGGCGTGCTCGCCCTGAACCCGCTCCACGCCCCGGGCCCGGCGCTCCCCCAGCAGGCCAGCCCGTACTACCCGTCGAGCCGGTGCTTCCGGAACCCGCTGTTCCTGCGGGTGGAGGAGGTGCCCGGCGTCGAGGGCGTCGAGGCGCTGGCCGCCCAGGGCCGGGCCCTGAACGCCGATCGCCGGATCGACCGCGACAAGGTGTGGGCCCTGAAGCGGGAGGCGCTGGAGGCGGCGTTCGCCAAGCTCCAGCCCGACGTCGAGCGCGACGAGCCGCTCGAGCGCTGGTCCCGCTACTGCGCCATCGCCGACGAGCACGGCAACGGCTGGACGAGCTGGCCCGAGGCGCTGCGCCGGCCCGACTCGCCGGCCGTGGCCCGCTACGCCGAGGACCATGCCGACCGGGTCCGGTTCCACGCCTGGCTCCAGGTCGTGCTCGACGAGCAGCTCGGACGGACGGCCGGCTTCCCCGTCATCCACGACCTCGCCGTCGGCTTCGATGCCGGCGGGGCCGACGCCTGGGCGTGGCAGGACACGCTCGCCCTCGACATGCGGGTGGGCGCCCCGCCCGACGAGTTCAACACCGCCGGCCAGGACTGGGGCCTGCCCCCGTTCGTGCCGTGGAGGTTGCGGGCCGCCGCCTACCAGCCCC
>JAODBP010000360.1 GCA_025464025.1 Actinomycetes bacterium | reverse complement strand
GACACCCGGGTGTCCGGGCAGGGGCCCGCGCTCGGCCCGGGGCAGATCCGCACCCTGACGGTCCGCGGTGGCAGCACCGTGGTGCCGGCCAATGCGACGGCAGTCGCCCTCAACGTGACCGCGGTAGCGCCGAGTCGGGTCACCGACCGGCGGGTCTAGCCCCGGCACCCGGGCGGCGCGCCGCCAACGGTGAGCAACCTCAACCCGGCGCCGGGGTTCGTCACGGCCGCGGCGGTCATCGCGGCCATCGGCGAGGACGGGACCGTCTCGATCCGCAACGCGGCAGGTGCCGTGCACGTCGTCATCGACCTGTCCGGCTGGTACACCCCCGGCGCCGATGCCGGGGTGTTCCACGCGCTCGACCCGCGTCGCCTCCTCGACACCCGGTCCGGCATGCCGCTCGGGCCGGGGGACACCAAGGACCTCGTCGTCGCGGGGGCCGGCATCGTGCCCTTTGCGGGGCAGGTTGTCGTCCTCAACGTCGTCGCCGCCGCGGCCAGCGGGACGGACGTGCGCGTCTACCCGACGCCCACCGGTGGAGAGGTGCCGAACGTCAGCAACCTCAACCCCGGCAAGGGTCAGACGATCGCCAACACGGTGCTGGCGACCGTCGGTGACAACGGCTCGGTGCGGCTGCGCAACGCGACCGGCGACACGCACCTGATCGTCGACCTGTCCGGCTGGTTCGGCCCGGCCGGCGACGGCTGGGACATCTCCTGGCCGCAGTGCACGTCCGGCGGGTTCAACCAGCCGCCGGGAGGCGCCTTCGCGATCGTGGGAGTCACGCACAACCCCTTCAACCCGAACCCTTGCTTCGCCGCGGAGTACGCATGGGGGGCGGCGTTGCCCGGCGGGGCGGCTGTCTACATCAACGCTGACGCGCCCGGGTCGAGCGCGGGGACCAACTGGACCTCAGGGCCGCGCGCGTCCGCGTGCGACGGGACCTCGGCCGACCCTGACTGCGGCTGGAACTACGGCGACAACCTGGGTGGCTACGTGGTCGGGCAGCTGGCCGGGCTGGCGACGAAGCCCCAGGTGTTCGTCGACGTCGAGAACGGACCCACGTGGCAGACCGGCGCGTCCACGTCCGCGGGGGTCAACGGCAACGTCGTCATCGCGGCCATCAACCGGCTGACCGCCGCGGGCTATCGGGTCGGCATCTACAGCAACCCCAAGGACTGGACCCAGATCATGGGGTCCCTGCGGCTGCCGAACCGGCAGAACTGGACCTTCGTGCACACCGGCCCGACCGGTGACGCGCCGGCGACCTTCTGCACGAGCGCGATGAGCTTCAGCGGTGGTGACGTCTTGCTGCGCCAGCTGCAGCCCAGCGAGACCGGCATGACGTACGACGCCGACCACCCCTGCTGACCCGGCCGAGGCCGGCCACCGAAAACGATCACCGCCGGATAGGGGTCCGGTTCGGCGTCCTCATACGGTCGATGCAACAGTCGATCTTGAGGAGGACGAATGGCGGCGGCGTTGTCGTTGGTCGAGCGCGAAGAGATTGCGATCGGGTTGGCGGTCGGGGCGTCGGTGCGGTCGATCGCTCGCGGGCTGGGACGTTCTGCGGCGACGGTGAGCCGGGAGGTGCGCCGCAACAACCCGTTCGGTTCGTACGGCGTGCCCTATCGGGCCTCGTATGCCGAGAAGTTGGCCCGACGTCGTCGGCCCCGGCCGCGGCGGGCGAAGCTGGCCGGCGGGCCGTTGCGGGCCCGGGTGGTCGAGGATCTGCGCAGGAAGTGGTCGCCGCAGCAGATCGCGGCGCGGCTCAAGCGCGAGTTCCCCGACCAGTGGGAGATGCGGGTGTCCCACGAGGCGATCTACCAGGCGATCTACCTGCAGGCGCGCGGTGATCTGCGTCGTGAGCTGTCCGAGCAAGTGAAGCTGCGGTCCGGCCGCCGCCACCGCCGCAGCCAGGCGCAGGTGGCCGGCGCAGTCCGTTCCAACCGGCCATGGCTGGGCCTGAACATCAGCGAGCGTCCCGTCGAAGCAGCCGACCGGGCAGTCCCCGGGCACTGGGAGGGCGATCTGCTCATCGGCGCCCGCGGCGCGTCGGCCGTCGCCACGCTGGTCGAGCGCAGCACCCGGTTCTGTCTAGTTGTCGCGCTGCCCGAGAGCCGGGTGAGTGCCTATGTCGCTGACCAGCTCGCGCACGCGATGGGGCGGCTGCCTGACCAACTGCGGCGGTCACTGACCTGGGATCAGGGCGCAGAGATGGCCAGCCACGCCAAGTTCACCCTCGCGACCGACTGCCAAGTGTTCTTCTGCGACCCCCACAGCCCCTGGCAACGCGGCAGCAACGAGAACACCAACGGTCTACTCCGCGAGTACTGGCCGACCAGCAAGACCGACTTCCGCCAGGTCAATCAGGACGACTGTGACGCCGTCGCGCTCTCGCTCAACACCCGCCCCCGCCAAACCCTCGACTGGGACACCCCCGCCGAACGGCTCGACAAGCTCCTCGTTGCATCGACCAGTTGACAACGCCCTTGAGCGTGGCAGCCGGTGGTGATCATCTTCTACGGGTGGGAAACCGGGTGCGGGCGGGGAGTACGGCGGCGAGGATGGTCTGCATGGGGTTCGTCGACGCGCAGAGGCTGCAGTACGTGCTTCCCGATGGGCGGGTGCTGTTCGACGACGTCAGTTTCCGCGTCGGTGACGGCGCCAAGACCGCCCTGGTCGGCGCCAACGGCACGGGCAAGACGACCCTGCTGCGGATGGTTGCCGGCGACCTGATGCCGACGAGCGGCGCGGTCGCCCGTGACGGCGGGCTGGGCGTGATGCGGCAGTTCATCGGGTCGATCCGCGACGCCACCACCGTCCGCGACTTCCTGCTGGGTCTCGCGCCCCCCGCCGTACGCGAAGCCGGTCTCGCCCTGGACGCGGTCGAGCTCGAGATGATGGAGCGCGACGACGAGAAGACGCAGATGCGCTACGCGCACGCGCTCTCGGACTGGGGTGATGCGCACGGGTACGACGCCGAAGTGCTGTGGGACACCTGCACGATCGCGGCTCTCGGGATGCCGTTCGAGTCCTGCAAGTACCGCGAGGTCAACACGCTGTCCGGCGGCGAGCAGAAGCGGCTCGCTCTGGAGGCGCTCCTGCGCGGCCCTGACCAGGTGCTGCT
>JAODBP010000327.1 GCA_025464025.1 Actinomycetes bacterium | reverse complement strand
AGGGTCGACCACGGGAAGTTGATCCACTGGTCGGTCTGCTTCCACACGTAGTCGGCGTCGATCACCGAGTGGGACTTCTGGTACAGCACGACCGAGCGGGCCTCGCTGACGTGCTCGGCGATGACGTCGCGCACGAGGGCGAGGGTCTGGCCGGTGTCGGCCACGTCGTCGGCGACGAGGACCTTCGAGCCGCGGATGTCCATGAGGTCGAGGGTCGGCGGGAGCATCACCGGCACGTCGAGCCGGGTGTCGACCCCGGTGTAGAACTCGACGTTCATGGCGAAGCAGTTCTTCACGCCGAGGGCGTAGGCCACGGCGCCGGCGACGGTGAGCCCGCCCCGGGCCACGGCCAGGACGATGTCGGGCTCGAAGCCGCTGTCGGCGATCTGCTGGGCCAGCTCCCGTGTCGCCGACCCGAACGTCTCCCAGGTGAGGATCTCCCGCTCGGTCGTCGTCGCGTCGGCCACCCCCCGACCGTACCGAACGTCGCTCGGTCAGCTTCCCGTCAGCGGCGGCGGTGGGCGCGGGCCCGCCGGGCGGCACGGTTCATCCGGCACGGGTCGTCGGGTGACCAGGTGTCGAGCCTGGTCCCATCGGCCTCGACCACCCGGCGGACCTGGAGGGCGGCTGGCTCGAGGTCGTCGGCACCGACCGCGGCGTAGTACTCGACCCACATGGCGAACCGCGTCCCCTCCCAGTGGCGGGGATCGACCTCGTTGACGCTGAGGAGCCCGTCGGGCGGGACGATCCGCAGCTCGCCGGGCTCGATGTCCCGCCCGTCGCACACCTCGTCGGCCATGGCGCCGACGATGCGGTAGGCGTCCTCGATCGGCCGGCCGACCATCACCAGCTCGGGGTGGTCGAACGAGTCGAGCAACCCGATCGTGTAGGCCCAGGGCGGGTGCAGCTCGGTGCCTTCCACGGCTTGCACGGCAAAGCCGAAGCGCTCGATCTTCCCGTGGAGGCCGAACAGCACCTCGTCCCGGCTGGCTCCGTCGCACATGATGCACATGTCGACATGATGCGGACGAGGTGTGACAGTTCGGTCAGAGGCCGCGGCTTCCGGGATGTGACGGCCTGTCACGTACCCTCGCCCGGTGGGGGTGCGGCGGCCGACGGGTGCGATGGGCTTCCGGGACTACCGCCTGTTCTGGACCGGTGCCGTCATCTCCAACATCGGCACGTGGATGCAGAACGTCACCGTGCCCTACGTCCTGTTCCGGCTCACCGACTCGGGCGTCTGGGTCGGGCTGGCGGTGGTGGCCCAGATCCTCCCGTCGATCGTGCTGAACCCGTTGTCGGGGTCCCTGGCCGACCGCTTCAGCCGCCGATGGCTCCTCTTCGTCGCCAACATCGTCCAGGGTTCGTCCGCGTTCGGGCTGGCCGCCCTGTGGGCCAGCGGCCACGCCACCCCTGTGTGGATCCTCGCCCTCGTGGCCGTCGGCGGCACGGCCGGCATGGTCAGCTCGCCGGCGTGGCAGGCCTTCGTCACCGACCTGGTGCCGGCCGAGCACATGCTCAACGCCATCACGTTGAACTCGGCCCAGGCCAACGCCGCCCGAGCGGTGGGCCCGGCCATCGGCGGCGTGCTGCTCGCCACGCTCGGGCCGGCGTGGGCGTTCGGCTTCAACGGGTGCTCGTTCGTGGCCGTGCTCTTCTGCCTGTGGCTGCTCCGGCCGCCGGCGCGGGCCTTCGCGCCGCTGGCGGGCGGCGTGCTCCGGCAGTACCGCGAGGCAGCCGGCTACGTGCGCGGCCACACCGGCCTCCTGCTGGGCTGTGCGCTCAACGCCGTCGTGTGCGGGATCGGGTACCCCGTCTTCCAGATGGCGGCGCTCTTCGCCGGCCGGGTGTACCACGTGGGCCCCGGTTACTACGGCGGGCTGACCGCGGCGTACGGCGTGGGCGCCGTCGCCGGCGCCCTCGTGCTGGCGGCGAAGGCCGGCGGTCGGGCGCGCGGCCCGTTGATGACGTACGTCGTGCTGGCCCAGGGCGCGGCGACGGTGCTGTTCGGTGCCGCGCCGGTCTTCTGGCTCGGCGTGCCGGCCCTGGCCCTCGTCGGCGCCGCCACGCTCTGCTCGGTGGCCGTGCTCAACACGGCGATCCAGACGGCGAGCCCGCCCGAGCTGCGCGGCCGGGTCCTGGCCCTCTGGATCCTGAGCTACACGATCTCGTACCCGGCGGGCGCGTTCATCGAAGGAGCGCTGGCCGATGCCCTGTCGCCGCGCTGGTCGGTCGGGCTCGCCGGCGGGGTGATCGTCGCCGCGGGACTGCTCCTCGCCGTGCGACCCCGGTTGGCCGGAGCGCTCGACGACGGGCCGACCGAGGTCGACGTGGTCGACCCGATCCCGGCCCCGGCGGCCTAGACCTCGAGGCCCTCGAGCTCGACGCGTGCGCCGCCGGCCCGCTTGGCCCGGTACATGGCGGCGTCGGCGGCGTGGAGCAGGGCGTCGCTGTCGGTCTCATCGCCGGCCACGACGGCGCCGATGCTGGCGGTGATCGACACCGACGTGCCCGCGATGGTGAACGGCGCGGACAGCACGTCGAGCAGGCGCTCGCCGGCGGCGCGGGCCGCGTCGGGCGTCGAGGCCTCGAAGGCGAGGATGGTGAACTCGTCACCGGCCAGGCGGGCCGCCACGTCGCGCGAGCGGAGGCCGGCCCGGATGCGCTCGGCGACGGCGGCCAGCAGCTCGTCGCCGCCGGCGTGGCCGAGGGTGTCGTTCACCTGCTTGAGGCCGTCGAGGTCGGCGAACAGCACGGTGCACGGCATGCGTCGGGCCAGGGCGGCGTCGAGCTCCTCGAAGAACTGGAGCCGGTTGGGCAACCCGGTCAGCACGTCGCGCCGGGCCTCCTGCCACAGGCTCCGGGCCCGCAGCTCGTGGCCGGTCACGTCCCGAGCCGTGACCACGACGCCCCGGACGTCGGGGTCGTCGAGCAGGTTGTCGGTGAACGCCTCGACGTGGCGGCGGGCGCCGTCGACGGTGAGGGCGAACTGCACGGCGGCGCTCACCCCGGGCTGGCGCACGGCGTCGTCGATCGCCTCGCGGAGCACGGCCACGTCCGACGACGCGGCCCGCAGCAGCAGGGCGTCGGCGATGCGGTCGCCTTCGACGAGCCCGAGCATCTGGCGGGCGGCCGGGTTGGCCAGGCGGACGGTGCCGTCGCGCTCGACGATGGCGACGGCGTCGTTGATGTGGGTCACGACGGCGGCCAGCTCGGCGGTCCGGGTCGCGACCCGCACCTCCAACTCGTCGTTGGCCTCGGCCAGCCGCCGGTGGGCCCGGTCGCGCTCGGCCAGGGCAGCGGACAGCACGAGCGTGGTCAGGGTGGCGGCGGCCAGGAACATCGAGAGCTGCACCAGGCTGTCGTGCTCGTCGCCCGTGGTGAACGGTCCCCACCCGTTGGCCGTGGCGCCGGCCGCGATGAGGGCGACGCCGGCCACGGCCCCGGTGGCCCAGCGGCTCTCGAGTCGGACGGCCACCAGCACGAGCAGGGGGAGCAGCAGCACCTCGCCGTGGTGGAAGGCGGCGAACAGCACGCCCGATGCCACGAACGCGCCGGCCACGAGGGCGACCGCCTCGCGGACGTCGGTCGTCCGCTCCGGCGCCGACCACCAGGCCAGAGCGAGCGAGCCGGCGACCATGGCGCCCATGGCGTCGCCCACCCACCAGGTGCCCCACGAGCTGAGGAACGACGACCGCGAGAGGGCGCCGGTGAAGTAGAGGGTGGTGATGCCCGAGCTGGCGGCCAGTGCTGCCGGCAGCAGCACCCCGCCGGCGACGAAGAGGACGGCGTTGCGGACGTCGCGCAGGTTGGGCGTGAAGCCGGCCCGCTCGAGCGCGGTGGCCGACGCGACGGCGGCGACGGTGTTGCCGGCCGACATGAAGAAGGCGGCGACGGTCGTGATGTCGGTCGTGAGGTGGGCGGCCAGGGCGCCGAGGAACACCCCGAGCCACAGGCGTCGGCCACCGAGCACCACGGCGGCGACGGCGATGCCGGCCGCCGGGTAGACGGGTGTGACGTTGCCGTGGACGAACGACAGGAGCAGCCCGAGCTTGGCCGCGGCGAAGTAGCCGACCGCCACGAGGGCGGTCTCCAGCGCCAGGCGGCGCCGGGGGGTCACTCGGCCCTCCACACAGGTACAGATCGGCGCCGGATGGGGCATCTTGACCGAACGAGCGCCGAGAGAAAAGGACAGGCGTTCGCCGCCAGGCGGGCGTCGATCGGTTCAGGGGCGCAGCCCCGGGAGGAATGGCTACGGTCGCTGGCCGTGCCCGACCTCTCCGACGGCTACCACGCGACCCGCCAGCGGGTGTCCGACCTGGTGCGCTCGCTCGATCCCGACGCCCTCGAGGCGCGGGTGCCGGCCTGCCCCGACTGGTCCGTGCACCAGCTCCTGGCCCACCTGACCGGCATCCCCGAGGCCCTGACGTCGGGCAGCTTCCCGACCGGTGACACCCAGGTCTGGCTCGAGGGCCTCGTCGTCGAGCGCCAGGACGTGCCGGTCGACGAGCTGCTCGACCGCTGGGAGGCGTGTGCGGCTGGCACCTCGGCGATCGTCGACGGCGGGGCCCACCAGCTCCTCATCGACGCGGTGTCGCACGAGCACGACCTCCGGGGTGCGGTCGGCGCGCCGGGGGCCCGGGGCAGCGCCGAGGTGCGAGCGTGCGTGCAGCTGCTGCTCGACCTGCTGTCGCCCGCCATCGTCGAGGCCGGCCTCGGCGCCCTCGTGGTCGACAGCGGCGAGGTGCGATGGGCCAGCCAGTTCGCCCGGCCCGGGTGCACGCTGCGGCTCGACCCGTGGGAGGCCATCCGCGTGCTGCAGAGCCGGCGCACGGCCGACGAGGTGCGAGCCCTCCGCCTCAGTGGCGACGTCGAGCCCTACCTCGCCGTGCTGGCCGGGCACTCGCCCCTGCCCGAGACCTCGTTGGGAGAGCACGAACATGTCGATTGAGCTGGTCCGGACGGTGTTCGACGCGTTCGGGGCGGCGGACGTCGCCGCCCTCGACCACCTCTACACCGAGGACTACGTGCTCGAGCTGCCGTACTCGAAGCCGTCGCCGGTCCGGGTCGAGGGCCGGGCCGCGGTGCAGGCGTACCTGGCCCAGGCGTTCCAGGTGTTCCGCTTCCAGCTCTCGGTCACCGACCACTGGATGCTCGAGGGCGTCGACGGCCTCGTCGCCGAGTACGTCAGCGAGGGCACGGTGGTGCCGACCGGCAGGCGCTACGCCAACACCTACGTCGGGATCTGGCGCTTCCGCGACGGGCAGGTCAGCCGCACCAAGGAGTGGTACGACCCGATCGTCTCGGCCGAGGCCATGGAGGGACTGTGAACCCGACGGAGTTCCACTTCGAGCTGGCCGACGCCGACGTCGCCGACCTGCGCGACCGCCTGGCCCGCACCCGCTGGCCCGAGAAGGAGACGGTCGACGACTGGTCGCAGGGCATGCCGCTGGCCTACGCCCAGGAGCTCACGGCCTACTGGCGCGACGAGTACGACTTCGGTGGGTTCGTGGAGCGGGTCAACCGCTTCCCCCAGTTCCGCACCGAGGTCGACGGGCTCGGCATCCACTTCCTCCACGTGCGCTCGCCCCACGAGGACGCCCTGCCGCTGCTGCTCACCCACGGCTGGCCCGGGTCGGTGCGCGAGTTCTGGGACGTCATCGAGCCGCTGACGAACCCGGACGACCCGGCCGACGCCTTCCACGTCGTCATCCCGTCGCTGCCGGGCTACGGGTTCAGCGACAAGCCGACCGCTGCCGGGTGGGACGTGCACCGCATCGCCCGGGCCTGGGCCCAGCTCATGGCCGGCCTCGGCTACAGCCGCTACGGCGCCCAGGGCGGCGACTGGGGCTCGATGGTGACCACGTCGCTGGCCCAGCAGGACCACACCAACCTGGTGGGCATCCACCTCAACATGCCGATCGCCGCGCCCGACGAGGCCACGTTCGGCGACCTCACGCCGAAGGAGAACGAGGCGCTCGAGGCCATGGCCCACTACGCGAAGTCCGAGGCCGGGTACTCGACCCAGCAGGCCACCCGGCCCCAGACGCTCGGCTACGGCCTGGTCGACTCGCCGGCCGCCCAGTGCGCGTGGATCGCCGAGAAGTTCTGGGCCTGGACCGACTGCGACGGCCACCCCGAGCACGTCCTCACCAAGGACCAGATGCTCGACAACATCGGGCTCTACTGGTTCCCGGCCTCGGGCGCCTCGTCGGCCCGCCTCTACTGGGAGAGCTTCCACAACCCGGGCGTGGGCGAGGTGTTCGTCCCGACCGGCATCACCGTGTTCCCGAAGGAGATCATCCGGCTCTCCGAGCGGTGGGCGGCCAAGCGGTTCGTCGACATCCGGTCGTTCACCGAGGTCGGCAAGGGCGGGCACTTCGCCGCCTTCGAGCAGCCGGAGACGTTCGTCGACGAGGTCCGAGGGTTCTTCCGCCTGGTCCGTTGACCTGGCGCGAACCTGGGCCGCCCTAGGGTGCGCCCATGCTTCTCGCTTCGGCCCTGAGCTGGCTGCTCCACCCAGATCTGAAGCCGCTGCTCGAGCACGGCACCCCGGCGTTCCTCGCCGTCATCTTCCTGGTGGTGTTCGCCGAGTCCGGCCTGCTGGTCGGCTTCTTCCTGCCGGGCGACTCGCTGCTCTTCGCCGCCGGGCTCGTCGCCGGGCTCGAGCACCGGCCCCACATCCTGATCCTGCTCGTCGTCGCCTTCGTCGGTGCGGTGATCGGCGACCAGGTCGGCTACCTCTTCGGGCAGCGCACCGGGCCCCGCCTCTTCCAGCGGCCCGACTCCCGGCTGTTCAAGCAGGACAACGTCCGCAAGGCCCACGACTTCTTCGAGAAGCACGGCCCGAAGGCCATCGTCCTGGCCCGGTTCGTGCCCATCGTGCGCACGTTCACGCCGATCCTCGCCGGGGTGTCGGGCATGAAGTACCGCGTGTTCGTGACCTACAACGTGGTCGGGGCCCTGCTCTGGTCGTGCCTGGCCACGCTGCTGGGTTGGGGCCTGGGCAAGCGCTACCCGAAGATCGAGAACTACCTGACCCCGGCGATCCTCGTCATCGTCGCCGTGTCGCTGCTGCCGGTGGCCTACGAGCTGGTGAAGGCCCGTCGCGAGGCCACCGTCACCGACTGACCCGGTGCGCGATGCTTCCTGCCCATGGGGGAGCATCCGGTCCGCGACGACATCGACCTGCTGTCCGGCCACTGGTACGCCGGGCAGCCGTACGAGCAGTGGGCGTGGATGCGGGAGCACGCGCCCGTCTACTGGGACGCCAAGAACGAGGTGTGGGGCATCACCCGCTACCACGACGTCCTCACCATCGAGAAGGACGCTCCGGCGTTCAACAGCCACAAGAGCCCGCGGCCCCACGGCAACCCGCTGCCGATGATGATCTCGATGGACGACCCGGCCCACACCCGCCGGCGCAAGCTCGTCAACAAGGGCTTCACGCCCCGCCGGGTGCGTGAGCACGAGCAGACGATCCGCCAGATCTGCACGTCGATCATCGACAACGTCGCCGGCAAGGGCGAGTGCGACTTCGTCTGGGACATCGCCGCCCCGCTTCCCCTGCTGCTGATCGCCGACATGCTCGGCTTCCCGCCCGAGAGCTACCAGGACCTGCTCGAGTGGTCCGACGACCTCATCCGGGGCACCACGGTCGACGATCCGGCCGCGGCCGAGAAGGCCATGCACGCCGGCATCGCCTTCCGCCAGTTCCAGCTCGGGGTCATCGCCGACCGCCGCTCGAAGCCCCCGACCGACGACCTGGTGAGCATCCTCTGCTACGCCGAGATCGACGGCGAGCGGCTCGACGACGAGTCGATCATCCAGGAGAGCCTGCTCATCCTCATCGGCGGCGACGAGACGACCCGCCACGTGATCACCGACGGGATGCTCGCCCTCCAGGCCAACCCGGCCCAGAAGGCGATCTTCCGCGACAACCTCGAGACCGGCGTCGAGGAGCTGCTGCGCTGGGTGTCGCCGATCAAGAACATGTCGCGCACGGTCACCGATGACGTCGAGGTGGGTGGGCAGCAGCTGAAGGCAGGCGAGCAGCTCATGCTCTTCTACCCGTCGGCCAACCGCGACGCCGAGGTGTTCGACCGGCCCGACGAGCTCGACGTGACCCGCAACCCGAACCCGCACCTGGCGTTCGGCTTCGGCCCGCACTTCTGCCTCGGCGCCTCGCTGGCCCGGGTCGAGCTCCGCGTGATGTTCGACGAGCTGCTGCACCGGTTGCCCGACATCGAGCTGGCCGGCGACCCGTTGCCCCGCCGCTCGTCCAACTTCATCTCCGGTCCGGAGGCCATGCCCGTGCGCTTCACCCCGGTCGCCTGATGGACGGCCTCACCGACATCCGCGTCGTCGACCTCACGACGACCATCGCCGGCAACTACGCCACCAAGGTCCTGGCCGACGCCGGGGCCGAGGTCATCTGCATCGAGCCCGCCGGTGGGTCGCCGTTGCGCCAGCGCTCGGTCACCGGTTCGGTGCCCGAGGGCGGCACCGGCGCCCTGTTCCAGTACCTCCACACCCGCAAGCGCTCGGTGCGCTCGTCGGTGCCCGACGACGAGCTGGCCGACCTGATCGCCGGCGCCGACCTCCTCGTCGAGCAGGGCACCGTCGACGTCGAGGGCCTGCGGGCCGCCCACCCGCAGCTCGTCGTCCTGTCGATCACGCCGTGGGGCCGCACCGGCCCGTGGGCCGATCGGCCGTGGACCCACTTCACCGTCGAGGCCGCCTCCGGTGCCATCCTGTCGCGGGGCCTGCCCGACGAGGAGCCGTACCAGGCGGGTGGCCGGGTGGTCGAGTGGACCACCGGCTCCTACGCCGTGGCCGGTGCCCTCCCTGCCGTGCTGCACGCCCGCCGCACCGGCGCCGGCGCCCACCTCGACTGCTCGATGATCGAGACCATGGCCGTGGCCGGCTCGACCTTCGCCGACCTCATGAACAACATGCTCGGTCGCCCGCCGTCGGACCGACCGGCCCGGTCGCTGGAGTCGCCGTCGGTCGAGCCGTGCAAGGACGGCTGGGTCGGCTTCAACACCAACAGCGGCCAGATGTTCGTGAACTACCTCATGGTCATCGACCGCTTCGACCTCATGGACGACCCGCAGTGGGTCTCGCTCCAGCACCGCATGGCCAACCTCGAGGAGTGGAACGCCATCCAGGGCGCGTGGCTCATGGAGCACACGGTCGACGAGATCCTCGAGAAGGCGGCCGAGTTCCGCGTCGCCGCCGCCCAGGTGAACGACGGTGAGACGATCCTCACCAACGAGCACCTGGTGGCGCGCGAGGTGTTCGTCGAGAACCCGGCCGGCTTCCTCCAGCCCCGGCCGCCGTACCTGATCGACGGCGAGCGCCGGCCGCTGCCGAAGCCGTCCCCCGAGCTGGGCGAGGCCGACGGCGCCCTCACCGGTCGCGCCCGGGTCGAGCCCGAGGCACCCGAGGACGCGGCCAAGCTCCCGTTCGAGGGCGTGCGGGTGCTCGACCTGACCTCTTGGTGGGCCGGCCCGTCGGGCACGGCGATCCTTGCCGCCCTCGGCGCCGAGGTGATCCACCTCGAGTCGACCACCCACCCGGACGGCATGCGGGCCACCGGCTTCTACGTCCACCCCGACACGTGGTGGGAGTACGGCCACATGTTCGTGGCCGTGAACGTGAACAAGCAGGACGTCACCCTCGACCTCGCCACCGAGCGCGGCCTCGAGCTGGCCAAGGAGCTCATCAAGGGCTGCGACCTCGTGGTCGAGAACTTCGCACCGCGGGTCACCGAGCGGTGGGGCCTCACGTGGGACGTCGTGCACGAGCTGAACCCGCAGGCCACCTTCGTGCGCATGCCGGCGTTCGGCCTCGACGGGCCGTGGCGCGACCGGGTCGGCTTCGCCCAGACCATGGAGATGATGGCGGGCATGGCGTGGCTCACCGGCCCGCTCGGTGGGCCGCCGCGGATCATGCGCGGCCCGTGCGACCCCATCGCCGGCATGCACGGCGCCGTGGCCATGCTCACCGCCATGGACGATGCTCGCCGCACCGGCGTCGGCCACCTGGTCGAGGCGGTCATGGTCGAGGCCGGCATCAACTGCGCCGCCGAGCAGATCGTGGAGTTCACCGCCTACGGCAAGCACCTGACCCGCATGGGCAACCGCTCACCGGAGGCCGCGCCCCAGGGCCTCTACCGGTGCGAGGGCACCGAGCAGTGGCTGGCGCTGTCGTGCGAGACCGACGACCAGTGGCAGGCGCTGTGCAAGGTGCTCGACTGGCCGGCCGACCCCAAGCTGGCCACGCTCGCCGGCCGCCACGAGCACCACGACGAGATCGACGAGCAGATCCGGCGGTGGGCCGTCGACCGCACGGTCGAAGCCGCCGTCGACCTGCTGGTCGACGGTGGCGTGCCGGCCGTGGTGGCGTGGGACCCGCGGCGGGAGAGCTTCCACCCGCAGCTCGTGGCCCGGAACCTGTACGAGGACGTGCCCCACCCGGTGGTCGGCACCCAGCCCGTGCCGGGCCTGCCGTACCGGTGGAGCGGCATCGACTCGTGGTCGCGGTCGCACTCGCCGCTGCTGGGCGAGCACAACCGCGAGGTGCTGTCCCGCCTGCTCGACCTGTCCGACGCCGACCTCGACGAGCTCGAAGCGTCCGGCGTCATCGGCTACGCCCCGCCGTCTGCCCCGTAGGTTTGCGCGGCAAACCAGTTGACGTCCCGTCCCGCCGGCGCGATGGTTTGTAGTGCAAACCACTTTGGAGGTCGGGATGGATCGCAGGGAGCTCGAACGATCGGCGGCGAGGGTCATGTACCTCCGCGGCCTGCTCGCCATCCCGTTCGGCCTGCTGCTGCTGGCCAGCGCGGCCGGCAACCTCAACTGGGGCCCGTACCGCAACGGCATGGTGTTCATCGCCACCCTGGTCGTCCTCGGTGCCGCGGCGTGGGCCACCTACCGCTGGTACGACCAGCACTACGGCCGGGTCCGGTTCACGTCGGCCCAGCAGGCCCGGCTCACGGCAGCGAGCTTCACCTGCTTCGGCATCGCCCTCTCGGGCGGCGCCTTCCTCGACTTCCACCTCGACTGGCCCGTCAGCATCACGACCGTGCTCTTCGGCGTCGCCATGCTCGTGTGGTTCGCGGTGTGCGTCGGCCTGCGCCCCGATCACTACCTGGTCTGGGGTGCGCTGATCGTCGTCGGGCTGCTCCCGGTGTGGGGCGGGGTCGACGACCGGGCATCGGTGGCCTGGCTGCCCATCGGCGTCGCCGTCATCGTCGCCGGGGTGCTCGACCACCGGGCCCTGGTTCGGCGCTTCGGACCGGCAGGCGTGCATGTCGGGGCCTAGGGACGACCTCGAGCTCGACCGGCTCATCCACGAGCCCAGCCGGTTGGCCATCCTGACCGTGCTGTCGTCGGCCCGCGACGCCGACTTCGTCTTCCTCCAGCGCACGACGAAGCTCACCAACGGCAACCTGTCGAGCCACCTCACCAAGCTGGAGGAGGCCGGGCTGGTGACGATCGCCAAGACGTTCGTGGGCAAGAAGCCGCACACCAGCGTGGCCCTCACCAAGGAGGGCCGGAAGCGCATCGCCCAGCACTGGGACCAGCTCGACCGGCTCAAGCGGCTGGCCATCCCCGAGCGATGAGCCTCGAGGCGCTGGCGGGTCTGCACCACCATGGACATCGTTCGATCCGCTGACGGCACGACGATCGCCTACGAGCGCGAGGGCTCGGGCCCGCCGCTCGTGATCGTGACGGGCGCCTTGGGCGACCGGCACACGAGCCGGGCGTTGGCCGCCCTGTTGGTGCGCCACCGCACCGTGTACCGCTACGACCGCCGGGGCCGGACCGACAGCGGGACCACCCCGCCCTACGCCGTCGACCGCGAGGTCGAGGACCTCGCTGCCGTGATCGGTGTCGCCGGCCCGGGCGCGGCGGTCTACGGCCACTCGTCGGGCGCCGCCCTCGCCCTGCTCGCCGCCGCTCGAGGCGTCCCGATGACGGCGCTCACCGTCCACGAGCCGCCCTACCGGGTCGACGGTCACGGCAACGCCGGGCTGGAGTCGGCGGTGTCGGCCGCCCTTGCCGCCGGCGATCGGCCCGGCGCGGTGAAGCGCTTCCTCGCCGGTGCCGTCGGCCTGCCGCCCGAGGTGGTGGCGGAGGCCGAGACGTGGCCGGACTGGGCGGGCATGTGCGGCATCGCCCACACCCTCCCCTACGACCTCGCCATCGGCGGCGACGGGACGGTCCCGGCCGAGCTGGCCCGCATCACGGTCCCGACGCTCGTCCTGCACGGCACCGAGAGCTTCGACTGGATCGGCGCCGGCATGGCGAAGCTGGTCGACACCATCCCCGGCGCGACCGGGGAGGTCCTGGTCGGCCAGGAGCACGGCGTCGACCCCGCGGCCGTGGTGCCGTACCTGACCTAGACCGGCCGGAAGTAGGGCGCCTGGATCTCGCCGTCGACGGTCGAGAACCGCATCGGCCGGAACGTGACCTCGACGGCCTGGCCGATCTCGATCGAGTCGCAGTCGACGAACCTCGTCGCCAGCCGGATCGACGGGTCCTCCTCCAGCTCGACGATGCCGGTGAGGAACGGAACCTGGTCGGCGAAGGCGGGCAGGAACACCTGGTGGACCTCGGTCCACGAGAACACCGTGCCCCGCCCCGAGACCGGCACCCACTCGACATCGGTGGTCTTCGGGTACCAGTGCCAGGCGCCGTCGGGCGTCTTCGGGATGGCCAGCACGCCCTGGGCCGCGTGGGCCCAGAACGGGCCGGTGAGCGGCTCGGTCAGGTCGGGGAGGGGGAACTCGTCGCGCATCAGCGGGCCTTCCGGAGGACGAGCGTCGATGCCTGCGGGCCGGTGTAGCCGCCGTAGACGGCGACTTCCGGGTCGGCGACCTGGGCCGCCGCCTCGCCCCGGAGCTGGCGCACCAGCTCGACCACGTGGGCGACGCCGAGCACGTAGGCGTGCGAGAGCAGCCCGCCGTGGGTGTTGTAGGGGATCACGCCGGTGTCGTAGGCGAGGGCGCCGGAGGCGGCGAACGGGCCGCCCTCGCCCTTGGCGCAGAAGCCGAGGTCCTCGACCTGCATGATCGAGGCGATGGTGAACGGGTCGTAGCAGGCCAGCACGTCGATGTCGGCGGCCGAGATGCCGGCCATGCCGTAGCCGCCGGGCGAGGCGTAGACCTGCGGGGTCGAGGTGAAGTCGCCCTGCTCGGCCCAGTGCACGCCGGCGTTCGAGGTGCCGAGCCCGACGCCGCCGACCTCGACCACCGGCTTGGCCAGGTCGCGGGCCCGCTCGACGGAGGTGATCACGTAGGCGCCGCCGCCGTCGGAGATGAGCGAGCAGTCCTCCTTGCGGAACGGCGTCGTCACCGGCGGCGAGGCCAGGTACTGCTCGATGGTGAGGGGCCGGTCCTTCATCACCGCGGTCGGGTGGAGGTTGGCGTGGCGGCGCAGGGTGACGGCCACGGCGCCGAGCTGCTCCTCGGTCGTGCCGTAGGTGTGCATGTGCCGCCGGGCGATGGTGGCGAAGTAGACGGGCTGGGGGAACCAGCCGAACGGCACCTCGAGCTGCTGCTTGTGCAGCTCCTGGGCGTGGCTCTGGCCCGGGCCGCCCACCATCTGGCCCCGCTGCGAGGCCCAGGCCACGGCGAAGCTGTTGATGACGACCGACGCCTTGCCCTCGCGGATCGCCAGCGCCGCGGTGTGGGGGGCGGTGCCGGCCCAGACCATCCCGCCGCCGGCGTGCGAGGTCCACAGGTCGTGGCTGGTGCCGAAGTGGGCGTGGAACGCCTCGTCGTCGACCTGCCCCGGGAAGGACGGGATCCACATGAGCCCGTCGACATCGGTGGGCGCTAGGCCGGCGTCGTCGAGCGCCCGCTCGATCGCCTGGAGGCCGATCTCGGTGGTCGTGCGGCCCGATGCCTTCGAGTGGTCGCCCTCGCCCACGCCGACGATGGCCACCTGACCCGACACGTCGTCCAACGGCTCCGGCCGCCCCCATTCGGTCATGGGTGGAACCTAGGTGATGTCGTCACGGCTGGAGCCACACCCGGGCACGTCGCCGCACAACCGGTGAAGCCGCCGGAACGCCACGTCGCGGCCTCGTCCCTCACTGGCCCTGGCCGATGACGTCGACGGTCTCGTGCAGGTAGAGCCGTCGGCGCTTCACGGGCCGAACCTAGTGATGGGTGGGGCTCGGCGCCGGCCGAACCCCTACGGTGCGGGGCGTGGGGGGATGGGAGCGGGAGCAGTGGCGCGTCCTCGTCGCCGCGCTCTCGGGCGTGTTCATCTCGCTCTTCCCGTTCCTCATGGTGGTCGCCGCCCTGCCGACGATCGCCGAGGACCTCGGCTCGGAGTCGACGCTGGCGTGGGCGCTCACCGCGCCGCTGCTGGCCAGCGCCGTGCTCCTGCCCACGCTCGGGCGGCTGGGTGACCTCTACGGGCACCGCCGGGTGTTCGTCGTCGGCCTCTCGGTGTCGGGCGCGTTCGCCCTGCTCTCGGCCCTGGCCTGGAACCCGCTGAGCCTGGTGGTGTTCCGCACGATCAGCCAGTCGGCCGGCACGGCCACCAGCCCCGCCGCCATCGCCCTGGTGATCTCGGCCTTCTCCCAGGAGGACCGGCCCCGGGTGCTCGGCTACTGGGCCTTCGCCGCGTCGTTCGCCCCGGGCATGGGCCTGCTGGCCGGTGGCCCGGCCGTCGACGCCTTCGGGTGGCGAGGGCTCTTCCTGCTCCAGGCCGCCCTGGTGGTGGTGGTCCTGCCGCTGGCGTTCACCTCGCTGAAGGAGTCGATCCGGACCTCCGGCGTCACGTTCGACATCGCCGGTGGGGCGGCGTTCATGGCGGCGAGCGGGTCGTTGGTGTTCGCCCTCGACCGGGCCGGCCGCTGGCACTGGGGCCACCCGGCGGTGGTCGTCGCCTTCCTGGTCGTGCCGGTCGCCCTGGTGGTGTTCCTCCGCGCCGAGCGCCGGGCCGTCGACCCGATCCTGCCGGTCGAGCTGCTGCGTCACGGCGACTTCGTGTCGTCGTGCGCGTGCGAGCTGCTGATCCAGATCTCGACCAACGGCGGCCTGTTCCTCATGTCGCTCGTGTTCACCCAGCACTACGACGCCGGCGTCGGTCGCATCGCCCTCTACCTGGCGCCGATGCCCTTGGGCATGGCGCTGCTCGCCCCGCGGGGCGGTCGGCTGGCCCAGCAGCTCGGTGAGCGCACGTGCGCCGTCGTCGGCTGCGTGGCGCTGGCTGTCGCCTTCGCCGTGATGCTGGTGGCCGACGAGTCACGCGTGCTCTGGCTCGTGCTCGTCGCCTGGTTCGTGGTCGGACTGGCCAACGGCCTGATCCGCCCGGGCATCGCCTCGGCTGCGGCCGCCGCTCTCGACCCGGCCTACTACGGCGCCGGCATGGCGACGACCCGCATGGTGTCGACCGTGGGCGCCGCCGCCGGGATCACGCTGGTGATCAGCCTCCTGCCGGCCGGGGGAACGGGCCTGGCCATGGGCATGTGCGTCGTGGCCAGCGCCCTCGCCGGGGTGGCGGGGTGGTACCTGCGGCCGC
>JAODBP010000131.1 GCA_025464025.1 Actinomycetes bacterium | reverse complement strand
TGCAGGCGCTGGGCGGCGAGGCCGAGATCCTGTGGCACGGCGACGCCACCGTCGGCTCCGTCGACGCGGTCATCGTGCCCGGCGGCTTCGCCCACGGCGACTACCTCCGGCCCGGCGCCATCGCCCGCTTCTCGCCGGTGATGTCGGCGGTGTCCGACTTCGCGGCATCGGGCGGGCCCGTCGTCGGCATCTGCAACGGCTTCCAGGTGCTCACCGAGGCCGGTCTGCTGCCCGGTGCGCTGCAGAAGAACCGGGGCCTGAAGTTCTTGTGCACGACTGTCGAATTACGGGTGGAGACGACGGCCTCGGCCCTGTCTTCCGAGGCGAACGTCGGCGATGTGTTGCGCATCCCGATCAACCACTTCGAGGGCAACTACACGTGCTCGCCGGACACGTTGGCCCGGCTGAAGGCCGAGGACCGCGTCGTGGTGCGCTACGTGAGCAACCCGAACGGGTCGATCGACGACATCGCCGGCATCTGCAACGAGGGCCGCAACGTGGTCGGCCTCATGCCCCACCCGGAGCGGGCCTGCAACGCGCTGCTCGGCAGCGACGACGGCGTGCCGCTGCTGCGGTCCCTGCTGACCGCAGCAGCGAAGGCGGACGCCTGAGGGGCTAGCTGGCGCGGGAGATGCCGGCCCGCTTGAGCACGGCGGGCGGCACGCCCAGCTCGCGCCAGGCGGCGTAGCTGATGCCCTTGCGGTCGCTGTAGCCCTTGGCGGCCGACACGAACTGGTCCTCGAACGCCGAGAGGTCGACGTTGCCCTCGAGCGACTCCTTCTCGTTCAGGAGGTCGAGCCGCTCCTGGATGAGCGACAGCCGCTTGATCGGGTTGGCCGTCTCGAGCGCCTTGTCGATCGCCGTCAGCCGCTTGGCGATGGAATCCGGGGTGCGCTTGCGGCCCCGCTTCGGCTTGTGGGACTCGAGCGCCTCCAAGTAGGTGGCAATGGCACGGCTCTGCGTCCGCCCTTCGGCCATTGCGGCCTTGTGTTCGTCAGAGACGGTCCGCTTCTTGCGTTGTGCCATATCCCAATCTCCCATGGAGTCATTTACCTAAGCAAGCTGCCCGAATCCCGGGCACTAGCGTGAGGCCATGGCTGCGTCCGAAGATCCTGGGCCCCTCCACCGCGCGCTGGGCCTCACCGACGACGAGGCCGCCGACATCGATCGCATCCTCGGCCGGCCGGCCAACCACCTCGAGCTCGCCATGTTCTCGGTCATGTGGTCGGAGCACTGCTCGTACAAGTCGTCACGCCGCCACCTGAAGCGCCTGCCCACCGAGGGCGAGGCCGTGCTGGTCGGCCCGGGCGAGGGCGCCGGCGTGCTCGACGTGGGCGACGGCATCGCCGCCGCCATCCGCATCGAGAGCCACAACCACCCGTCGGCCATCGAGCCGTACCAGGGCGCGGCCACCGGCGCCGGCGGCATCCTGCGCGACATCTTCAGCGTCGGCGCCCGGCCGATCGCCCTCATGGACCCCCTCCGGGTCGGCCCGCTGAGCGAGGCCCGCAACCGCTGGCTGCTCGACGGGATCGTGAGCGGCGTGTCCGGCTACGGCAACTCGGTCGGGGTGCCCACCGTCGGCGGCGAGGTCGTGTTCGACGAGACCTACGCCGGCAACCCGCTGGTGAACGTGCTGTGCCTCGGCCTGCTGCCGGTCGACCGCCTGGTGCTGGCCAAGGCCTCCGGCGAGGGCAACCTCGCCGTGCTGCTCGGCAGCTCCACCGGGCGCGACGGCATCGGCGGGGCGGCGATGGCGAGCGAGGGCTTCGGCGACGGTGACGACGCCAAGCGCCCGGCCGTCCAGGTCGGCGACCCGTTCGAGGAGAAGCGCCTCATCGAGGCCTGCCTCACGCTGCTCGACGCCGGGCTCGCCGTCGGGGTGCAGGACCTCGGTGCCGCCGGGATCACCGGTGCCACCAGCGAGACGGCCGGCAAGGGCGGTGTCGGCATGGACGTCGACGTCAGCGCCGTGCCCCGCCGGGCCCCGGGCATGGAGCCGTGGGAGGTGATGATCAGCGAGAGCCAGGAGCGGATGCTCGCCATCGTCACGCCCGACGACCTCGACCAGGTGGTGGCGGTGTGCCAGCGCTGGGAGGTGTCGGCCACGGTGATCGGCACGGTCACCGGCAGCGGCCGCCTCCGCGTGGTCGACGGCTTCGGCGGCGAGGTGCTGGCCGACATGCCGGCCGCCGCCCTCAGCGACGCCGCCCCGGTCTACGACCGCCCGATGGCGGCCCCGGCGCCGCGCCCGGCAGCCGACCCGCCGACGTTCGACCCCACGTCGACGCTCCTGGGTTCGCTGATGGACACCTCGTGGGTGTCGAGCCAGTACGACTCGCAGCTCTTCCTCAACACCGTCGAAGGCCCGGGCGGCGACGCCGCGGTCCTGCGGCTCAAGCACCCGACCACCGGCATCGACACCGGGCGGGGCCTGGCCGTCACCACCGACGGCAACCACCGCTGGTGCGCCGTCGACCCGCGGCAGGGCACGGCGATGGTCGTGGCCGAGTCGGTGCTCAACCTGGCCTGCGTCGGGGCCCGCCCCCTGGCGCTGGTCAACTGCCTCAACTTCGGGAACCCCGAGCACCCCGAGGTGATGTGGCAGCTGTCGGAGTCGATCGACGGCATGGGCGATGCCTGCCGGGCCATGGGCATCCCGGTGGTCGGCGGCAACGTGAGCCTCTACAACGAGAGCCGGGGAACCGACATCGACCCGACGCCGGTGATCGGGCTGCTGGGCCTGGTCGACCGGCTCGATCGCCGGCCCCCGAGCGTGGCCCTGGCCGCCGGTGCCCGCCTGCTCCTGGTTGGCGAGCGGTCGTCGCACCTCGGCGGCTCCCGCCCGTGGAAGGACGCCCCCGAGCTCCCGCCGCTCGACCTGCGGGCGGTCACCGCGGTGGCCGACGTGGTGCGCGACCTGGTGGGCGAGGGGCTCCTGGCCGGCGCCCACGACATCGCCGACGCCGGCCTGGCCGGCGCCCTCGGTGACATGGTCGGCCGCTCCGCCCTCGGCCTCGACGTCGGGGTCGCCGACGTGGGCGAGCTGTTCTCCGAGGCCGCCGGGCGGGTGCTGCTGTGCGTGGCGCCCGAGCACGTCGAGGCCGTCGTCGCCCGGTGCGGTCCCGTCCCGGTCGTCGACCTCGGCGGGGTCGGTGGCGACCGCCTCGTGGTCGAGGGCCTGGTCGACGTCCCGGTCGACGAGGTCGTCCGCGCCTACCGCGACACGCTCCCGGCGGCGATGGCCGCCGGCGCCACCCACTAGCCGGCTCGATGCTCGTCGCCCTGCACGTCCTCGCGGTCGTGGCCGGCGCGGCGATCGTGGTGGCCACGTTCTTCTCGGCCGTCGCCACGTTCGTGGTGCCTCGTGGCGTCCCGGCCCGCCTGACCCGGCTCGTGTTCCGGGGCCTGCGCGGGCTCTTCGACGTCCGGGTGAAGCTGGCCCGCACGTACGAGGCGGGCGAGTCGGTGATGGCGTGGTACGCCCCGCTCAGCCTGCTGCTGCTCGTCGGCACGTGGCTGCTGCTCACCATGCTCGGCTTCACGCTGGTGTTCCGCGGCCTCGGCGTCGGGACGTGGGCGTTGGCGTTCGAGACGGCGGGCTCGTCGCTCACCACGCTCGGCTTCGTGCCCGTCGTGGGGTTGCACCGCCAGATCGCCGCCTTCGTCGACGCCGGCATCGGGCTCCTGCTGCTGGCCCTGCTCATCACCTACCTGCCGACGATCTACTCGTCGTTCCAGCGGCGCGAGGCCATCGTCAGCCGGGCCGCCATGCAGGCCGGGACCCCGCCGAGCGGGGTGAGCCTGCTCGAGCGGTTCCACCTCATCTCCGGCTTCGACGGCCTGGAGGACCAGGTGTGGCAGCCGTGGACGTCGGGCTTCGTCGACATCGAGGAGTCGCACACCACCATCGCCGCCCTGCCGTTCTTCCGCTCGCCCCGACCCGATCGGCACTGGGTCACCTCGGCCGGCGCGGTGCTCGACGCCGCCGCTCTCCGGGCCAGCATCACCACGCTGCCCCGCGAGCCGTCGGCCGAGCTGTGCATCCGGGCCGGCTTCCTCGCCCTCCGCCACATCGCCGAGTTCTTCGGCATCGCCTACGACGAGGACCCGACGCGGGGCGATCCCATCTCGATCGGGCGTGACGAGTGGGAGGAGGTCTACGTCCGCCTGGCCGCCATCGGCGTGCCGGTGCGCGACGACAAGGACGAGGCGTGGCTCGACTTCATGGGCTGGCGGGTGAACTACGACGCGGTGCTGCTGGCGATGGCCGGCCTGGTGATGGCCCCGTACGCCCCCTGGATCTCCGATCGCGGCAGCACCCGGCGGCACCGCCCGCCGATCATCGGCCGGTACCGAGCGCGTTGACGCCGACACCTTCCGGACGAAACCGGATGTTCACCGCAAGATAGGCAGGAACCGTCCGTTCCTCGGGCAAAGCACCCCAGGTGCCCGAGAGGAGCTGGACGATGACCGGCATCACCGATGCGCAGGCGGAGCGCCCGATCCCTTCCTTCGAGGCCGCCCCACCAGCGCCGGTCGATGGCGAGCGCATCGTCGGCCACCGGGGCAAGCGGGTCCTCGACCTGACCCTCGCCGTGCTGGCGCTGCTGGTCCTGCTGCCGCTGTTGCTGCTCACCGCGCTGGTGATCTTCCTCGAGGACCGGGGCCCGGTCCTCTACCGGCAGCAGCGCGTCGGCTTCCGGGGTCGCGAGTTCTCGATCTTCAAGTTCCGCTCGATGGTGCGTGACGCCGACCGGAAGCTCGGCGAGCTCCAGGAGCGGAACATGACCGACGGGCTGCTGTTCAAGATCCACCGCGACCCGCGGGTGACGCGGGTGGGCCGGCTCATCCGGCGCACGTCGATCGACGAGCTTCCCCAGCTGCTCAACGTGGTGCGGGGCCAGATGAGCCTGGTCGGCCCCCGGCCGCTGCCGGTCAGCCCCGACGACTTCGACGTGGCCGACGATCGCCGCCACGAGGTCCGGCCCGGCATCACCGGCTTCTGGCAGGTGAGCGGCGGTCCGGCGCTCGGCTACCGCGACATGATCGACCTCGACCTCACCTACATCCGCAACTGGTCGCTGACGCTCGACCTGCGGATCATCGCCCGCACCGTGCCGGCCCTCCTGGCTCGCACCGACTGCTGAGATCCCCCCGCCACATCCCCCGCGGAGGTCCACCGGACAGGACCACCCAGCGCGGCCGTCGAACTTCGCGACGAGCCGATCGTCGGCTCGTCCTTCGCCGCATCGAGAGCACCGTGCCCGAGACCTCTTCCCCCCTGCGCCTCGACCTGCGCCACGCCATCGTCGCCCTCGTGGTCGGCGCCCTGGTGGGCGGCCTGCTGGCCGTCGCCGTGGGCCGCCGCCACGAGACCTACGAGAGCCGGGCCGTGCTCGCCATCGACCAGCCCCTCGCCATCGCCGCGAGCGGCAGCGGCGGCATCGTCGAGAAGCTGAGCCGGCTCCGCGGCAAGTACGCCGGCCTGGTGCGCACCGACGTGATCGCCGAGCCGGTCGCCGAGCACACCGGGCAGTCGGTGGGTGCCGTGCGCGGCTCGCTCCTCGCCGCGGCCGACGACACGTCGCTGCTCCTGGTCGTCGGCGCCCGCACGCCGGATCCGGCGCGGTCGAAGCGGCTCGCCTCGGCCGCGGCCGACGAGGTCGTGGCCTATGCCGCGGCCGAGCAGGAGAGGTACTCGATCCCGAAGGCGCAGCAGTTCACGTTCCAGGTCGTGGTGCCGGCGGGCAACGCCGCGTCGGTCACGCCGCAGCGGTCGCGCCAGCTGCGGGTCGGCTTCCTCGGCCTCCTGGTCGGCGCCGGCCTCGTCTACGCCACCCTCGAGCTGCTGGCCACCGAGCGCAGGCGCTGATGCCGGCGGCCGGGATCCTCCTCCTGGCCGGCGCCGCCGCCGTCTACGGGCTGCGGGCTCCGGTGGCCCGCGCCCTCGCCCTGCTGGTCGCCGTCACGATCCTCGTGCCGGCCACCCTCGTGGTCCCCAACGGGGTGTCGGCGTACCCGACGTTCGGTCGGGTCGTGCTCGTCGCCGTGGCCGCCAACCTCCTCGGCCGGTACCGACGAGGCGACCTCCAGCTCGGCGTCCTGCGGGTGACGCCGGTGCACGCCGCCCTCGGCGCGCTGGTGGCCGTGTCGCTCACGTGCGGCGTGGCGCTGGCCGCGTCGACCACGTCCACCGAGTCGGCAGTCGGCACGTTCCTCGGCGTCGTCGAGCAGCTCGTGTTCTTCGCCGTGGTGCTGGTGGCGGTGCGGGTCGTCGACGATCCGGGCCGGGTGCTCCGCACCCTGGGGCTGGTCGTGGTCGCGTCGGCGGTGATCGCCGCCGTCGAGCACGTGACCGGCAGCGCGTGGGGTCGCTTCCTCTTCCACGGCCTGGCCGGCCAGCAGGGCACCAACCCGGCCCGGCCGCTCGAGCTGCGCGGCGGCGAGCCCCGCGTCCGGGCCGGGGCCCAGTTCGCCCTCCAGTTCGGGTGGGTGTCGATCGCCCTGGTGCCGGCCCTGCTCGTCGCTGCCGTCACCGACCGGCGCCGCGCCCGATGGTGGGCCGCGGCGGCCGGGCTCGTGGTGCTGACCGTGGCGTGGTCGGCCTCCCGCTCCGCCTTCCCCGGCCTGGCCCTGGCCCTCGTCGTGCTGTGGGTGGCCAGCGGCTTCCACCGCCGGGTGGGCGCGGCCCTGCTCGGTGGGCTGGTGGTGGTGCTGCTCGCCGTGGCCCTCGTGCCGTCGCTCACCAGCCGCCTCGACCGCAAGGCCGACGAAGGCTCCATCGAGTCGCGCTCGCAGAAGGTGCCGGCCGTCCTGTCGTTCGTGTCGCCCGACCCATGGACCGGCCTCGGCCACAACGGGCTCGACCCGACTGGCATCAAGAGCACCGACAACAGCTTCCTGCTGGCCTACGCCGAGACGGGGGCCGTCGGCGCCGCGGTCTTCGGGGTGGTCCTGGTCACCGCCATCGGCTTCTCGCTCCGGGGGCTGCGGGACGCGCCGACCGAGGTGCGCCTGGTGCAGGCCGCTGCCGTCGCCGGCGCTGTCGCCTTGGTGGCCGGCGGGCTGGCCTTCGACGCGTTCAGCCTCCAGGGGTCGGCCGGGGTGTTCTGGCTGCTGGTCGCCGTGGCCCTGGCGTGCGGCGAGTTCACCGATGGTCCGTACGAGCCGGGGCACGTGCCGGTGGCCCGGCTGGCCTGGCCGGTCGTCGGGCTGGTGGCCGGGTTGGTCGTGCTTGCCGTGGCGCCGACCCACGCCGTGCGCAACCTGCGCGTCGACGCCCTGCCGCTGCGGAGCGTCGCCGCCGGCCAGGACGACCAGCTCGTGCTCGGCCGCCGCCTCGTCGCCACCGGCTGCCCGGTCGCCGAGGGCGTGGCCCGCCAGGCCGGGGCCCGGACGACGTGCCGCGAGCTCGACGTGCCCGGCTCGTTCCTGCTCCGCATCGAGGCCCGGTCGTCGGCCACCGTCGAACGGGCCGCCCAGCGGGCCCGGGTCGCGGTGGGGGAGGCGCTCGACGAGGTCGAGGTGGCCGACGTCGACGGGCTCCACCGGGGCCGTCCGAGCGGGGCCACGACCGCACCCCTGACGCTGGCCCTGGCCGGCGCGGCCGCCGCCCTCCTGGTGCCGAGCCGGCGCCGGTCGCTGGTGCCGGCATGAAGCTCGCCGTCGTCGCCTGGCACCGGCCCGAGCCCGAGGGCACGCCGACCGGTCGCTGCCTCTACGCGTTCGGCGAGGGGCTGGTGGCCGAGGGGCATGAGGTGTCGATGTGGTCGTGGACGCGCGAGGCGCCGAAGGGCACGCTGCCCGACTGGTGCGAGTGGCGCCACCTCCCGCCCGAGGCGGCGTTCAGGACGCGGGCCCGTGCCCTGGTGCGCCCCCGGCACGACATCCGGCGGGCCGGCTGGCGGTTGCCCGAGGGCACCGTCGGCCTGGCCGACGAGCCGATGTCGTGGAGCGCGTTGCGGGGCGAGCCGCTGTCGGCCGCCACGTTCCACTTCCTCACCCGCCTCGACGCCCCGGCCGTCGGCCGCCGCGCCGCCAAGGACGTGCAGGACCGCCGGCACGAGGCCCTCGTGGCCCGGAGGGCGCCGGCCGTCCTGGCGTTCTCCGAGCGGGTCGGCCGCATCGCCGGCGACCGGGCCCGCATCGTGCCGATCGCCTACCCGGTGCCGGCCGAGCCGCTCCCGCCGGTGGACGAGCCGGTGGTGCTGTTCCTCGCCAACTGGGAGTGGCCGCCGAACCAGACCGCCCTGGAATCGATGCTGGCGGAGTGGCCGCGGGTGCGGTCGCTGGTGCCCGACGCCCGGCTGCTGCTCGCCGGGTGGGGCTCGGAGGCGCTCGGGGTCGAGGTCCCCGGGGTCGAGCTGGTCGGCCCGGTCGAGCGGGCGGCCGACGCCCTCGCCCGCGCCGCCGTGCTCGCCTTCCCGTGCCCACCGAGCAGCGGTCCGAAGGTGAAGGTGATGGAGGCGCTGTCGTACGGCGTCCCCGTGGTGACGACCCCGGCCGGCGTCGAAGGTCTGCACCTGGCCGACGGCGAAGGTGCCGTGGTGGTCGACGATGGTTTCGCCGAGGCCCTGGCCAAGCTGCTCGACGACCCCGACGAGCGGCGCCGCCTCGGCGCGTCCGGGCGGGCGGCCATGCTGGCCCACCACGCCCCGGTGCCGGCGGCCCGGGCCCGGGTCGAGGCGTTGCGCGGCGCGCTGGGGGTCGACTGATGCCGGCGGTCAGCGTCGTCATCCCGACCCACGACCGGCCCGAGGCCCTGCTGCGGGCCGTGGCCAGCGTGCTGGGCCAGAGCGTCACCGACCTCGAGGTGGTGGTGGTCGACGACGGCTCGTCCCGGCCCGTCGAGATCCACGACGACCGGGTGCGGGTGCTGCGCCACGAGATCGCGCTCGGCGCCCCGTCCGCCCGCAACACCGGTGTGGCGGCCAGCACGGGTGACGTGGTCGCCTTCCTCGACGACGACGACCAGTGGCTGCCGGGCAAGCTGGCCCGCCAGCTCGCCGTGCTCGAGGCCCGGGACGACGTCGCCCTCGTCGGCTGCCACCACGAGGAGGCCGGCGCCGTCTACCGGGGCCCGACGTGGACGACGGCCGAGCAGCTCCGGTGGTCGAACTTCCTCGGCTCGACGTCGTTCGTCGTCGTGCGGCGGTCGGCCGTGGACGAGTGGTTCGATCCGGCGTTGCCCACGTGCCAGGACTGGGACCTGTGGCTCCGGGCCATCGGCGACGGCGAGGCCGTGGTCGTGCCCGAGGTGCTGGCGCGCTACACGACGACGGGGGACGACCGCTTGACCACCGACACGGCCAAGCGGGTGGCCGGCCACGACCGGCTCGTCGACCGCCACGGCGAGGAGATGTCGCCGGCGTGCCGGGCCTACCACCGGGCCCGCCGCCTGCTGCGCCTGCCCCGGACGGCCGGCACGTGGCCCAAGGTCCTGGCCTCGACGCCGCCGTCGGTCACCGCCGTGCTGGCCGCCGAGATCGCCGCGGCGCGCGTCGGGGCCCGGGCCGGCGACCCCGGCCGCGGCCTCCGTCGCCTGCACCGATCGCTGGAGGCGGCGTGATCGCCGTGGTGGTGTGCACCCGCGACCGGCCGGCGCTGCTGGCCGAGTCGCTGGCCGCGCTGGCGGGCGACCTCGGGGCGCACGACGAGCGGGTCGTGGTCGACTCGGCGTCGGTTGACCGCGAGGCCATCGCCGCCGTGGCCCGGGCCGCCGGCTTCCGGGTCGTGCGGGTCGAGCGGCCCGGCCTGTCACGGGCCCGCAACGCCGGCCTGGCGGCGACGACCGCGACGGTCGTCGCGTTCACCGACGACGACTGCCGCGTCGCCCCCGGGTGGGCCGCCGGCGTGGCCGAGGCGTTCGCCGACGAGTCGCTCGGCTTCCTCACCGGTGCGGTCGACGCCGATCGCGAGGCCCGCCTGCCGATCGCGGTCGGCGCCCACGCCGCCGCCCACGAGCTCGACGCGGTGGCCGACCCGACCGTGTGCGGGCACGGGGCGAACATGGCCTTCCGCCGGGCCGCCCTCGAGTCGGTGGGCGGCTTCGACGAGGACCTCGGTGCCGGCGGTCCGCTCCGTTCGGCCGAGGACGTCGACATCTTCTGGCGGCTGGGGCGGGCCGGCTGGCGCGGGCGCCACGACCCGGCCAACCGGGTGACCCACGTGCAGTGGCGCTCCACGGCCGGCGCGCTGAAGATCAGCTACGGCTACGGGCTCGGGCTCGGGGCCATGGGCGTGAAGGGCGTGCGCCTCGGTCGCCGGGAGGGCTGGCGGGTGCTGGGCCGCGGCCTGTGGGACAACGGCGTGCGCCGGGCCTGGCGCGACCTGCGCAACGGCTACCAGACCGGCGCCGCCTCGTCGCTGGTCCGCACGGGTGGCGTGGCCGTGGGCATCGCCCGCGGCGTGCGCCGCCCCCTCGTCGGAGAGCGGTTCTCGTGAAGGTCGCGCTGTACCACCCCTGGGTCTACCTGACCTCCGGCATCGAGCGGATGTTCGTCGAGGTGCTCGACCGCAGCCGCCACGACTGGACGATCTACACCCACCACCACGAGCCGGAGTCGACCTACCCCGAGCTGCTGGCGGCCGACGTCGTGCAGCTCGAGCCCGAGGTGTCGGTGCAGCGGTCGCTCGGCCCGCTGGTGCACGCAGCCCGCACGATGGCCCGCACCGACGTCGGGCAGCGGGGCGAGCAGGCGCTGCTGGTGTCGTCCGAGGGGCTGGGCGACCTCGTCATGGCCCGCTCGACGCTGCCGGCCGTGTGCTACTGCCACACGCCGCTGAAGATCGTCCACGACCCGGTGGCCCAGGCCAACCTGGCCGAGGTGAGCCGGGCCAAGCAGCTCGCCACCCGGGTGATCGGGCCGGCGTTCACCGCCGTCGACAAGCGCATGTGGCGCCGGTACAAGCACGTGCTGGTGAACAGCGACGAGACCCGCCGCCGGGTCGTCGCCGCCGGCCTCGCTCCGGCCGGCGTGCCCGAGGTGCTGCACCCTGGTGTCGACCTCACCCGCTTCGGTGGCGAGCACGCCGAGGGCGGGCGCAAGCGGCAGTTCCTCGTGGCCGGCCGGATCATGTGGCAGAAGCGGATCGAGCTGGCCATCGACGCCCTGGCCCAGGCCGGCACCGACTGCTCGCTGGTGATCGCCGGTGCCGTCGACCGCAAGAGCGAGCCGTACCTCGTCGAGCTGCGGCGGCGGGCCGAGGGGCTGCCGGTCACGTTCGAGCCGGCACCGACCGACGAGCGGCTGGCCGAGCTGTACCGGGAGTCGCTGGCGCTGGTGTTCACCGCACCCAACGAGGACTTCGGCATCGTGCCGCTGGAGGCCATGGCGTCGGGCCTGGTCGTGATCGGCCCCGATGCCGGCGGGCCGCGGGAGAGCGTGATGCACGGCGAGACGGGCTGGCTGGTGAAGGCCGGCGACGCCGAGGCCTACGCCCTCCAGCTCGAGGAGGTGGCGTCGATGTCGAACGCCCAGCTCGGCCCGCACCGAAAGCTGGCCCGGCTCCGGGCGTCGCAGTTCTCGTGGGACGCCTTCACCGAGCGCCTCGACGACGTCGTCGAAGGCGTGGTCGAAGGAGTGGTCACGCCCGCTCGTTGAGGAGGTCGGCTCGGGCGAGGAGGACGAGCGCCTCCTCCCGGCCGGAGACGCCGAGCTTGGCGTAGACGCCTTTGAACTTCCGGTACATGTCGCGCTCGGACCAGCCCTCGTCCCCGGCGATGGCGATCACGTGGCGGCCGGCAGCCAGCGCTCGCATCCAGCGCAGCTCGTCGCGGTCGAGCAGCAGGGGAGCGGTGTCGGGCAGGGGGACGAGCACGTGGGGCTCGACCACGACCAGCCCGGCGGCCACGGCCAGGGCGGCGGTGACGATCACGTCGGCCGGTCGGCCTCGGCCCATGACGCCCCGGACGCCGTCGGCGAAGAGGGCGTGGATCGCCGCCTCGTCGAGGCCCTCGACCAGGGCGAGCACCGGTGGGCCGTCGATGGGAAGGCCGGCGCCGACGCCGGGTTCGACCGTCCAGACGACGACGTCGGCCGAGGGGCCGGCGCTGATCGCCACCCCCCGAGCGGCGAAGGCGTCGGCGATGGCGCGGCGGAGCGCGTCGATCGGCTCCCGCAGGGCCACCGTGGTCGTGAGTCGTTCGAGGGTGTTGCCCATCGCCCGTCCAAGTCACGACAGGGCCGGGATGTTGAGTCCGAGCCGGACTAGACCCGACGCTCGCCGAGGAGGTCGGCCCGGGCGAGGAGGACGAGCGCCTCCTCCCGGCCGGAGACGCCGAGCTTGGCGTAGACGCCCTTGAACTTCCGGTACATGTCGCGCTCGGAGTGGCCCTCGTCCTGGGCGATGGCGCTCATGACCCGGCCGCTGGCGAGCGAGCGCATCCACCGCAGCTCGTTGCGGTCGAGCAGGAGCGGCTCGACGGTGTCGGGCACGAGGTCGAAGAGGGGTGGCTGGGCCACGACGAGGCCGCTGCCGACGGCGATGGCGGTGGCGGCGATCACGCCGGCGTCGGTGCCCCGCTCGAGCACGGCGTGCACGCCCACGGCGTAGAGCCGGCGCACCGCGTCGCCGTGCAGGCCTTCGACGAGGGCGAGCACGGGCGGGCCCGAGGTGAGGGCGGGGTCGGCCGCGTTCGCCGTGCGGGCGTCGAGGGCCCAGACGACGACGTCGGCCTCGGCGTCGGCCGGCTCGGCGAGGTCGAGCCCGAAGGCGGCCAGGGCGAGGTAGATGGCCTGGCTGAGCACCCGGATGGGCTCGCGCAGGTCCACCCGGAGCCGGCGGGCGGTGGGGCGCGCCAGCTCGTGGTCGATGGTGAGGGTCAAGGCGCCGCCTGTGGGTGCGGGGGTGGGTCCGGACGCCCTACAGAGCGCGCCGACCTCCTACTGATACAGCAAAACAGGCGAAGACAGAAGCAGGACCAAAAAGTCGTCAGATCTCTGACATGGCGGCCGTGGCAGCGTGCGCCGACCGCTGCCGGCCGGGGCCGGCGAGCAAAGGGGAGCAGGCATGCCGAAGCACGCGTTGGCGCCGGAACCGTCCCGATCCCGGCGTTCCGGGGTCGCCACCCTGGCCATGGCGCTGCTGGCGCTCGGCCTGGTGGTGGTGCCGGCGACCGAGGCGACGCGCATCGGCGGCAAGCGCTACCCGAGCGCGGCTGCGCTTCCGGCGCTGAAGTCAGCGCCGGTGAAGAAGGTGCTGCCGCGGAGGCCGGTGGGCACGTCCTCCTTCCACGGCGAGGGCGATCTGGACGCGGCCGACGTGAGCCTCCACGCCGCCAGTGGCAACGCGCCGTATGTGACCTACCCGACGGCGCCGGCGGATGGGTCGGTGATCACCACATCGACGCCGACCCTCAGCGTCTACGAGTCCTACGACGACGAGAGCGACCCGATCGGCTACCGGTTCAAGGTCACGACCAAGCCGGATGCGGAGACGGGGACGGTGGTCATCGACACGACGGTGAGCACCACCTCGCTCCAGCTCCCCGATGGGGCCCTCAAGGACGGGGTCACCTACTACTGGCACACGTACACGACCGATGCGACGCACCCGGTCGGCACGGCGCCCGGCTGGGTGCAGTCGTTCCGGGTCGACTACCGGCTCGGCATGCGCCAGACGTTCCCGTTCGATTCGGTCGGTCCGGCCAGCGTGAACCTCTCGAGCGGCAACCTGCTCGTGTCCGCCGGAACGGCCTCCGTGGGTTCGCTGGCCGGCTCCATCGGCGTGCAGATGACCTACAACTCGCAGACGCCGCCGTCGCCCGGCCTCATCGGCACCTACACGAAGGACGCCAACGGCAACCACACCGTCGACACCGGCGAGGACCCCTCGGTGGTCCGTCGGGACGCCGAGCTCACGTTCGACTGGGGCACCGGCGCGCCCGCGCCCGGCATGACGGCGACGAACACGATCGTGCGCTGGGTCGGCAACGTCACCGCCCCGACCACGGGCACCTACCTGTTCGGCGCGACGACGAGCGACGGCGTGAAGATCCGCGTCAACAACAGCCTCGTGGTCAACTCGTGGACCGACCAGACGGCCGGCGCGCCGGTGTACGGGTCGAGCGTCTCGCTGACGGCGGGCTCGCCGGTCTCGATCAGCGTCGACTGGTACAAGAGCGCCACCGGGAGCGCCACGCTCAAGCTCTACGTGAAGGGCAGCGGAGGCACCACGCTGGCCGAGTCGCTCGTGCCCGCGTCCTGGCTGTCGGCCGACATCGGTGCGTTGCCGAAGGGGTGGGCCATGTCCGCCGCCGGCGGGATGGGCCTGTCGTATGTGCGGGCCGAGGTGTCGGACACGAAGGTCACCCTGATCGGGCCGGACGGCTCGACCCATGTGTTCACCTCGACCGGAGCCGGCTACACGCCGCCGAAGGACGAGGACGGCGTCCTGGCCCGTGATGCCAAGGGCGGCCTGCTCACGCTCGACGACACCGATGGCATCACCTACGTCTTCGACGCCGCCGGCATCCTCAAGTCGGCCGTGTCGAGCACCAACCTGAAGGCGGCCCACACCTACACGTGGTCGACGCCGAGCGGCTCCGACCTGCCCCGCCTCACCGCCATCACCGACCCGGTCTCGGGACGGTCGGTCACGCTGCGCTACGGCGGCGACTCGAGCTGCCCGAGCAGTGCACCGTCGGGCTTCGACTCGGCCGCGCCGGGCGGGATGCTGTGCTCGGTCGAGCTGTGGGACGGCAGCGTCACCAAGCTCTGGTACGTGTCCGGACGCCTGGCTCGGGTGGAGAACCCCGGCGCCGCCGTGACCGACTTCGCGTACGACTCGAACGGCCGGCTGTCGAAGATCCGCGACTCACTCGCCGCCGACATGGTCGCCGCCGGCCAGCGCACCGACGACGACACCACCCGCACGTTGATCTCGTACGACTCGAACGGTCGCGTCTCCGGCGTGCAGCTCGGGGAGCCCACCGCCGGCGCCGCCCGTCCCGGCCACACCTACGACTACACGTCGTCGACCGAGGTGCGCGTCCACGTCACCGGACTGACCGAGCCCAACGGCTGGGCCCGCAAGGTCACCCTCGACGCCCAAGGCCGCCAGCTCACCGACACCGACGCGACCAACCGCACCAGCTCGCTCGAGTGGGACAGCTCCGACCGCGTCGTGGCATCGACCGATGCCGCCGGCCTCAAGAGCACCTCGATCTACGACTGGGCTGGGCGCGTCACCGACACCTACGGCCCGGCACCCACGGCCTGGTACGGCACCGACTTCAAGCCGACCAGCGCCTACCTCTCGCAGACACCGCACCACACCTCGGTGTACGACGAGGGGTGGAAGGGCCTCGACGTCCTCTACTTCAACAACCCGACGTTCTCGGGAGCGCCGGTCGGCCACACGCTCGGCATCGGCGACAGCTCGGGCGCGATCAACGGGCAGTGGTCCAGCGCGCCGCCCGTGCCGGGCATCACCGCGACGGACTGGTCGGCTCGTCTGACCGGCGAGGTCCTGATGGCCGAGGTCGGCAACTACACGTTCGCCCCGACGGTCGCCGGCGCGGCGAAGGTGTACGTCGACGACACCAAGGTCATCGACACGACACTCTCTCTGACGACCCCGTACAACAACGCCGTGGCCAACACCCGCCACCGGCTCCGGGTCGAGCTCGTGGCGCCGACGGCGCCCGTCGTCGTCCACCGCATCTTCACCTACAGCGGATCGGCCGAGAGCTGGAACGTGCCTGCTGGCGTCACCTCGGTGACGGTCGAGGCCTGGGGTGCGCAGGGTTCGCAGGGCCGAAACTACTGGCCGGCACTCGGCGGGGACGGGGGCCTCGGTGGCTACGTGAAGTCCACGTTCTCGGTGACGGCGGGACAGACCCTGACGGCCAAGGTCGGCGGCACCGGCGTGATGGGTGACTGGTACACGGCGAGCACCGGCGGGTTCAACGGCGGTGGTGAAGGTGGCGCCGCCGGCACCGGCATTCGTGGCGGCGGAGGCGGCGGAGCGACCACGCTCGCCCTCGGCAGTACGAACCTGACGATCGCCGGTGGCGGTGGCGGCGGTGGTGGCGGTGGCGCGACGTACATGGGGTCAGCCTCGGGCGGAGCCGGCGGGGCGAGCCAGACCGACGGCGTCCCCGGCTCGTACTCCTGCTGCGCCGGTTTGGCGGGGTCGGGCGGGACTGGAGGGAACCACGGGCTCGGCGACGGGACCGAGGGCGACGCCACGACCGGCGGGCGCGGGTCCTACTCCGGTGCCAACGCGTACTACGCGTTCGGCGGTGGTGGCGGCGGTGGTGGTGGCTACGGCGGCGGTGGCGGTGGCGGCACATACGCGGGCGGCGGTGGTGGTGGCGGGAACTACACATCGGGCACATCGGCGACGACCACCAACGCGTCGCGCTCCGGCAACGGCCGCATGGACGTCTACTGGACGTCCGGCGCCTCGCTCGACCTCGTGTGGACGACGCCGGGGGCGGTCAGCCAGCGGATCCCGGGCACGGTGCTTTTCCCCCGGTACGGCTTGACGACGTCGTCGGTCGATGCCGACGGCCGGAAGACGGCGACGGAGTACGCGAGCCCCGCGCTCGGCCTGCCGACGGCGTCGGTCGCCGATCCCGCAGGTCTGAACCTGCGGAGCACGTCGACGTATGAATCGGTCGGGACCGGCTACCTTCGCCAGCTCACGCGCACCCTGCCCAAGGGTGCCGCGACCACGGTCACCTACAGCTACTACGGCGACACCGAGACCCGGGCCGACCCGTGCGTGTCGGGGTGGACGGCGGTGAGCCAGGCCGGCATGTCGAAGATCAGCACCGATGCCGACCCCGACGGTTCGGGCTCGCAGCAAGCCATCCAGCGAGAGCAGGTCTACGACAAGACCGGTCGCGTGGTGGCGAGCCGGGTGGTCGGTGACAGCGGCTGGTCCTGCACCGCCTATGACACCCGAGGTCGGGTCACGTCGTCCGTCGATCGGTTGGGCGGAACGACGACGATCTCCTACGCCACAGCCGGCACCGTCAGCGTGACCGCGCCGGACTCTGCGGGCGCGTCCCGGTCGACCTCGACGGTGGTCGACCTCCTGGGCCGGACCAAGACCTACACCGACGAGCTCGGCACCCTGAGTCGGTACGCGTACGACCAGACCGGCGTGGTGACGGCGACGTACCGGACGTTCAGCGGTGGCAGCGAAGTGCAGGTGACCGGCGCGACGTACGACGCCGCGGGGCGCGCGCTTACGTCCAGCGACCACCTCAGCGGGTCGGCGCGGACGTCGACGTACACCTACGACACCGCCGGGCGGCTCAGCACCGAGGAGCGGCCCAACGGCGTGACCACCGGCCACACCTATTCGACGACGTCCGGCCTCCAGACCCAGGTCGCCTCCTGGCCGACCAGCGCCGGTGGTCCGACGACGACCCAGACCTACAACTTCACCGGAAGTCCGGTGGCCCTCGCCCTCCCGGCCTACGTGAGCGAGCTGACCGTCGACGCCTGGGGCGCCCAGGGCGGAGGGACCTTCGGTAGCAAGGGCGGCCATGCCCACGCGATCGTGCCGGTCTCGAGCGGCGAGACGCTCTACGTCCGGGTGGGCGGCCGCGGTCAGGCCGGCGCCCCGTCTTCGATGTCGGGGGCGGGCGCCGGTGGCTACAACGGCGGGGCCGCCGGGGGCGGCTCCGGGATGCCGCCCGACTACTGGGTCTCCAACGGTGGCGGTGGCGCATCTGATGTTCGCCGCGTCGCGCAGGCACTCGCCGACCGGGTCGTGGTCGGTGGTGGTGGCGGCGGCGCAGGCATGGCGACCGGGACCGGGACCTTCGACGGGAACGGCGGGGGCGCCACCGGCGGCACCGGTGCCACCGATCAGGGCGGCCACGCCGGCGGGAGCGGCGGCACCCAGAGCGCTGGTGGCGCCGGGGCCACGGCCGCCAGCGGCTCGGCGGGTTCCGCCGGCGGCACGGGGGGTTCTGCCGGCACGAGCGGCACCGGCGGTGCGGGTGCACCAGGCGGGTACCTGGGTGGCGCTGGCGGCGGTGGCGGCTGGTTCGGCGGCGGTGGGGGCGCGTCGAACTTCTGGGACGACGGGGTCAGCATCAACCAGTCGGGCACCGGCGGCGGTGGTGGCTCGTCGTACGCCACCGGAATCGATGTCGACATCTCCGACGCCGGGGTTCGCGCCGGCGACGGTCAGGTCACCATCAGCTACCCCTCGTCGGCCCTGCCGACCTGGAACTACACGTACAGCCTCGCCGGCCGGATCACCGGCAAGTGGGCGCTCCGCAGCCAGCCGACGACCTACACCTACGACGGTGCCGGGCGGCTCACCGCCGCGGTCGACGGATCGACGACCCGGCGCTACGCGTACGACGCCGACACCAACCGGTGTGGCCTCGGCACCTCGTGCGACAGCACGTGGGAGTACGACAGCGCGGATCGGATCACGAAGTCCCCCTACGCGTCGAGCTACAGCTACAACAGCCACGGCAACGTGGTGTCCACCGTCGGGCTGTCCGCGACGGCCGAGAGCCAGACGTTCACCTACACGGGTGCGGTCCAGAACTTCGTCGTGCCGAGCGGCGTCAGCTCGGTGACCATCGAGAGCTGGGGTGCGCAGGGCGGCGTCGCCTCGGCCTACGCGAGCAACAGCGCGCTGGGCGGCTACGCCAAGGGCACCTACACCGTCACACCAGGCGAGACCTTGAAGGTCAACGTCGGCGGGCAGGGTGTGGCCGGCATGGTCGCGACCGGCGAGTCCCGGACCGGGGGGTTCAACGGCGGCGGCGGCTCCTCGCCGAACGGGATGCGGACGGTCAGCAGCGGCGGTGGTGCGACCGACGTCCGTCGGGGTGGCACCGCGCTCAGCAACCGGATCATCGTGGGCGGTGGCGGCGGAGGGAGCTCCTGGTTCGCCGACCACGGCGCGCCCGGCGGGGCGGCGACCGGCGGCACGGCCGAGGCCGGGGCCTACAGCACGAACACCATCACCGCGGCGGCCGGCGGTACGCAGACCGCCGGTGGTGCTGGGGCGGTGAGCAGCTCGCCGGGCGCCAATGGCGATGCCGGGACGCTCGGCGTCGGCGGCGCTGGGCACGGTGGTGGCGGCGGTGGCGGTGGCTACTACGGCGGTGGTGGCGGTGGGTTCGGCTCCGACGGGATGTCCGACAGCGGCGGTGGCGGCGGTTCCAACTACGTCGGGAGCGGGACGAGCACCACGAGCACCCGAGGGGTGCGGGCCGGCAACGGCTACGCCACCATCAGCTGGTCGGGCGGCGGGGCGACGACGCCGTCGGCGGCGATCACCTACGACGCCAACGATCACGCCACGGTCGTCAACGACGGGACGTCGACGATCACGGAGACGTTGTCGCCGTCGGGTCGGGTGTTGCGGCGGGTGGTGACGACGAACGCGACGAGCGCGGTCACCGAGGACACGAGCTTCGGGTACTCAGGCGGTGGTGATTCGCCGGCCTACAGCCGTCCGACGTCGGGTTCGACGGTGACGACGTACCTGACCGGGATCGGTGGTCTGGTCGACGTGGGCGGGACGGCGACGTGGTCGTTGTACAACGCTCACGGCGACGTGCTCGGTACAACGAATGCGGCCGGTACCTACACCGCGGCACCGGTGACGGATGAGTTCGGTGTCGGTTCGACGCCAGCGAGCCGGCTCGGTTGGCTGGGTCAGCAGCAGCGTCCATCGGTGGGCGGACAGCTCGGCCTCTTCCGTATGGGCGTCCGCCTCTACGACTCGGCCCTCGGCCGATTCCTCGAAGTCGACCCCGTCGAAGGCGGCAGCGCCAACGACTACGACTACGTCGCAGGCGACCCTGTCAACGGATACGACCTCGATGGGACGAAGCTGTGCGTCGACTCGGGATGCAAGAACACGGTGGCGAGTGCGCCAAACAAGGCGGCAAAGGTGCCGCCGTCAAAAGCCAAGCCGCCGCCGCGCAGCGGAGCGAATGTGGCTCAGCGTCCGAACTCGCCTCCGACGAGTGCAGAGACACCGCATCATGAGCCGGCGAAGGGAGGCGCCATCCCGGGTGCTGCCGGCCTGCGGAAGGCAGCGCCACTCGTTTGGGGAATCACGACTGGCTCTGTCGCCGGTGTTGCCTGTGGCGCGACGTTTGGTGTGGCGACGTTGGGCTGGGGGGCTCTCGGCTGCGGTGCGTTCGGCGGAGCTGTCGGCTCCCTGAACGAGCACGGCATGAAGAGGCTCATGTGACCTCCACCGATCCTGTCCTGACGCTCAGGGCATACGCACGAGCGCTCCGTCTGGCGCGTTGCTGGATTCCGTTGGCCGGCCTGTTTGGTGTGGCTCTTGCCTTGGCAGCCTTCGATGCGCCCGGCGTCCTACAGTCCGGAGCGGTCTTCCTTGCTGTGGCCGTAAGCCTCCTGATCGTCGTTCGGGAAGTTCAACGGCAGCCCGGTGGTCAGAACAAGCATCCTCGTCGACGTGAGGAGACGTAGCTGCGACATGGGTGTCCGCCTCTATGACCCTGCTTTGGGACGCTTCCTCGAAGTCGACCCGATCAAGGGTGGGTCCTGCAATGACTACGACTACGTCTGTGGCGACCCGGTCAACGGATATGACCTCGGCGGCACAATGCGGACCCCAGAGCACCGTTTTGGGAAGGCAAAAGCGAACGCTACGCCGACGTCGATTCAAATCGTCCGAGCTGTCGGTGTCGGCGCCACGATCGCCGTCGTCGGCCTGGCTCTGCTGCCCGAGGCCACCGCAATGGCGGGGGCGGCGACAGTTGCCATTGGTGTGATCGGGACGGTGAAGACGGCGCTTGAACTCACGGTCCTGGCCATGAATGCGATAGATGCTGCGTACACGTGTACGACATACGGGGCTCGCTCGGCGGCGTGCGGCGCCGCCGCCGCCGGGCTGATCCTTCAGAACGTTGTCGGCATCGGCGGGCTGGTTCAAAGTGCATGGGTCGGCGCGTTCGAATGGGTGGGTCGTGGACTTGACATGCTGAATGGCATCATCGACGGGCAACTTCGCTCGCACGCAGTCGATGGGGCTCAGGCGATTGGGCGAGACTACGGACTCTGGCTGTGACAGAAGGCGTTCGATCGACGATCAACCGAGGGCGACGCCGAAGTCTGGCGCGGGCATTGTTCGTACTCGCTGTCGGCTTCCCTCTCCTCGTGAGGTCGGGATGGGGCCTGCCGGTCCTACTCGGAGTCTGTGTCCTGGCCCTGGTAGCCGGCCGCGCGCTTCCCCGTCTCGGTTCCCGGCGTCCTGGCCCCGACGGCTACCTCAGCGTCATGGATGTCTCCGGGGATGTTCCAAGCAGCGTGCGAACCTCTGTCCTTGCCACTTTCAAGCCAAGGGCACATGCTGTCATCACGCAGCGCGAATACCTGCTCGGCCGCCTTACGGTGGACGGCGAGGTTCGCTGGGTGCCTTTCGCGCTGGACCGCTGGTTCGGCGCCGGTGGGTTCGAGCTGGCGCCGACTGAGCTTCGGCTGGCCATCATCCGAACTGAGGCCGGAGCCCCCCTTCTCGACCTACTCCTGGCTTCTGGGGAGCGGCTCGAGCTACTTATGAGGACGACCGAGGGCGTGGCCGAGTTGCTCACAGGCGTTGGTGTTCCGACGAAGCTCCTGGCCAATCCTTCGACGCACGATTCAACGCCGACATGATCGCCCGCTCGACAACGGTGCAGCTGGAGGCATCGGTCCGTCACCAGCGGTCGGGCACGAGTCGTGTTCCAAGGCGCGCCGCGGCTTCGGGGACAGACCAAGGATGTTCGGCCGGGGCCGTTGGCGCACAGTCGAGGGCCGTACGGATGGCATCGGCCAGTTCGTCGAGGTCAGCAGGCCGCACATAGACCGCCCGACCTTCCGTGCTCTCCCGCAGCGCTGGCGTGTCGCCGACGATCGCGGGGGTGCCGCAGGCCCAGGCCTCGAGCGGGGGGAGCCCGAAGCCCTCGTACAACGACGGGTACACGAGCGCCCGGGCACCCGTGAGCAGTGCACGGAGCTTGGCGTCGTCGACGTAGCCGGCGTGCTTGATCGTCGGCGCCTCCGGCAACACGACGGGCGCGAAGTTGCGGTGGGGGTGGCCCACCAACACGAGGTCGTGGTCGAACTCCTTGACCGCCTCGAGGTGGGCCAGGCAGGCGGTGGCGGCGTCCTTGCGGGGGTCGGCCCAGCCCACGAAGAGCAGGTAGGGCCGGTCGTAGCCCAGGGCGGCGACCTCCTCGGGTGACGCCGGCTTGAACGAGGGGTCGACGGCAGGGCGGATGACGGTGATCTTCGACTCGTCGACCCCACGCTCGGCCAGCTCGCCCTTCACCTGGTTCGAGACCGTGAAGACCACCTCGGCCCGGCGGGCGGCGAGCAGCGACATGCGGGCGTAGACCCGCATCCTCGGGTGGAACCACTCGGGCCCGATGAGCGGGGCCAGGTCGTGGATCATCACCGCACCCCGGCGGGCGGCAATGGGGGCGGTGTTGGCCAGCGACAGCACCATCCGGCGACCAGCCCGCGCGGGGAGCTCGACCTGCTCCCACAGGTGCGACCGGGCGAAGCCGGCGCCTTCGGGCGGCTTCAGGATCTCGACCTCGAGGCCTTGCTCGACAGCAGCGTCGAGCAGCGAGCGGGCCACCCGGTGGAGCCCGGTGCTGGTCCCGGTGAGGAACCGCCCGTTGACGACGATCGGCGCCCTCACAGCAGCGACCGGTACAGCTCCCGCAGCGCGGCGTCACCGGCGGTCGTGGTGTGGTGGTCGGCGGCATAGGTGGCGCCGGCCTTGCCGAGCTCGTCGGCCAGGACGTCGTCGGCGAGGAGCTGGTTGATGGCCTCGGCCACGGCCATGGCGTCGCCGCCGGCGGTGACGAGGGCCGACCCCGAGGCCGTAGCGAAGTCGGCCAGGCCCGGGTCGTCGGAGA
>JAODBP010000237.1 GCA_025464025.1 Actinomycetes bacterium | reverse complement strand
AGCAGGAACTCGTCGGAGAAGATGTCGTCCGACAGGTCCTTCCAGTCCTCGCTGTTGCGCTCGGCCTGGATGCGCAGGAGCTGCTTCTTGTAGTTCCACTCGTAGAGGGCCTTCGACTCGTCGAGGCCCTCGTAGCACTGGAGGCGGATCAGGCGGGCGCCGAGGATCTCGGCGACCGACTTGGCCAGCTGGGTCTTTCCCGTGCCGGCCGGGCCCTCGACCAGGATCGGCTTGCCGAGCCGGTCGGCCAGGTAGACGATGCCGGCGATGCCCTCGTCGCTCAGGTAGTCGACCTCGCTGAGGCGCTCACGAACGGCGGGGACGGAATCGAACCTGAACGACATGGGGTCGCAGGCTACCTGGCAGTTGGGCGGCGATCAGAACCGGATTCCGGTTCAGGTGACGATCTGGCCGTCGCCCACCACGACGTACTTGCCCGTCGTGAGCTCCTTCAGGGCCATGGGGCCGCGGGCGTGGAGCTTCTGGGTGGAGATCCCGATCTCGGCGCCGAAGCCGAAGCGCTCACCGTCGACCCAGCGGGTGGACGCGTTGACCAGCACGGCGGCGGCGTCGACCTCACGGGTGAACCGGTTGGCGGCGGCCAGGTCGGTGGTGACGATGGCCTCGCTGTGACCGGAGCTGTTGCGCTGGACCCAGTCGATGGCGGCGTCGAGGTCGGCGACCACGGCAACGCTCATCTTGAGGTCGAGGAACTCGGTGGCGAAGTCGTCGTCGGTGGCCACGCCCATCGAGGGGACGATGGCCCGGGCCCGCTCGTCGCCGACCAGCTCGACCTGCGGCATGGCCTCGGCGACCCGGGGCAGGAAGACCTCGGCGACCGACTCGTGCACCACGAGCGACTCGGCCGCGTTGCAGACCGACGGCCGCTGCGTCTTCGAGTTCACGACCAGGGAGACGGCCATGTCGAGGTCGGCGGCGGCATCGACGTACACGTGGCAGTTGCCGTCGCCGTCGATGACGTAGGGCACGGTGGCGTTCTCGAGGATCGACTTGATCAGCGAGGTGCCCCCGCGCGGGATCAGCACGTCGATGAGGCCCCGGAGCTGCATGAACTCGATGGCGGCCTCGCGGCTGACGTCCTCGACGAGGACGAGCGCGTCCTCGGGCAGGCCGGCCTTCAGCACGCCCTCCCGGAGCGCCGAGGCGACCGCGATGTTCGAATCGATGGCGCCCGACGAGCCCCGCAGGAAGGCGGCGTTGCCCGACTTCAGGCACAGGCCGAAGGCATCGCTGGTGACGTTGGGGCGGTTCTCGTAGATGATCGCGACCACGCCGAGCGGCACCCGCACCTGCTCGATCTTGAGCCCGTTGGGCCGGACCCACCCGTCGACGACGGCGCCGACCGGGTCGGGCAGGGTGGCGACCTGGCGCAGGCCGCCGGCCATGGCCTCGATGCGGGCCGGCGTGAGCCGGAGGCGGTCGATGACGGTGGCGGCCACGCCGCCCTCCTCGGCCCGGGCGACGTCGCGCCCGTTGGCCGCCAGGACCTCGTCCGTGCGCTCGACCAGCAGCTCGGCGGCGGCCAGCAGGGCGGCGTCCTTGGCCGCGGTCGAGGCGGTGGCGAGGACGCGGGACGCGGCCTTCGCCCGGCGGCCCAGCTCGGGGAGGGAGTCGGTCGTCACGAGGTCAGTCTACGACTCGGGCGCGCTCGGCCCGTAGGCTCGCAGCCCTTGTCCGACGCCGTGTCCGACCCCGTCGCCGAACCGGAGCCGCCCGCCCGCTCCTCGCTGGTGCGGACCAGCAGCATCGTGGCGGTCGGCACCGCCCTGTCGCGGGTCAGTGGCCTCCTCCGCCTCGGGGCCACCGCCTACGCCATCGGGTTCAAGGGGCTCACCGACACCTACACGCTGGCGAACAACACGCCGAACATCGTCTACGAGCTCGTCGTCGGCGGCGTGCTCTCGGCCACGCTCGTCCCGGTCTTCGTCCACCACACCGAGGAGGACGACGACGAGGGCACCTCGGCCGTGATCACGGTGGCCATGGCCGCCCTGATCGCCCTCACGGTCGTGGGGATCATGGCCGCGCCGGCGCTGGTGCGGCTGTACACGACGACCGCCTCGAAGGGCGTCGTCGGCGAGCAGCGCCACGTGGCGACGGCCCTCCTCCGGCTGTTCATGCCGCAGATGATCTTCTACGGGCTCACCGCCATGGGCACGGCCGTCCTGAACGCCCGCCGGCGCTTCGCGGCCGCCGCGTTCGCCCCCGTGCTCAACAACGTCATCGTCATCGGGGTCCTCCTCGCCCTCCCCCACCTCGCCGGGCACGCCCCGACCCTGCACCAGGTCCGGCACGACACCGGGCTGCTCCTCTGGCTCGGGCTCGGCACGACGGCCGGCATCGTGGCGATGACCCTCGTGCTGCTGCCGGCGGTGTTCCGGAGCGGGTTCCGCTTCCGCCCGAACTTCGACTGGCGGAACCCGGCCGTGAAGGAGGTCGGGAAGATGTCGGGCTGGACGTTGGGCTACGTCCTGGCCAACCAGGTCGCGCTGTTCATCGTGCTCCTGCTGGCGAACCGCAAGGTCGGCGGCATCTCGACCTACAGCACGGCCTACATGTTCTTCCTGCTGCCCCACGCCCTGGTCACCGTGTCGCTGATCACGACCCTCGCGCCCCAGCTGGCCAGCTCGGCCCGACGGCAGGACACCCCGGCCTACCGGGAGAACTTCGCGCTGGGCGTCCGCCTGATGGCGCTCATCGTCCTGCCGGCGGCGACGGGCTACATCGTGGTCGCCCAGCCGATGATCCACGCCCTCCTCGAGCACGGCGTGACCACCGGTGGCTCGGCCCACCTCATCGCCTCGAACCTGGCGATGTTCGCCACCGGCCTGTTCGGCTTCTCGCTGTACCTCTACACGCTGAACGGCTTCTACGCCCTCCGCGACACCCGTACGCCGTTCCTCCTCAACCTCGGGGAGAACGTCATCAACATCGTGCTGGCGCTGATCCTGCAGCCGATCCTCGGCGTCCCGGGCCTCGCCCTGTCGTTCGCCCTCGCCTACAACATCTCCGCCGTCGTGGCGCTCGCCACCCTCCGGCGACGGGTCGGCCGACTCGACCACACGAGAACCCTCCGGTCGCTGGCCCGGGTCATCGCCGCCTGCGGTGTCATGGCCGGCGTCGTGGCCGTCGTGACGAGGTCGGTGGGCGACGCGGCACTGATCCAGACCGTCGCCGGCGTGGTCGCGGGCGGCGCCGTCTACGGCGGGATGCTGCTCCTGCTGCGGGTCGAGGACGTGGCGACGCTGCGCGCCCGCCTCCTGCGCCGACCGACCGCGGACAGCTAGCTCTGGCTGCGGGGCGGCTGGTCGGTGATCCCGCCCAGACCGGCCAGCATCTTGCGCATGCCCTGACGGGCGGCGGCCAGGTCGAACCGCCCCAGCTCGAACGGCTCGGTGGCGGTGGCCAGGACGTTGCCGTCACCGTCGACCAGGCGCATCTCGAGCCGGATGTCGGGCCGAGACGTCGCGTCGTTCCGTTGCTCCGCCCGTTCGACCCTCACCCGTTCAGGCTACCTGGCACGTGGCTAGGGCAGCACGACCATGTCGTCGCGGTGCACGACCTCGTGCGGCGTGCCGGTCGGCAGGTCGGCAGTGCGGCGGCCGGCGATCTGGCGCAGGGCGGTCGAATCGAACCGGACCAAGCCCTTGGCGAAGACCTTGCCGTCCGGGCCGGCCAGCTCGACGGCGTCGTTGGGCTGGAACGCGCCGTGCACCTGCTGCACGCCGGCGGCGAGGAGGGAGACGTTGCGCTCGGTGAGGGCGCTGCGAGCGCCGTCGTCGACCACGACCGTGCCCGAGGAGCCCACGGCGAAGGCGATCCAGACCTTCCGGGCCCCGAGCCGCTTCGGGCGGGGCCGGATGGCGGTGCCGACCGGCTTCCCCTCGATGGCATCGGCCACCACGCCAGGCCGGTTGGCGCCGGCGATGACGGCGCGCACCCCCGACCAGGCCGCGATCTTCGCCGCGGCCAGCTTCGACGCCATCCCCCCGCTCCCCCGGTCGGTGCCGGTGCCGCCCACCACGGCGTCGAGCTCGGCGTCGACCTCGACGATCTCCTCGATCAGGGTCGCCTCGGCGTCGAGGCGGGGGTCGGCGGTGAAGAGGCCGGGCGCATCGGTGAGCAGCAGGAGCAGGTCGGCGGAGACGAGGTGGGCGACGAGGGCGGCGATCCGGTCGTTGTCACCGAAGCGGATCTCGTCGTCGGCCAGGGCGTCGTTCTCGTTGACGATCGGCACCACCCCGAGGTCGAGGAGGCGGTTCAGCGTCGTGCGGGCGTGGAGGTACTGCGTGCGCTCCATGAAGTCGAGCGGGGTGATGAGGATCTGCCCGCCGACGATCCCGCGGGCCTCGAGCACGTCGTCGTAGACGCGCATCAGGCGGCTCTGGCCGATGGCCGAGACGGCCTGGAGGGTGGCCGTGTCGGGCGCGTCGGCCCGGGTCATGCCGATGGCGGGGAGCCCGGCGGCGATGGCGCCACTGGTGACGAGCACCACTCGGTGGCCCAGGCGGCGTGCGGCGGCCAGCTCGTCGCACAGCTTGCCGATCGCCTCGACGGCGATGGCCCCTCGCTCGTCGGTGATGGACGAGCTCCCGATCTTGACGACGACCGTGGACATGATCAGAGGTGTCCGGTCAGGGGAACCTGGCCCGACCACGCCGTGGCGCCGACAAGGTCACCACTGATCGGTTCGGCGCCAGGGCGCCTCACAAGGCCTGTGCTCATGATTCGTTCGCTTCGCTCACTCAATCGTCGTACTCGAACTGGAGCGCGCCGATGCGGACCTGGTCGCCGGGCTGGGCCCCGGCCCGGGCGAGGGCGCGGTCGACGCCCATCCGCTTCAGGCGGTCGTGCACGAACTGGAGGGCGTCGAGGTTGGTGAGGTCGCTCACGGCCACCGCCCGCTCGGCCTCGCGCCCGACCACCACGTAGCCGCCGTCGTCGTCGCGCTCGATCTTGAAGCTCTCGGCCGCCGGGCGGTGCACGGCGTAGGCCGCCGGCTCGGGCACCTCGGCCCGCACGTGCCGCACGGCGTCGGCCAGCTGGTACAGGACCGGGTTGATCCCCTCCCGCGTGGCGGCGGCCATGCGGAGGCCGTCCCACTCGTAGGTGGCGACGTCGCTCTTGGAGCCCACCACGACGCGCGGTCGGTCGAGGAGGTCGGGCTGGTAGCGGCCGAGCTCCTCGAGCAGGACGCGCACCTGGTCCTCGGGCTCGCGGCCGTCGACCGATGCCAGGTCGACGAGGATCAGCAGCACCCGGGCCCGCTCGATGTGGCGGAGGAACTGGTGGCCCAGCCCCCGACCTTCGCTGGCCCCCTCGATGAGACCGGGGATGTCGGCCACGACGAGCTCGAAGCCGTCCTCCAGCCGCACGACGCCGAGGTTGGGCACGAGCGTGGTGAACGGGTAGTCGGCGATCTTGGGCTTGGCCGCCGACACCACCGAGATGAACGTGCTCTTGCCGGCGTTGGGGAAGCCCACGAGGGCCACGTCGGCCATGAGCTTGAGCTCCATCTTGAGCCAGCGCTCCTGGCCCACCTCGCCCTGCTCGGCGAACGACGGTGCCCGGCGGCGGTTGGACAGGAAGCTGGCGTTGCCCCGCCCGCCCCGTCCGCCCTCGGCGGCCAGCCAGCGGTCGCCCTCGCGCACGAGGTCGGCGAGGACGGTGCCCTCCTGGTCCTTGATGATCGTGCCCTCGGGCACCGGGACGAGGATCTCGGCGCCCCGCCGGCCGTGGGCCTTCTTCGACGTGCCGTGCACGCCGTCGCCGCCCCGCCGGAACGGGTGGTCGCGGAAGGCGAGCAGCGAGGGGATGTTGCGATCGGCCACCAGCCAGACGTCGCCGCCCTTCCCGCCGTCACCGCCGTCGGGCCCGCCCTTGGGGGTGTGCGCCTCGCGACGGAACGACACGGCACCCGCGCCGCCGTTGCCCCCCTTGACGTGGAGGCCGCTCTCGTCGACGAAGTTGCTCACTGCTGGCTGCTGCTCATGACCCTCCAACCTTAGGGTCACACCCCCTCGGTACCCTCGCTGGCATGGACCAGGCGGTGGCGCACGGACCCGTGCCGGTGGGCGAGGTCGACCTCGTCGACCGGGTCGCGAGGGAGGACGGCGAGGACGCCTTCCTCGCTCCGCACGCCACGCGGGCCGAGGGCGCGGGCGATCGGGCCCGGCCCGAGGCCCCCGACCGCTTCCGCACCTGCTTCCAGCGCGACCTCGACCGCATCCAGCACAGCCGGCCGTTCCGCCGCCTCGCCGGCAAGTGCCAGGTCTTCGTGGCACCCGACGACGACCACCTCCGCACCCGGCTCACCCACGCCATCGAGGTGGCCCAGGTGGCGGCGTCGATCGCCCGGGGCGCCCGGCTCAACGTGGCGCTCACCACCGCCGCCGCCATGGGTCACGACTGCGGCCACGGGCCAGCCGGCCACGCCAGCGAGGACGCCCTCTCCCCCTTCGTCCCGGGCGGCTACCACCACGCCGTCTACGGCGCCGACGTGGTGCTCGAGCCGCTCAACCTCTGCGCCGAGACGCTCGACGCCATCCGCAACCACTCGTGGAACCGCCCGACGCCGATGACGCCCGAGGGCGAGGTCGTGGCCTGGGCGGATCGCATCGCCTACGTCTGCCACGACTTCGAGGACGCGCTCGACGCCGGGATCGTCGCCGTGGCCGACCTGCCCGCCGGCGTGCGTGACGTCGTCGGCACCGGCCGGTCCACCCAGCTCGGCTCGTTCGTCTCCGCCATGCTCGAGACCATCGCCGAGACCGGCGTGGTCGCCCTGCGGTCCCCCGAGGCCGACGCGCTCGCCGCCTTCCGGTCGTTCAACTACGAGCGCATCTACCTCCGACCCGCCGCCCAGGAGCAGGCTCGTAGGGTCATCGCGGTGATCCAGGCCCTCACCGAGCACTTCGCCGAGCACCCCCGCACGCCCGAACTGGCGCCCGGGAGCGACGTCGCCGTGGCCGAGGCGGTGCGGTACGTCAGCGGCATGACCGACCGCTTCGCCCTCGACCTGGCCGTGGGCACGCTCGGCTGGGACACCGCCGCCCTCCCCCGGGGGGTCTGACGTGGCCCGCCTCACGGAGGCGCTGAGCCGCGCCCTCGTGCACCGCCGCCGGGCGGTGGCGCTCGTCCTGGTGCTCGTCACCGTGGCGCTGGCCACCGGCCTGCCCCGGATCGAGTTCGAGACCAGCCAGGACACGCTCATCGACCGATCGTCCACCGTGGCCAAGGAGAACCGCCGCTACCAGGAGCGCTTCGGTGGCGAGGCCATGCTCGTGGCCTGGACCGGCGACCTCGCCGACCTGACCAAGGACGGCAACCTCGACCGCATCCACCTCATCGAGGAGGAGCTGCGGTCGTCCGGTCGCTACGACGCCGTGCTCGGCCCGTACACGGCCCTCCAGTTCGCCCAGAAGCAGGTCGGCATCGCTCCCGGCCTGCTCACCCGCCACGACGAGGGCGACGTGCTGGCCACCGAGATCGGTCGAATCGCCGCCGTCGGGACCACCGAGCTCACCAACCCGAAGTTCGTCGACTTCCTGGTCCACGACCCCGACGGCTCCATCCGGCCCGCCCTGCGCGACAACTTCCCCGACCCGCACCACCTGCTGCTGCTCGTGCGGCTGAAGGGCAACACCGACATCGCCGACCAGGGCACGGCCGCAGATGAGATCAAGTCGGTGCTGGCGAAGCACCCGCTCGAGCGGTTCGACGAGGTCGCCGCCGGCACGCCCACCCTCCTCCAGGAGATCAACGACTACCTCCAGGGCGGCATGGCCACGCTCGGCGGACTGGCCGTGCTGGCCATGGTCGTCCTCCTGCTCCTGGTCTTCCGGGCCCGGTGGCGGCTGCTCTCGCTGGGCGCCGTGCTGGTCGGCTCCGTCTGGGCCTTCGGCCTGGCCGGGCACCTCGGCATCCCGCTCACGCTGGTGACCATCTCCGGCTTCCCGATCCTGCTCGGCCTCGGCGTCGACTTCGCCATCCAGATGCACAGCCGGTTCGAGGAGGAGGTCGCCGCCGGCCGACCGGTCGAGGCGGCCGTGGGCCGCTCGGTCCAGCGCATGGGCCCGCCCCTGCTGGTGGCGATGGTCGCGGCCGTCGCCGGCCTGCTCGCCCTCGAGGTGTCGCGGGTGCCGATGATCCGCGACTTCGGCCTGCTGCTCGCCATCGGCATGGTCGCCCTGGTGGCGGCCGCCATCACGATCGTGCCCTTCGCCCTCGTCGGGCGCGAGCTGCGCAGCCCGACCCACGCGCCCGAGCACGCCGTGCCCGATCGTCGGCTCGAGCGGATCGTGCTGCGCCTCGTCACCATGCTCCGCCGGGGCACGCTCGTCGTGGCCGGCCTGGCCGTGGTGATCGCCGGGCTCGGCATCTGGGTCGAGGGTCGCTCCGAGATCGAGACCGACCCCGAGAAGTGGATCGCCCAGGACAGCCAGGCCGTGCAGGACCTCGTGGCGCTGCGCGACGCCACCGGCTTCTCGTCCGAGGTCGACATCCTCGTCGAGGCCGACGACGTCACCGCGCCGAAGGTCGTGGCGTGGATGCAGACCTACGCCGCCCGCCAGCTGCAGGGCCGGGGCGACCAGCTCCTCCGGGTCACGAGCATGCCGGCCATCGCGGCCAAGGTCATCGGTGTCGAGGCCACCAAGCAGGACCTCGACGACCTCCTCACCGTGGCACCGAAGGACGTACGGCGCTCGTTCGTCAGCGACGACCACCGCTCGGCCAGCATCGTGTTCCCGGTCGCCCCCATCTCGCTCCAGGAGCGCCAGCGCCTCCTCGACGACGTAAAGGCCACCCTCGACCCGCCGGCCGGCGTGCACGCCACCCCGGCCGGCCTGGCCGTGGTCGGCGTCGAGCTGGTCGACGGCCTCGAGGCCGGCCGCCGCGAGATCACGCTCATCTCCCTCGCCCTGGTCTTCGTGTGGCTGCTGGTGGCCTACCGCCGGCTCCGGCTCGCCGTGCTGCCGCTCGTCCCGGTCCTGCTCGCCGTGGGGCTGTCGTCGATCGCCGTCCACCTGCTCGGCATCTCGCTCACACCGCTCACGACCGTGGCCAGCCCGCTGGCCATCGCCATCAGCACCGAGTTCAGCGTGCTGGTGATGGCCCGCTACCTCGAGGAGCGGGCCGCCGGGCTCGAACCGGAGGCTGCCGTGCGCCTGGGCGGCGCCCACATCGGCCGAGCCTTCCTCGCTTCGGGCCTCACCGTGCTCGGTGGGTTCGCCGTGCTCGTGCTCGCCCCGATGCCCCTGCTCGTCGACTTCGGCGTGGTGGTCAGCGTGATCGTGTTCGTGGCCCTGCTCAGCTGCCTCGTCGTGATGCCGGCGCTGCTCGTGCGGACCGATCCGGCCGGTCGACCAGGTCGATGAGGCGCTGCTCGAGCTGATCGTGCAGGGCGTCGTTGTCGTGGCGCTCGGCGACGGCCCGCCGCCCGGCCGCGCCCATGCGATCGCGGCGCTGGCGATCGCCGGAGAGGTCGCCGAGGGCACCGGCCAGGCCGTCGACGTCGCGCTCGGCGACCAGGAGCCCGGTGACCCCGTGCTCGACCAGCTCGGGGATCCCGCTGTGGTGGGTGCTCACCACCGGGAGACCGGCGGCCATGGCCTCCATGATGGCGACCGGGATGCCCTCCTGGTCGCCGTCGCCGGCGGTGACGCTCGGCGCGAGGAAGACGTCGGCCCGGGCCAGGAGCTGGCGCACGGCGCGGGGCGGCTGGGCGCCGAGCAGGTGGACCCGGTCCTCGAGGCCGAGCTCGGCGACGAGCGCCTCGAGCCGGGGCCGGAGCGGGCCGTCCCCGACGATGTCGTAGCGGACCTCGCAACCCAGGGCGGCCACCGCTCGCACCGCGCTCTCGATGCCCTTCTTCTCCACCAGGCGGGCCACCGACAGGAGCCGGAGGGCGGCGCCCACCGGGCGGGCCGCGGGGTGCACGGCGGCCAGGTCGATCCCGATGCGCTGGACCAGGGTGCGGGACTCGGGCCCGCCCCAGTCGATGAGCTGCCGGCGCCACCGCTCGCTGACCGGCAGCAGGAGGTCGGCCTGCTCGAACACGGGGGCGAAGCGCCCGGGCCCGTCGGCGCCGGCCCAGCTGCTGAGGTCGGCCCCGTGGAGGACGGCGACGAGGGCCGAGGTGCCCAGGGCCGGGCGAACGAGCGCAGCGTTGCGGGCGTTCCAGCCGAAGTGGCACACGACGGCATCGAACGGGGCGGCCACGACCAGCGGCTCGGCCCAGATGGCGATCCCGAGCGGCGACGACGACCGGGCTCGGACCAGGCAGCGGGCGAACGCGACGGCCCGGCGGGGCGAGACCCGGGCCACCCGGACCAGCACCGCAGCCAGCGCCACCAGCCGTTGGAGCCGATCGGCCGGGATCGACCGCCGGTGGCGGATCCGCCCGGTGAGCACGGCGGGGGTGGCCGCCGGGTCGGCCGGGACCTCCCCGACGACGACGACGTCGTGCCCACGTCGGGCCAGCTCCCGGGCCTGCTCGGTCACGAAGGTCTCGGACACGCCCGGGAACGCGTCGGCCACCACGGCGATGCGCATACCGGACATTCTGTCCGATCGAAGCACCGTGCAGGTCACGGTGGCGTGAACGCTGCCTGGACGCGACACGACCCCGGCACCGGCCGGGGTCGTTCGTACGCTGGTGGAGCGGTCAGTCGAGCGGGAGGATGTCGACGAGCTTCCGGCCCTTGCGCTGGCCGAACTTCACCTTGCCCTCAGCGGTGGCGAAGAGGGTGTCGTCGCCGCCGCGGCCGACGTTCTCGCCCGGGTGGAACCGAGTGCCCCGCTGGCGCACGATGATGGCGCCGGCCGGAGCGATCTGGCCGTCGAACAGCTTCACGCCGAGGCGCTGCGCTGCGGAGTCACGGCCGTTGCGGGTCGAGCCGCCGCCCTTGGTCTTCGACATGGTCCCTTACCCCTTGTTGATGCTGGTGATCTCGACCGTCGAGTAGTGCTGGCGATGACCCCAGCGACGACGGTTGTTCGACTTGTTCTTGTAGGTGAAGCCCCGGATCTTCGGGCCCTTCGAGGTCCCGACGACCCGAGCGGTCACCGAGGCGCCGGCCAGGTCGCCCGGGGCGGCGACGACGGTGTCGCCGTCGACGAGGAGGATCGGCTGGAAGGTGACCTCCGCGCCCTCCTCCTCACCGAGGAGCTCGACGTCGAGGGTCTGGCCCTGCGCCACGCGCGACTGCTTGCCGCCGGTCTTGATCACTGCGTACATAGGCGGGCCACGCTACCAGTTAGCGTGCGCGATGTGGCAGTCGCGGTCGTGACAGGTGCGAGTCGGGGCCTGGGAGCGGGTCTGGCCGAGGCCTTCGCCGCCGCCGGGCTGCAGCTGGGGCTGTGCGCCCGCACCGATCCTGCCATGCCCGACGGTCCCGATGTCGTCGCCCGCCGCGTCGACGTGACCGACGCCGACGCCGTCGAGCGGTTCGCCGCCGAGGTCCACGAGCGACTCGGCCCGATCGACCTCTGGGTCAACAACGCCGGCACCCTCGGACCCGTCGACCCGGTGCGCTCGGCCGACCCGGGCCAGGTGGCGACCAACCTCGCCGTCAACGTGCTGGGCGTGGTCCACGGCACCCAGGCCTTCCTCCGCCACCTCGGCCCGACGCCGGTGCTGGTCAACGTCTCGTCCGGTGCCGCCTCGAAGGCCTACGCCGGCTGGGGGGCCTATTGCGCATCCAAGGCGGCTGTCGAGCGCTTCACCGACGTCGTCGCCCTCGAGGAGCCCGGCCTGCGGGCCTACGCCGTGGCGCCGGGTGTGGTCGACACCGACATGCAGGCCGAGATCCGCTCGACCCCCGCCGACCGCTTCCCCACCGTCGAGCGGTTCCACGACCTGAAGGCCCGGGACGCGTTCAACTCACAGGCGTGGGTCGCGGGCCAGCTCCTGGAGCTGGCCTTCGGCGACGTCCGCCCGCCGACGAGCTGGCGCATCCCCGACGAGCCCTAGACGCGCCCCCTAGACCGTGTCGAGCTCGAGGCCGAGCTCGAGCTCCAACGCCTGGGCCTCGGCATCGACGTCCTCGGGGCGGCGGGGCGAGCGCCAGAGGATGAGGAGGGCGCCGAGGACGGCGATCACGGCGCCGGCGATCATCGCCGAGTGGAGGCCGTTGGCGAAGGCGTCCTTCACCGTGGCGGCCAGCTCCGCACCCGCACTTCCCATCTGGCCGGCGACGGCGAGCCCGGCCGCCGGCGAGTCGGTCACGGCGTGGCCGACCTGGGGCGGCAGCGTGCCGACGACGTCGGCGATGCCCTCCCGGTAGCCCTGGTTGAACAGCGAACCGAGGATGGCGATGCCGATGGCCGAGCCGACCTCGCGGGACACGTCGTTCACCGCCGAGGCCACGCCCTGCTGGGCTGCCGGCAGCGAGCTGACGATGGCCGTGGTCGCCGGCGTCGAGCACAGCGCCGAGCCGGTGCCGGTGATCAGCAGGCCGACGAAGAAGCCCCAGTACGACGAGTGGCCGTCGAGCTGGGCGAGGACGAGCAGGCCGGCTGCCATCGTGAGCATGCCGGCCGTCATCACGGCCCGGATCCCGAAGCGGTTGACGATCGGCGGGGTCACGACCGAGAGCGGCATGACGACGATGGCGATGGGCAGCAGGGCCACCGCCGAGTGCAGGGCGCTGTAGCCGAGCACGAGGGCGAGGAACTGGAGGCCCACCAGGAAGAACCCGAACATGATCAGGAACTGGATGACCAGCGCCGCGGTCCCCGTTCCGAAGCCCCGCAGCGCGAAGAGGCGGAGATCGAGCATCGGGTGCTCGCGGCGGAGGCTCCACCAGATGAAGCCGGCGATGCCGACCGCGGCCACCGCGAAGCCAGCGAGGCTCACGCCGCTCGTCCAGCCCTTCTCGGCGCCCTCGATGATCCCGAACACGAGACCACCGATGCCGGCGCCGGACAGCAGTGCGCCGGTGACGTCGAGCGGGTGGCCGTCGGGATCGGCGGTGTTCGGCGTGAGCAGGAGGGCGGCGACGAAGCTCACGACGGCGAGGACGCCGGTCATCACGAAGGCGGCCGTCCAGGCGAACCACTCGAGCAGCAGGCCGGTGACGAGCATGCCGAGGATGGCGCCGGCACCGGCGAAGCCGGCCCACACGGCGACGGCCCGGGGCCGCTCCTCGGGCGGGAAGGCGGCGGAGATCGTCGACAGGGTGCCCGGCATGATCATGGCGGCACCGGCGCCCATGGCGACCCGGCAGGCGATGACCGCACCGGCCGAGCCGGCGAAGACGGCCGCGATGGCAGCCGCGCCGAACAGGAAGGTGCCGATGAGCAGGATGTTGCGGCGGCCGAAGCGATCGCCCAGCGCGCCGAACGGCAGCACCAGGGCGGCGAGGGCGACGGTGTAGCCGTCGGCGATCCAGGTGAGGGCGCTCGACGAGGCGCCGAGGTCGACCGCCAGCGAGGGCAGCGCCAGGTTGAGGCTCGACACCGAGGCGACGACCAGCACGAGCGAGAGGCACATGCTGAACAGGACGGCGCGCCGCTGCGACGGCGTCAGTGAGACAGTCTGTTCCATGAGACAGAATGTCTCATGTCACCACTTCTGAGTCAAACTGTTTCAGAAGTGCCGTGTGTCACACCAGAGCGCGCCGGACGACCTCGACGACGAAGTCCTCCTCCACCCGCTCCCCCACGACCAGCGCCTTGAAGAGCAGTGGTCCGATCACCTGGGCCACGACCAGGGCGACGTCGTGGCCCTCGGCCATGGGCTGGAGCAGGTCGACCATCCGACCGACCATCACGCCCTGCCGGGCGCGCGACTCGGGGTCGTGCTGGGCCCGCTCCATCATCCCGAGCAGCAGGGCGGCGGTGGCCGGGTCGTTGGCGTCACGGGCGAACTTCCGGCCGATGGCGACGAGCTGCGACTCGAACGTGTCGTCGTCGGCCGGCGGCAGGGCGACGTCCATGCAGTCCATCGCCTCGTTGACCAGCGCCTCGACCGTCGGGCAGTGCCGGTAGATCGTGGCCCGGCCGATGCCGGCCCGCTCGGCGACTCGCTGGTGGGTGAGGGCGGGCAGGCCCTCCTCCTCGACCAGCGCCACCAGCGCTTCGCGGATCGACGCGCGGGTGCGCTCGACGCGGGGGTCGGTCTCGGTGGCCACGACACCAGCCTATGAGACGGACTGCCTCACTTGACGGGTGGTGCATTGACGACCGCACGGAGATGCATAACCATTGGGTTATGGATGTCCTGGCCGTCGTGGCCGAACCCATGCGCCGGCGCATCCTCGACCTCCTGCTCGAGCACGACCGCGCCGTCGGCGAGCTCGTCGACGCGCTGGGCATCAGCCAGCCCGGCGTCTCGAAGCACCTGCGCGTCCTGCGGGAGGCCGACCTGGTCGAGTCCCGGGCCGACGGCCAGCGACGGGTCTACGGCCTGCGGCCCGAGCGCTTGGCCGAGCTCGACACCTGGCTCACCCCGTACCGCCGGTTCTGGGCCGACCGGCTCGACGCCCTCGAACGGAGCTTCCCCACATGAACCCCGACCCCGACCTCGGCACCGTCACGCAGACCGACGACGGCTGGCAGCTCCGCTGGGAGCGCCACCTCCCCCACCCCGTCGACGAGGTCTGGCGCACCCTCACCGACCCCGATCGCGTCCGCACCTGGTGGGGCATCCTCGACGTCGATCTCCGCGTCGGCGGCCGCTACGTCATGGCCTGGCAGAACCCGGGCGGGCCGACCATGCACGCCGTCATCACGGCCTGCGACCCGCCCCGGGTGCTCGAGACCGAGGGCGACATCCACGGGCGCCTCCGCTGGGAGCTGACCTCCGACGGCGACGGCACGTCGCTGGTGTTCACCAACACGTTGGCCGAGGCGCCGGCGAGCCTGCCCGACAACCTGGCCGGCTGGCACTGGCACGTCGTCGCCCTCGAGCGGACGCTTGCCGGCGACCCCCTCGACCCCGCCCTCGGCGACATGTCGCTGTGGGAGGAGCTCCGAGCTCGGTACGTCGAGCCCTAGCGGCGGGCCTCCCACCGGAACCAGCGGTTGGCGACCACCAGGCCACCGATCCCCCACGCGGCGACGAGGGCCAGCGACCCCGGGCGCCAGCCGGCATCGCCGGCCCGCGGGAGGAAGCTGTCGACGATCGCCTCCAGGAACGGGCGGACGGGGAAGACGCCGGCGAAGGTGCGGATCCAGGCCGGGCCGTCGTCGATCGGGATGAACACGCCCGACAGGAACAGCAGCGGGAGCACCGTCCCGTTCACCACCGCCGGGGCGGCGTCGGCGTTGGGCACGACCACGGTGGCGGCCAGGCCGAGGGCGCAGAACGCGAACGCCCCCACCAGAAGGGTCACCAGGAACGCCGGCGCCGAGGTCGTCGGGAGGCTGATGTCGTAGGCGACGCGGCCGAAGGCGCAGACGATCACCACCAGCAGGACCATCACGAGCACGGCGTGGAAGATGCGGCCGAGCAGGTACGACCACGGCCGCAGGGGCGTGCCCCGCACCCGCTTGAGCACCCCCTCGTCGCGGAGGAACGTCACCGACATCGCGATGTTCGTGTAGCAGGCGGTGATGACGGCGAAGGCCAGGATCGACGCCGTGTAGTACGTCGACGCCTTCACCTCGCCGCCTCGGGGCAGCGTGATCGTGTCGTTGCCCAGCAGGGTGGTGAACACGAAGAGGAACATCAGCGGGAAGGCGAACGTGAAGAACGCCGACGCCGGGTTGCGCCAGAACGCCTTGTTCTCGAAGCGGACCTGCCGGACGGCCAGCCGCAGCGGGTCGATCACGAGCCACCGGCCAGGTCGAGGTAGATCTCCTCGAGGTCGGGCCGGGTGACCTCGAGCCCCTCGAGGACCACCCCGGCGCCGACGGCCCACGTGGTGAGCTCGTGGAGGAGCCCGGTCGGGTCGGGCGTCGTCGCCACGAGCAGGTCGCCATCGAGCACGAAGCGATCGCCGAGGTGGTCGGGCAGGGGCATCTGGTGGAACACGACGCGGGTGTCGCGGAGCTGACGGCCGCCGAGGGTGTCGGGCGTCCCCTCGGCGACGATCCTTCCGTCGACGATCACCGCCACCCGATCGGCGAGCTGCTGCGCCTCCTCCATGTAGTGCGTGGTGAGGAAGACCGTGGTGCCCAGCGCGGTCAGGCCGCGGACCATCTCCCACGCGCCCCGCCGGGCCGACGGGTCGAAGCCGGTCGTCGGCTCGTCGAGGAACAGCAGCTCGGGGTTCCCGATCAGGCCGACGCCCACGTCGAGCCGGCGTTGCTGCCCACCGGACAGCCGACCGACCCGGCTGTCGCGCTTCTCGGTGAGACCGACGAGGTCGAGCACGTGGTCGACCTCGAGTGGCCGGGGGTAGTAGCCGGCGAACTCCTCGAGCACCTCCGACACCTTGAGGAACCGCTCGACGCCGGTCTCCTGGAGCACGATCCCGATCCGGCTGCGATGCTCGGGTCCGGCCTTCCCTGGATCGACGCCCAGGACGGACACGACACCGTCGGTGCGGTCGCGATGGCCCTCGAGGATCTCGACCGTGGTCGTCTTGCCCGCGCCGTTGGGGCCGAGGAGGGCGAAGACCTCCCCTTCCTCCACGGTGAGGTCGACGCCGCGCACCGCCTCGACCCCGCGATACGCCTTGCGCAGCCCACGGACCTCGATGGCGGTGCCCACTACCGCTCCAGCAGGTCCTTGTCGAAGACGATCCCCCGGCCCTCGCACACCGGGCACGTCGACGACATCGACTCGATGAGCCCCTCGCCGATCCGCTTGCGGGTCATCTCGACCAGGCCGAGCTCGGAGATGTCGAAGACCTGGGTCCGGGTCTTGTCGCGGGCCAGGGCGTCGCGGAAGACCCGGACGACCTCGTCGCGGTTCTTCCTGATCTCCATGTCGATGAAGTCGATGACGATGATCCCGCCGATGTCGCGCAGCCGGAGCTGGCGAGCGACCTCCTCGGCCGCCTCGAGGTTGTTCTTGAAGACCGTCTCCTCGAGGCTCGTCTTGCCGACGTTCTTGCCGGTGTTGACGTCGATGACGGTCAGGGCCTCGGTGCGCTCGATGATGAGCGAACCGCCCGATGGCAGCCACACCTTGCGATCGAGCGCCTTGTGGAGTTGCTCGTGGACGTGGAACGTCTCGAACAGCGGGAGCGGCTCGGCGGCGTCGTGGAGCTCGACCCGATCGGCCAGCTCGGGCGTGATCGACGCGACGTACTCCTTGACCTCCTCGTAGAGGGCAGGGTCGTCGATCACCACGCCGCGGTACTCGGAGTTGAACTCCTCGCGGATGACCCGCACGGCCATGTCAGGCTCGCGGTACAGCAGGGTCGGCGCCTGCGACCGCTTGGCCAGGGCCTCGATCCGCTCCCACTGGCCGAGCAGGCGGACCACGTCGCGCTCGAGCTCCTCGCGGGTGGCGCCCTCGGCCGCGGTGCGGACGATCAGGCCGTGCTCGCCCTTGAGCTTGTCGAGGATGTTGCGGAGGCGCTTGCGCTCGTCGTCGGACAGGCGCTTCGAGATGCCGTAGGTCGAGCTGTTCGGGATCAGCACCACGAACCGGCCGGGGAGGGAGACCTCCTGGGTGAGGCGGGCGCCCTTGGCGCCGATGGGGTTCTTGGTGACCTGGCAGATGATCGACTGCCGGGCCTTCAGGATCTGCTCGATGCGGGCGTTGCTGGCGCTGCCCTCGACGTCCTCGGCATCGAACTGCACGTCGCCGCGGTAGAGCACGGCGTTCTTGGGCGTGCCGATGTCGACGAACGCGGCCTCCATGCCGGGCAGCACGTTCTGGACCCGACCGAGGTAGATGTTCCCGTGGATCTGGAGGGCGTCGTCCTGCGGGCGGGAGACGTAGTGCTCGATCAGCGAGCGGCCCTCGAGCACGGCGATCTGGGTGGCGCCGGCCTGGGCGTGCACGGCCATGAGGTAGCGGCCGACCGGCCGGCCCTTGCGCTCGCGGCCGCGGCGCTTCTCGAGCGTCTCGGCGTCGAGCTCGACACCGCCGGTGAGGTCGGCCTCGACCGGGCGGTTGCCCTTGCCCCGACCGCGACCGCCTCGACGGCGACGACGGCGGGCCGGCTGCTCACCATCACCATCACCATCGGCATCGCCATCGGCGCTGGCGTGCGCCGGCTCGTCCCGAGCCGGCATCGAGTCACCGATCTGGGGCTTGCGGACGAGCGCCTTCTCGGCCACCTCCGCCGGCGGGCGGTTGGTGCGCGCCCGATCGGGCAGGTCGTCGGGCGTGCGCTCGTCGCCCTCCAGCGGGCGGGCGGCGCGGTTGCGGTTGCGGCCGCCGCGCGAGCCGCGGCGGCGCGGCTTGCGGGGAGCGTCGCCGTCAGACGGCGGCTCGGTGCTCCTCGGCTCGTTGGGCAGTTCCGGTGCGGGGTCGGACATCGTGGTCCTCTCGTGTGAGGCGGGCCGTCGCAGCCGGCTCGGCCACCAGGGGCTCGAGCCGGGCGCCGTCGCGCCAGATCCATTGCGCCGTGCGGACCACCCGCCCCTCCTCGAGCCCGGGACGGAGGGCGAGGAGGAGCTCGGACGGGCGGACGCTGCGGGGGTGCACGGCGAGCTCGGCCTCGAGCTCGGTGCCCGCAGTCGTCGGCCCGATCGGGCGGACGGCCAGGACGGCGGGGCGGAGGTCGTCGGTGACGGCCTTGCCCTTGCGGGTGCGGGTCAGGACGAGCTCGTCGGCCGCCAGCGCGGTCTGGACGAGGTCGTCGGCGTCGGATGGGTCGAGGTCGCGGACCTCGATGCGCCAGGTGCAGGACAGGACGTCCTCCTGGAGCGATGGCGAGCCGGGGGCCAGCGGGGCCACGGCGGTGACGTCGACGCCCACCGGCAGCTGCTCCGACAGCTGGGCGGGCAGGGCGGCGAGGTCGAGCTCCTCGCGGAGCGCGACGTCGAGGTACTCGGCCACGGATTCGTGGCCGGTGGAGAGGGCGAGGCCGAAGGCCAGCTTCGGCCGCGGCGAGAAGCCCTCGGTGTAGGCGACGGGGAGCTCGAGGCGCTTGAGGGCGCGCTCCCACATGCGGGCGGTGTCGCGGTGGCTGGTCCAGCGGACCTTGCCGAGCTTGGCGAAGCGGAGGCGGATGCGGATCATGCGACGGGGATCCGGGGCTTGCTGGTGATCTCGACCCGCTGGCCGGTGCCCTGGCTCCCGCCGGCGGGCGGGACGGCCGAGGCCACCACGTGCTCGATCGAGTAGCCGGTGCAAGCGCCGCAGTCGTAGCAGGGCGTCCAGCGGCAGTCCTCGAGGCCGACCTCGTCCAGGGCGTCGCGCCAGTCCTGCCACAGGAAGTCCTTGTGGAGGCCGGCGGACAGGTGGTCCCACGGGAAGATCTCGTCCTCGGGGCGGTGCCGGTAGACGGCGTCCTCGACGTTGAGGCCGGCGGCCTCGAGCCCGTCGAGCCAGAGCTGGAGGTCGAAGTGCTCCGACCACTCCTGGAACGTGCCGCCGTTGCGCCACACGTGCTCGATGACGGCACCGATGCGGCGGTCGCCCCGGCTGGCGATGCCCTCGGCCATGGTGGCCTTGGGGTCGTGCCACTTGAGCTTGACCTGGTGGTCGCGCCGGAGCTCGTCGCGCAGGAGGTGCACCTTGCGCTGGAGCTCCTCCATGGTGTTCTGGCCGAACCACTGGAACGGCGTGAACCCCTTGGGCACGAAGCCACCGACCGAGACGGTGATGCTGGCTGACTTGTTGTACTTCTTGCCGATGGCCGCGCACTGGCGGGCCAGGGTGGCGATGCCGAGGGTGTCCTCGTCGGTCTCGGTGGGGAGGCCGATGAGGAAGTAGAGCTTCATCCGGCGCCAGCCCTGGCTGAACGCCGACTCGACGGCGCCGTAGAGGTCGTCCTCGCTGATGAGCTTGTTGATGACCTGGCGCATGCGCCACGTGCCGGCCTCGGGGGCGAACGTGAGGCCGGTGCGGCGGGCCTTCTGGATGCTGGCTGCGATGCCGACGGTGAAGGCGTCGACCCGGAGGCTCGGGAGGCTGACGCTGATGTCGCCGCAGCCGGCGATGTCGCTCACGACCTCGTCGATGCCGCTGAAGTCGGCGGTCGACAGGCTGGTGAGCGCCACCTCGTCGTAGCCGGTGCGGCGCAGGCCGTCGGCCACCATCGTGCGCACCTGGTCGGCCGGGCGCTCCCGCACCGGGCGGGTGATCATGCCGGCCTGGCAGAAGCGGCACCCCCGGGTGCATCCCCGGAACACCTCCACGTTGAGGCGGTCGTGGACGACCTCGGTGAGCGGCACGAGCTGGTTCTTCGGGTACGGCCAGGCGCCGAGATCGGTGATCGTGCGCTTCTCGACGACGGCGGGCACGTCGGCGAAGCGGGGGGTCGTGGCGCCCAGCCGCGCCCCCTCATAGTTCGACT
>JAODBP010000208.1 GCA_025464025.1 Actinomycetes bacterium | reverse complement strand
CGTCACCGTGCTGTGGATCGTGGGCGTGACCAACGCCTTCAACCTGCTCGACAACATGGACGGGCTGTCCGCGGGGGTGGCGGCGATCGCGGCCCTGTTCGTGTTCGTCATGGCGGCCGACAACGGGCAGTTCCTCGTCGCCACGCTGTCCGTCGCGCTGGTGGGGTGCGCCGGCGGCTTCCTCCGGCGGAACTTCCACCCGGCACAGATCTACATGGGCGACGCCGGGGCGCTGTTCCTGGGCTTCACGATCTCCGTGCTGGTGCTCAAGCTCGACTTCGTGGACCAGCCGCGCTCGCTCGCCCTGGCCGTGCCCGTCGTGCTGCTGGGCGTGCCGCTCTTCGACACCGCGCTGGTGACGGTCAACCGGCTGCTGCACGGCCGCAGCCCGCTCTCGGGTGGGCGCGACCACGTCAGCCACCGCCTCGTGTTCATCGGCGTCCCGGTGCCGGTCGCCGTCGGGCTGATCTACATGGTCGCCGGCAGCCTCGGGTGCATGGCCCTCGTGCTGTCGAGGGTCGATCGGGGCAGCGGCCTCATCCTGATGGGCTGGCTGGCCGTGGTCGCTGCCGGCCTCGGTGCGCTGCTGTCCGTCGTGCCCGTCTACGAGACGAGCCAGCGTCGCCACCTCCGCCTCCAGGAGGTGGCCCGCTCGGTCGAGGAGCCGCTGCCCCCGCGGCCGCTCGCGGCCGACGGGGACTGACCCGACCGCTAGCCGTAGATCCCAAGGACGTTCGTCAGTGCGACGTCGCGCCATGGACATCGGGCGTTCGCGTCAGGGTCGAAGGGCAAAGGACGCTCTGAGGCGAGTTGGGCGCGCCCGAGTCCCGCGCTCGAACTGGCGACGGATTGACAACAGAAACCTTGTCAATCCGTCGCCGGTTCGGGAAGCACCAGGTCCGGCGCGCCCCGTTGTCCCCTCGGAGCGCCTTTGGTCGTTGCGTTTCCGCGGAAACAGACGGGGCGATGCCCGCAGCCACCCTGACGAACGTGGATGGGATCGACCGCTAGCCGATCACCACCACGACGTCGCCGGCGCCGACGGCCTGGCCGGCTTCGACCTTGACCTCCTTGACCTCGCCCGAGGTCTCGGCGTTGATCTGGTTCTCCATCTTCATGGCCTCCAGGACGCAGACGGCCTGACCGGCCTCGACCTGGTCGCCCACGGCCACGAGCACCTTGACGATCGTGCCCTGCATGGGCACGGCGACGCTGCCGCTGCCGGCCCCGCCGGCACCGGCGGACGCCGTGGGCTTGGGCCGGGCTCGCCCGCCCCCGGCCGCACCAGCGGCGGCGACCACGGGGCCGACGTCGGGGGCCCACACCGAGACGGCGAAGCGCTTGCCGTTGACCTCGACGTCGACGTCCTTGCGGACCTTGGCCGGCTCGTCGCCCTCGGGTGCGGCGGCCGGGGCCGGGGCCTTCACCTCGCTGAGGTCGAGGGTCTCCTCGACCCACTTCGTGGAGTGGATGCCGGCGGCGAAGTCCTCGTGCCGGAGGATGGCGTAGTGGGCGGGGATCGTGGTGGCGATGCCCTCGACCACGAACTCGTCGAGCGCCCGGAGCATGCGCTTGCGGGCCTCCTCTCGGTCGCGGCCCCAGACGATGAGCTTGCCGACGAGGTTGTCGTAGTACTGGCTGACCTCGTCGCCCTGCTCGTAGCCGCCGTCCCAGCGGACGAACGGCCCCTGGGCCACCGCCAGCTTGGTGAGCGGGCCGGGGGAGGGGAGGAACTTGCCGCCGGCCGGGTCCTCGGCGTTGATCCGGACCTCGATGGCGTGGCCCCGGCGCTCGATGTCGTCCTGGGTGAAGCTCAGCTTCCCCCCGGCCGCGACGTTGAGCTGCTCGGCGACGAGGTCGATGCCGGTGATGGCCTCGGTGACCGGGTGCTCGACCTGGAGGCGGGTGTTCATCTCGAGGAAGAAGAAGTCGCCGTCCTGGTAGAGGAACTCGACGGTGCCGGCGTTGTAGTAGCCGCACGCCTTGGCGACCTTCACGGCCGCCTCGCCCATGGCCTGGCGGACCTCGTCGGGGAAGTTCGGCGCCGGGCTCTCCTCGACCAGCTTCTGGTGGCGGCGCTGGGCCGAGCAGTCGCGCTCGCCGACCCACACGCAGTTGCCGTGGGTGTCGCCGATGATCTGCATCTCGACGTGGCGGGGCCAGGTGAGGTAGCGCTCGACGTAGCACTCGTCGCGGCCGAAGCCCTTGAGCGCCTCGGACATGGCGGACTCGAGGGCGGCCTGGGCCTCGCCGGCGCTGTGGACCACGCGCATGCCGCGTCCGCCGCCGCCGTAGGCGGCCTTGATGGCCACCGGCCAGCCGTGGGCCTCGCCGAACGCCACGACCTGCTCGCCGCTGGTGAGCACCGTGTTGTCGCCCGGCACGCCCGACACGCCGGCCTTGTCGGCCGCGATGCGGGAGCTGATCTTGTCGCCCATGACCTCGATGGCCTCGGTCGGCGGGCCGATGAACGTGACCCCTTCGGCCGTGATGGCCCGGGCGAAGTCGGTGTTCTCGGAGAAGAAGCCGTAGCCGGGGTGCACGCCGTCGGCGCCGCTCCGCCGGATGACGTCGAGGATCGCCTCGGTGTTCAGGTAGCTCTCGGCCGCCGTCTGGCCGCCGAGGGCGTAGGCCTCGTCGGCGAGCCGGACGTGGAGCGCGTCGCGGTCGAGGTCGGAGTACACCGCGACGGTGGCGATGCCGAGCTCGCGGCAGGTGCGGATGACCCGGACGGCGATCTCGCCCCGGTTGGCGATCAGGACCTTGTTCAGCATGGTGCTCCGTATCGTTTCAGATGAGGCTCGCTAGCGCGGAAACCGGGCGGCGCGCTCGCAGCGGAAGTGCCAGTAGGGAAGGCCGTCGCTGACGGTGATGGCGTCGAACGTGTCGGTCAGCTCGAGCACCTGGGCGCGCGTGACGCGCTGCTCGATGCGGGTGAAGAACCGGTCGTAGGCGTCCTGCTGGAGGCGGCGCAGCGACTTGCCGGCGTAGGTGTCGGCCAGCGGCACGTAGCGCTGCACCCGCCGCCCGCCGACCGACCCCACGAACGCCAGCGGGGCGTACACGAGGGCGGCGATGGCGAGCGACACGGCCGACCGGGCCCGGGTGCTCCGGAGCCGCGCCAGCCGGGTCCGGGCCTGGGTCACCCCGGCGAGCAGGGCGCGGTAGTACGCCGGCCGGTTGTCGAGCGCGTAGTAGAGGTAGACGAGCAGCTCGGGCGCGTGGCGGGCCAGCCGGCGGCAGGCGTCGAGGGCGTCGACCGGCAGGTGGTGGAGCACGCCGAGGCAGTAGGCGAGGTCGAAGGCGTCGTCGCCGAACGGCAGGTCGAGGACGTCGGCGAGGACGAACACCGCGTGGTCGGCGCCAGCCAGGTTCCGCCGGGCCACGAAGATGGCGTCGGAGAAGTCGGCGAGCACGATCTCCCGGCACCGGGGCGCCACGAACGATGCCCAGCGGCCGCTCCCACAGCCCAGGTCGGCCACCCGCTGGTCGCCGAGGGCCTCGAGATCGATGAGGTCGAAGTAGGCGGCGAACTCATCGACGTGCTCGGCCAGGACCTCGCCGTGCTCGGTCCACTCGGCACCGAACGTGTACTGGATGTCCTCGGCGAAGCTTCCCTCGGCGGAGGCGTCACCGGCCTGGGCACCAAGGCGTCGACGGGCCCCCTCCGGCAGGCGGTTGGCCGGCAACGTGACGATCACGTCGTCGACGATCGGGAACGTGCGCGCGTCGACCTCGAGCCGATCGGCATGGACCACGACGGTCGATGCACCGAAGATCTCGGCGAGGGCCGCCTCTCGGCCGGCGTAGTACGGGGTCGACATGGCGGCCGTATGGTTCCAGATCGTGCTCGGTCCCGTGGAACTCGTCGAGGAGGTCGACTCGACCAACCGAGAACTGCTCCGTCGAGCCGAAGCCGGTGCGCCGGCCGGGATCGTGCTCGTGGCCGGGCACCAGACGGCCGGCCGCGGCCGCCGCGACCGCCGGTGGGAGTCGCCTCCGGGAGCATCGCTGCTGGTGTCGGTGCTGCTTCGCCCGACGGTGCCGGCGGAGCAGCTGCACCTCATCACCTTCGCCGCCGGCTTGGCTGCCAAGGCGGCAGCTGAAGCGGTGGCGGGGGTCAGGCTCGGGCTCAAGTGGCCGAACGACGTGGTGGTCGACGAGTCGGACGGTGCCCGGAAGGTGGCCGGTCTCTTGGCGGAGAGCGTGGTCGAGGGGGGCGCGGTGGCCGCCCTGGTGGTGGGCATGGGGCTCAACGTCAACTGGGACGCCGACGTCCCCGACGGCGGAGCGGCCTTGAACCAACTCGCCGGCGGCCCGGTCGACCGTGATCGGCTGCTGACGGCGTGGTTGGACCGCTTCGGGGGTGACCTCGACCGCTTGGAGACCGCCAGCGGGCGGGCCCATGTCCTCGATCGCTACCGGTCGGCCTGCGCGACGATCGGCCGCCAGGTGCGGGTCGAGACGGCTGAGGGCGCCGTCGAAGGGCCCGTCACGGCCGTGGACGGACGGGGCCACCTCGTGCTCGGCCCGCCCGTCGACCGGTCGTTCGCCGTCGGAGATGTCGTGCACCTGCGAGGTGTTTCGGCGCCTGGCCCGACGAGCACAGTGGCGTGATGCACTTCCCGCTCCGCCGTTCCTCCGCGCTCCTGCTCCCGGTTCTCCTCGTGGCCGCGGTCGCGTGCAGCGACGGTGGCAAGGAGAAGGATGCGGCGGCGACCACCACCTCCACGGCCGAGGCTCAGCCGCTGGGCGCCGACCAAGTCGATGCCTCGGCGTCCCCGTACTGCGCGGTGTGGGCCGAGATCCGGAAGGCGGGAGGCGTCACGCTGACCGGTGACGAGGCGAAGGACTCGACCAACCTCAAGGAGCACTACACGGCCCTGGTGCCGACGGCGGAGGACCTCGTGGCGAAGGCGCCCGACGAGATCGTCGAGGCGGCCAAGGCCGCCCTGGCCCAGGTCAAGGACGTGGCCGAGAGCGGTTCGCCCGCCGGGTTCGCCGCGCACGGAGGCAGCCAGGTGCCCAAGCAGCTCACGGCCTATGCCGCGGCCCACTGCGCCAAGGACTGACGGGCCGACCGGGCGAGCCCTAAGGTCTCGCCGGCACTGACCGATCACAGGGGTCGGTGAGCGCGCGCACGCAGAGTCGACCCATGCCCAAGCCCCGCTCCGCCTCCACGGTCGGCCCGCCAGCCGCCTCGGTGGCGCCGGCTCGCATGAGCCTCGCTGTCGTCGTCGTGCTGGTGCACGTCGCCGTCCTCGCCAACCTCTTCGAGCCGTTCCAGGCTCCCAAGCTGGTCGTCCTGACCGTCGGCGCCGCGGTGCTCGCCGGCTTCGTCGGGTGGGAGCTCAACCGGGCGGGAGCCGTGCGCATCCCCTGCGGACGGCTGGTCGTCGGCACCGCCGCGTTCGTCGCCCTCTTCGCTCTGGCCACGCTGCTCGGCGAGCAACCCCTGGGTTCAGTGTTCGGGGACTACGGGCGCTCCGCCGGCCTGCTGGCCTACGTGGCTGCTGTCGTCGTCCTGCTCTCGGTCGTGCGCACGCACGCCGCCGAGGACCTGCCCGGTCTGGCGCTCGCCATGCTGGCGGCGGCCGTTCCGGTGATCGGCTTCGGCGTGCTCCAGGTGCTCGGGTTCCAGCCGCTCGGGCTCTCCTCCGAGGTCAGCGACGTGGTGGGCACGCTGGGCCAGCCGAACTTCATGGCCGGCTTCGCCGGCATGGTGCTCCCGTTCGCCGTCTGGGCGGTCGTGCGGGCCGGGCGGGACCCGCTGGTCGCCGTCGCCGCCGCTGTCCTGGGCTTCGCCACCCTGGTCGTGGGGGTCCGCACCGAGTCGTTCCAGGCGCTGCCGTCGATGGCGGCCGGCCTCGGCGTGGTCCTCGTCGTCGTGCTGCTCGACCGGTTCGGCGCCCGCACGGCGGGGATCGCCGTCGCCGGCGTCGTGGCCCTGACCCTCGTGGTCGGCGTCGGCGCCCATTCCTACGTCGACCGGCAGGTCCGGTCTGGCATGGACGAGCGGGTGCTGCTCTGGGAGGCGGGTCGCGACATGGTCGTCGATCGCCCGATCCTCGGCAGTGGTCCGAACGGCTACGGCGCCGAGTTCTCCCGGCACCGGCCGGCGGTCCACGCCGAGCGCTACGGGACGTTTGCCTCGGCCGACTCGCCGCACGACATCCCGCTCTCGATGTTCGTCATGGGTGGGCTGCCCCTCGGCCTCCTGTACCTGGCCTTCGTGGGCGCCACCGGCTTCCTGCTCCTGCGGGGCCTGCGCCGCCTGACCGGCGAGCCCCGCCTGCTGCTCGCCGCCTTCGGCGGGGCGTGGGCCGCGTACCAGGTGCAGTCGCTGGTCTCGATCGAGTCACCGGTGATGCTGGTCGGCCACGCCGTCACCGCCGGCGCCATCTGGGTGTTCGCCGGCGCCACTCAGGTGCGTACCTTCACCGTGCCCGCCCTGGCGCCGGCGCGCGGCGGCTCGAGCCTGGTGCGTGCCGGGACCTTCGTGTGGGCCGCCGGGGTCATCCTGGTGCTGGTCGCCCTGTGGTGGACCACGATCCCGGTCCGGGCCGACGTGGCCTACCGGCACTCGCTCGAGCGCGCCGCCGGGGGCGACCCCAACGGCGCCCTCGACGCGGCGCGCACGTCGGTGTCGCTTGCCTCGTGGAACGGCCGGTACTGGGCCAACGAGGCCGCCCTGCTGGCCCGAGGAGGCGCGCAGGAGGAAGCCCTCGTCGCCGGCTGGAAGGCCGCCACCCGGACGCCGTCCGCTCCTGCCTACGCCCTCAGCGCCGGCCAGACGGCGGCCCAGCTCGGCCGCTTCGCCGCCGCCGACCGCTACTTCGCCTACGCCGCTGACCACGGCCCAGGGCTCGTCGACGTCCACACCGCATGGGCCGGGTTCCTGCTCGACAACGGGCGCTACCCGCGGGCCGTCGCGCAGCTCGAGGTGGCCGACGAGCTTCGCCCGGACGACGTCCCGATCCTCACCGACCTGGCCACGGCCTACGCCGGGGCTGGGCGGAGCGCGGCGGCGGCGAAGACGTGGCGCCGGGTCCTCACCCTCGACCCCGCGAACCAGGCGGCGCTCGAGGGCCTCGGCGAGCCCCTACCCGCCGGGTAGCAGGGACCGGAACGCCGCCAGCGCGGCGGCGGTGACCGGTCCGGGCGCGGCGGGCACGGCTCGGCCGTCGACGTGGGCGACGGCCTGCACCTCGCGGGTGCTCGACGTCAGGAAGACCTCGTCCGCCTCGGCCAGCACGGTGAACGGCAGGGCCCGCTCGACGGCACCGGTGCACTCGAGGACGAGCTCGCGGGTGATGCCGGCGAGGCACCCGGACGAGAGCGGTGGCGTCACCAGCTCGCCCCGGAGCACGACGAACACGTTGGTGCCGGCGCCCTCGCACAGCTCGTCGCGCGTGTTGGCGAAGAGGGCCTCCGACGCGCCGGCCTCCTTGGCCCGAGCGAGGGCGACGACGTTCTCGGCGTAGGACGTCGTCTTCAGCCCGACCAGGGGCGAGCGCTCGTTCCGGACCCACGGGACGGTGACCACGTCGGTCGTGGGGGCGACGGGGTCGAGCGGGGCCACGGCGGCCACCACCGTGCAGGCACCGG
>JAODBP010000201.1 GCA_025464025.1 Actinomycetes bacterium | reverse complement strand
GCGGGGCACCAGCCCGTAGTGGAGGGTGAGCTCGTCGGAGAGGTAGCGACCCTCGGCCACCTTGATGGGATCGACCTCGCCGATGAGGTCGGCGATCGAGGTGTCGGGCGTGGCCAGCTTCTCGCCGAAGCGGGTGTCGCGGTGGATCCACTCGATCGGCGTGTCGTCACCCCGCTCGAGCACCAGCTCGCGGGCGTGCCGGGAGACCGGGTTGTACGGGTCGTCGTTGATCTCGGAGCCGGCCACCACGGGCAGCCACTCGTCGAGCAGGCTGACCAGGGCGCGGATCATGCGGGTCTTGGCCTGGCCCCGTTCGCCCAGGAAGATCACGTCGTGCCCGGCGAGCAGCGCGTTCTCCAGCTGGGGCAGGACGGTGTCCTCGTAGCCCATCACGCCGGGGAAGAGCGGCTCGCCGGCAGAGATCTTGGCCACGGCGTTGCGGCGCAGCTCCTCCTTGACCGGCACGGACTCCCAGCCGGACTCGCGGAGCTGACCGAGGGAGGCGGGTCGCGACGTCATGGCCCGACGGTATCGCCGTACCCTCCGGACGTGCGTCGGCGGCTGCCTTGGACCACGTGGGTGGTCGGTTGGCTGGCCGCCATCGTGTTCGCCGGGGGTGTGGCCCAGGTCGTGGCCGAGCACCAAGACCCGAAGGTCGACACGATCGTGCGCGACGTCCACGTGCTCCCGGCGGGCCAGGCCAAGGTCACCGGCACCATCACCTCGCTGCACGGGACCGACGTCATCGGGCCGCCCCTCGACGCCCCGATCACCCTCCCCCAGGGCGGATCGGCGACGATCGAGAACGACGGCGAGACGATCGTGTGGACCGGTGGGCGCCCGTTCGCGCTCGTCGGCCCCGGGCTCGACCTCGGTCCGACGGCGCTCGCCGTCGATGCCGACGGCGAGCACTGGTCGATCGACGGGCCACGGGCGCTGCTGCCCGGCCACTACGAGGTGCGCACGTCGGTGGCGGTCGGTCGGGGCGGTCTGGCCACGCCCCGGGACAGCTACGCCTTCGATGCCGGCGACGACGCCGTGCTCGACGCACCGAGCGGCGTGGTCACCGCCAGCCGGGCGCTCCTCCACCTCACCGGGTCGGGCCGGCTCGTGCTCGACGGCACGTTCGAGGTGCGGACCCGCGAGGGGCGGCGCACGGCCACGCACCTCGAGTTCGGTCCCGGACCGCTCGACGTCGACCTCGCGGCCGACGGCACGATCACGGCGACGTTGCAGGGCCCGCTGCGCTGAGCTCCGGTTCTGGAGGATCCACCACCATGGTGGTGGTCGATCCTCCACAACCCGGGGAGGAGGCTCAGGCGGCGAGGGAGCCGGCCGCCTCGACCTCGAGGCGAACGGTGGAGGCGCCGTCGGAGAGCACGACGCGGGTGTGGTCGCCGCCGGCGAGCAGCTCGAGCTCGACGACGCCACCGTCGTCGGCCCAGCGGCTCACGGTCGCTTCGACCACGGCAGCCACGACACCGGAGACCGGCAGTCGCAGGAGCATGGTCACCGGCGACCCGGCGGGGAGGTGGATCCCAGCGTCCTCCATGAGGGCGCTGTCGACCCGGAGGAGCCCGGGGCTGGACTCGGCGAACAGGACCTGGGAGCGAACTCGGACGGACACGCCGCCCACCTACCCAGGTTCTGCGAAGACGTAGCGTGGCCCGGGTGGATCTCTCGGGCACGTGGCGAGCGGCGGTCGCCGACGAGGAGCTCCGGCGCTCCTTCGCCGACCGCGACGCGCCCGACGAGGGGTGGGAGGACGTGCCCGTCCCGGCCCACTGGCGCCACACCCCGGCCTTCGCCGACAGCGACGGGCCGCTCCTCTACCGGCGCCGGTTCGAGTCGCCGGCCCCGGAGGTGGGGACCCGGGCCTGGCTCGTGCTCGACGGCCTCTTCTACCAAGGCGACGTGTGGCTCGACGGGGCCTACCTCGGCGACACCGAGGGCTACTTCGTGCGCCACACGTTCGAGGTCACCGAGCCGATGACGGCGGCGAGCGAGCACCTGCTGGCCGTCGAGGTCACGTGCGGCCGGCCGGACGACCGCACGGCGAAGCGCAACATCACCGGCTCGTTCCAGCACCCCGACGGCGAGGACCCGGGCTGGAACCCCGGAGGCATCTGGCGCCCGGTCCGGCTCGAGCGCACCGGGCCGGTGCGGGCCCGGAGCCTGCGGGTCCTCTGCCAGGACGCCACGGCCGAGCGAGCCGTCGTCGCCTTCCGGGCCGAGCTCGACAGCGACGCGGCGCGCACCGTCGAGGTCCGCAGCGAGGTCGGTGGCCACGTCGAGGTCAGCGAGCACCCGGTGGCCGAGGGCAGCAACTTCGTGGAGTGGACGGCCACCGTCCCCGACCCGGCCCTGTGGTGGCCCCACGCCCTGGGCGACCAGCCCCTGCACGACGTGACCGTCGAGGTCCGCGTCGACGGCGAGGTGAGCCACACGCTCGAGCGCCGCATCGGGCTGCGATCGCTGACGTGGAAGGACTGGACGCTCTCGGTCAACGGCGAGCGCCTGTTCCTCAAGGGCGCCAACCAGGGACCGACCCGCCTCGCCCTGGCCGAGGCCAGCCCGGTCGAGCTGCGCCGCGACGTCGAGCTGGCCCGCGAGGCCGGCCTCGACCTCCTCCGCCTGCACGGCCACATCACCCGACCCGAGCTCTACGAGGCAGCCGACGAGCTCGGCGTGCTGCTGTGGCAGGACTTCCCCCTGCGGCTCGGCTACGCCCGGGGGATCCGCAAGCAGGCGGCCCGCCAGGCCGCCGCCGCCGTCGACCTCCTCGGCCACCACCCGTCGATCGCCATCTGGTGCGGGCACGACACGCCCGTCGCCCTCGACATCCCCGAGGGGACGGCACCGGCGTCGGGCAACGCCCTGCAGTGGGTGCTCCGCCAGGAGCTGCCGACGTGGAACAAGACGTTCCTCGACCGCACGGTGAAGCGGGCCATCGAGAAGGCCGACGGCACTCGCCCGGTCATCGCCCACTCCGGCGTCGTCCCCCACCCCGGCGGCCTCGGCACCGACAGCCACCTCTGGTTCGGCTGGTTCCACGGCGAGGAGCGCGACCTCCCCGGCTTCGCCCGGGCCTTCCCCCGCATGGTCCGCTTCGTGTCGGAGTTCGGGGCGAGGTCGGTCCCGGCCGGCCGGCGCACGGCGTGGCCCGACGTGGCCGACGAGGTGCTCGCCCGACGGGTGCCCCCGCGCGACTTCCCCGACGAGGCCTCGTGGGCCACGGCGACACGGACGTACCAGGCGACCGTCGTGAAGCACCAGGTCGAGACCCTGCGCCGGCTGAAGTACCGGCCGACCGGCGGCTTCTCCGTCTCCTCGTTCGGCGACACCCACCCGGGCATCTCCTCGGCCGTGCTCGACGACCACCGCAACCCCAAGCCGGCCTACCTCGCCCTCGTCGACTCGTGCCGCCCCGTGATCGTGGTGGCCGATCGGCTGCCGGCCGAGCTGGCGCCGGGCGACACGATCGCCCTCGACGTCCACGTCGTGAGCGACCTGCGCCAGCCGCTCGACGGCGCCCGGGTCGACGCCGGGTTGTCCTGGCCGGGCGGGGGCTACGACTGGCACTGGGAGGGCGACGTGCCGGCCGACGGCTGCGTGCGGGTCGGCACGCTCCAGGCCGTGGTCCCCGACGAACCGGGCGAGCTGGTGCTCGACCTCGCCGTGCACAGCGCCGAGCACGCGGCCACCAACCGCTACACCGCGGTCATCACCGGCTGAGGCGTTTCTTCACACCGGCGGGCGGAGCGGTACCGTCTCGCCGCTGCAACGCGGCCAGTTCACGGAGGTCCTGCATGGCGACGACGACGACGGGGCGGAGTTCGACGCCGACCCCGATCCAGGCCAAGCCCTCGCGGCCTGCGCCGTGGTTCATCGAGCTGTACCGCACGGCGGTGGGCAAGAAGTACGTGATGGCCGTCACCGGCATCATCGGCCTGCTGTTCGTGTTCGGTCACATGATCGGGAACCTCAAGCTGTACTTGGGCTCGGAGGACATCAACCACTACGCCGAGTTCCTGCGGGTGCTGGCCTACCCGATCCTCCCCCGGGGCGGGGCCCTGTGGCTCATGCGCCTGGGCCTGATCGGCGCTGTGCTGCTGCACATCCACGCCGCCTGGTCGCTCACGCTGCTGAACCACAAGGCCGACGTGAAGTACTACTCGAAGCGCGACTACGTGGCCGCCAGCTTCGCCAGCCGCACCATGCGCTGGACCGGCATCATCGTCGCCCTCTACATCCTCTTCCACCTGAGCGACCTGACCTGGGGCTTCGCCAACGGTGACTTCATCCGGGGCGACGTGCACCACAACCTGGTCCACAGCTTCCGTCGCATCCCGGTGGCGCTCATCTACATCGTCGCCAACCTGGCGCTGGCCGTGCACCTGTGGCACGGGTGCTGGAGCCTCTTCCAGTCGCTGGGCTGGAACCGGCCGCGCTTCAACAAGTGGCGGTCGTGGTTCGCCTGGGGCTTCGCCGGCCTCATCACGGTGGGGAACCTCTCGTTCCCGATCCTGATCGCCCTCCACGTCGTCGACTGAGCGGGAGCTACTGAGACATGGACATCCAGCTCGACGCCGGGATCCCCGAGGGGGACATCTCCGAGAAGTGGGAGCACCACAAGTTCAAGATGAAGCTGGTGGCGCCGCACAACCGCCGCCGCTTCGACGTGATCGTCGTGGGCTCGGGCCTGGCCGGTGGCGCGGCCGCCGCCACGCTCGGCGAGCTCGGCTACAACGTCAAGTGCTTCACGTTCCACGACTCGCCCCGCCGGGCGCATTCGATCGCCGCCCAGGGCGGCATCAACGCGGCCAAGAACTACAAGGGCGACGGCGACTCGGTGGAGCGCCTGTTCTACGACACGGTCAAGGGCGGCGACTACCGCGCCCGTGAGGCCAACGTGCACCGCCTCGCGGAGCTGTCGGTCGACATCATCGACCAGTGCACGGCCCAGGGCGTGCCCTTCGCCCGCGACTACGGGGGCCTCCTCGACAACCGCTCGTTCGGCGGCACCCAGGTGTCCCGCACGTTCTACGCCCGGGGCCAGACCGGCCAGCAGCTCCTGCTCGG
>JAODBP010000198.1 GCA_025464025.1 Actinomycetes bacterium | reverse complement strand
CGGGTCGGGTCGTCGTCGTCACCGGCGCCGGGCGCGGCCTCGGGCGGGCGCACGCCCTGGCCTTCGCCGCCGAAGGCGCCAAGGTCGTGGTCAACGACGTGGGGGCCGAGCTCGACGGCAGCGGCGGTGCTTCGGGACCGGCCGGCGAGGTGGTTGACGCCATCCGAGGGATGGGCGGCGAAGCGGTCGCCAACGCCGACGACGTCTCCAGCTGGGACGGCGCCGCCAACATCATCGCCACCGCGGTGGACACGTTCGGCAAGCTCGACGTGCTGGTGAACAACGCCGGCATCGTCAGAGACCGGATGGCGGTGTCGATGGAGGAGCACGAGATCGACGCCGTGCTCGCCGTCCACCTCAAGGGCACCCTCGCCACCATGCGCCACGCCGCCAACCACTGGCGGGAGCGGGCCAAGGCGGGTGAGGACCCCCAGGGCCGCATCATCAACACCAGCTCGGGCGCCGGGCTCCACGGCTCGATCGGCCAGACCGTCTACTCGGCGGCCAAGGCCGGCATCGCCGCCGCCACCCTGGTCGCCGCCGCCGAGATGGGCCGCTACGGCATCACCGCCAACGCCATCGCCCCGGCGGCGCGCACCCGCATGACCGAGGGGGCCTTCGCCGACATGATGGCCAAGCCCGAGGCCGGCGCCTTCGACGCCATGGCCCCGGAGAACGTCTCGCCCCTCGTGGTGTGGCTCGGCTCCGAGCAGTCGAGGGACGTCACCGGCCGGGTGTTCGAGCTCGAAGGCGGCCTGATCATGGTCGCCGAGGGCTGGGACCGCGGCCCCCAGATCGACAAGGGCGACCGCTGGGAGCCGAGCGAGCTCGGGCCCGTCGTCACCGACCTGCTGAGCAAGGCCCGCAGCCCCTTCCCGGTGCACGGGACCTGAGGAGAAGAGGACCCATGGACTTCGAGGACTCCCCGCAGGACGCCGCCTTCCGCGCCGAGGTGCGCGAGTGGCTGGCGGCCAACGCCAAGCCCCGCGGCGGCCCCAACGACTGGTCGCGCAACTCCGAGCACCCCGACTACGTCGAGAACTGCAAGCGCTGGCAGCACACCCTCTACGAGGGCGGTTGGGGCGCCATCACCTGGCCCGTCGAGTACGGCGGCCGGGGTCTCAGCGGCTGGCACCAGTCGATCTTCAACCAGGAGGCCGCCGGCTACGACGTGTCGACCGGCGCCTTCGCCGTCGGCATCGGCATGTGCGGCCCGACGCTCATCGCCCACGGCACCGAGGAGCAGAAGCAGCGCTACCTCCCGGCCATGATCCGCGGCGAGGAGGTGTGGTGCCAGCTCTTCAGCGAGCCCGAGGCCGGCTCCGACCTCGCCGGGCTGAAGACCCGGGCCTTCAAGGACGGCGACGAGTTCGTCGTCAACGGCCAGAAGGTCTGGAACTCCGGTGCCCACCACAGCGACTGGGGGATCCTCCTCACCCGCACCGACCCCGACGCCCCGAAGCACAAGGGCATCACGTACTTCCTGGTCGACATGCGCACGCCGGGCATCGAGGTCCGCCCGCTCGTGCAGATCACCGGCCACGCCCACTTCAACGAGGTCTTCCTCACCGACGTGCGGATCCCGGCCGAGAACGTGGTCGGCCAGGTGAACGCCGGCTGGGGCCCGACCCACACGACCCTGGCCAACGAGCGCACCCTCATCGGTGGCTCGGGCCACGGCACGACCACGGCCCAGCTCCTCGCCCTGGCCAAGCAGTGCGGCTGCGACCAGGACCCGGTCATCCGCCAGGACATCGCCCGGGCCCACACCCGGATCCAGGTCATGCGCTACATGAACCTGCAGGTCCAGACGGCGTCGTCGCAGGGCAAGCTGCCCGGTCCCGGGGCATCGGCGCTGAAGCTCTTCATCTCCCAGCACCAGAGCCTCACCGGCGACCTGGTCATGTCGATCATGGGCTCGGCCGGGATGCTCGCCAAGGCCGACGGGATCGACGAGGGCCACTGGGTCCTGTCGTTCCTGAACCAGTGGTCGTCGAAGATCGGTGGCGGCACCGACCAGATCCAGCGCAACACGATCGGCGAGCGGGTGCTGGGCCTGCCGGCCGAGCCGCGGGTCGACAAGGACATCCCGTTCAAGGAGCTGGCCGGCAGCCGCAAGTAGTTTGATGCGGTAGTTTCTGTCACGGCCGAACAGAGGGGGGACGCCGTGCACCTCGAAGAGACCTCAGAGCAGCTCGCGCTCCGCAAGGAGCTGCGCGCCTACTTCGCCGACCTGCTCACGCCGGAAGCGCGTGCCGAGCTCGAAGGCGATCCGGAGGGCGGCCCGGTCTACCGGCGGCTCGTGCGGAAGATGGGCGCCGACGGCTGGCTCGGCATCGGGTGGCCCAAGGAGTACGGCGGGCAGGGTCGACCGCCCACCGACCAGTTCATCTTCTTCGACGAGGTGTGGCGGGCCAAGGCGCCGTTCCCGTTCGTCACCATCAACACCGTCGGCCCGACGCTGATGCAGTTCGGCTCGGAGGAGCAGAAGCAGCGGTTCCTCCCCGGCATCCTCCAGGGTGAGATCAACTTCGCCATCGGCTACACCGAGCCCGAGGCCGGCACCGACCTGGCGTCGCTCAAGACCCGGGCCGTGCGCGACGGCGACGAGTACGTGATCAACGGCTCGAAGATCTTCACGTCGGGGGCCGACCAGGCCGACTACGTGTGGCTGGCGTGCCGCACCAACACCGAGGTCTCGAAGCACAAGGGGATCTCGATCATCCTCGTGCCGACCTCGACGCCCGGCTTCAGCGCCACGCTGATCCACACGGTGGGCGACACGAAGACGGCGGCGTCGTACTACGTCGACGTGCGGGTGCCGGTCGAGAACGTCGTCGCCGGCGAGAACGAGGGCTGGCGCCTCATCACCAACCAGCTCAACCACGAGCGGGTCGGCCTGGCCGCCCTCGGGGGCGAGACCAGCGAGCTGTACGACGCGGTGGAGCGGTGGACTCGGGAGAACGGGCTCATCGAGCTGCCCTGGGTGCAGCGCAACCTGGCCGAGGCGTACGCGCGGCTCGAGGCCATGCGGCTCCTCAACTGGCAGATGGCCCGCAAGGTCGACGACGGCTCGCTCCGGCCCCAGGACGCCAGCTCGGTGAAGGTGTTCGGCACCGAGACCCACATCCAGGCCTACCGCCTGCTGCTCGACATCGTCGGACCCGTCGGCTACCTCGGCGTCGGCGAACCGGGCGCCGTGCTCGGTGGTCGGCTCGAGCGGGCCAGCCGATCGGCCCAGATCAACACGTTCGGCGGCGGTGTCAACGAGGTCCAGCGCGAGATCGTCGCCTGGGCCGGCCTCAAGATGGCCCGACAGGGAAGGTGACCGTGTCTCTCTACGACGACCTCCAGGCACTGGTCGGCTCGGTCAGCGGCGAGCCGACCATCGGGCTCGACGAGGTCAACGCGCCGATGATCCGCCACATGGTCGTGGCCCTCGGCGACAAGAACCCGATCTACGTCGACGACGCCGCAGCCAAGGCCGCCGGCCACCCCGGCATCGTGGCCCCGCCCACCATGCTCCAGACGTGGCAGATGGCCGGGCTCGAGCGGGGCGACGGTCCGTCGGGTGGCTGGGGCGACGCGCTGAAGCTGCTCGACGCCGCCGGCTTCTCGTCGACGGTGGCCGTCAACTGCGAGCAGGAGTACCTCCGGTACCTCGTGCCCGGCGACCGGGTCACGGTCACCGGCGTGCTCGAGTCGGTGTCGGAGGAGAAGCAGACCGGCCTCGGCATCGGCCACTTCGTCACGACCCGCGACGAGTACCGCGACCAGGACGGCGAGCTCGTCGGCACCCACCTGTTCCGGGTGCTCAAGTTCAAGCCGGGCACGGGCAAGGGCGCCGCTCCGGCGAAGCAGGACCGCCCGCTGCGGCCCCGCCCGCCGACCACCCGCGACACGCAGTGGTGGTTCGACGGGCTGCAGGACGGCAAGCTCCTCATCCAGCGGTGCACGGACTGCGGCACGTTGCGCCACCCGCCCGGCCCGGCCTGCGCCGAGTGCCACTCGTTCGAGTGGGACACCGTCGAGGCCAGCGGCCGCGGCACCGTCTACTCCTTCGTCATCGTCGAGCACCCGCAGGTGCCGTCGTTCGACTACCCGTTGCCCGTCGTGCTCGTCGAGCTCGAGGAGGGCACCCGCCTGGTGTCCAACCTCCTCGACGTCGACCCGGCCGACGTCGTGATCGGCATGCCCGTCGTGGCCGAGATCGTCACGTTCGACGACGAGCTCACCATCCCGCAGTTTCGACGTGCGAAGCAGGTCGGCGACGGCGCGAGCGCCAGCGAGCCCGGCGCAGATGGGTCTGGGGCGCAGTCCCAGGGAAGCGCTGGGGCCTGATGGACTTCACCTTCGACGAGACCCAGGACGCCGTGCGCGACCTGGCCGCCCAGATCTTCCAGGGCCAGGCCGACGTGGCCCGGGTCAAGGAGATCGAGGCCTCCGACGACCGCATCGACCGCACGCTCTGGAGCGAGCTGGCCAAGGCCGACCTGCTCGGCCTGGTGCTGCCCGAGGCCCACGGCGGCGGTGGGCTCGGCATGGTCGAGCTGGCCCTCGTCCTGCGCGAGCAGGGCCGGGTCGTGGCCCCGGTGCCGCTGGTCACGACGGTGGTCGCCGCACTCGCCATCGCCGAGCACGGCACGGCCGAGCAGCAGGCGGCGTGGTTGCCCGGCGTGATCGCCGGCGACGTCGTGCTCAGCCTCGCCCTCGACCGCCACCCGGCCACGCCGCCGGTCACCGCCTCGGGTGGCGCCCTCACCGGCACCGTCCTCAGCGTGCCCTACGGCCACCTGGCCGACCGGGTGCTGGTGTCGGCCGACGACGGCGTCTACCTCGTCGACCCGGCCGCCGCCGAGCGTCAGGTCGCGGTGGCGACCGACCGCTCGAAGGTCGCCCACCTCACGTTCGCCGGCACGCCGGCCGAGCGCCTGGGCGACGACCGCGTCGCGGCGTGGCTGCTCGACCGGTACCGCACCGGCCTCGCTGCTCTCCAGGTCGGCGTGTGCGAGGCGGCGCTGGCCATGGCCGCCGAGTACACGTCGAACCGCAACCAGTTCGGCCGGCCCCTGTCGACCAACCAGGGCGTGGCCCTGCGGGCGGCCGACGCCTACATCGACATCCGCGCCATCGACGCCACCCTGTGGCAGGCGGCCTGGCGACTCGACGAAGGCCTCGACGCGACCAAGGCGGCGCTCGTCGCCAAGTGGTGGGCGTCGGACGGCGGCCAGCGGGTCGTGCACGCCACCCAGCACCTCCACGGTGGGATGGGAGCCGACATCGACTACCCCGTCCACCGCTACTTCCTGTGGGGCAAGACCATCGAACAGACCCTGGGCGGGCCGGCGCAGCAGCTGTCGGTCCTGGGTGCAGCGCTCGCGGAGGCAAAGTGACGACTGTCGGAGAGCAGCTGCCCGAGCTGGCCATCCCGCTCACTCGCACGACGATCGTGGCCACGGCCATCGCGTCGCGCGACTACCAGGACGTGCACCACGACCCGACGCTCGCCGTCGAGCGGGGGTCGCCCGACATCTTCATGAACATCCTCACCACCAACGGCTACGTCGGCCGCTTCGTCACCGACTGGGCCGGGCCGTCCGCCCGGCTCAAGAAGGTGGCCATCCGCCTCGGCGCCCCGAACTACCCGGGCGACACCATGACGCTGAAGGGCGAGGTGACCGAGGTCGACGGCGACGAGATCACGGTGAAGGTCGTCGGTTCCAACTCGCTCGGCGACCACGTCACGGGGACCGTCGTCCTCACGAAGGAAGGCTGACATGGGCGACACGAGGTTCCTCAGCGGCAAGACGGCGATCGCCGGCATCGGGGCCACCGACTTCTCCAAGGACTCCGGTCGCTCCGAGCTGATGCTCGCCGTGCAGGCCGTGACGGCGGCGGCCGAGGACGCCGGCATCAGCCCGAGCGAGATCGACGGGCTCGTCACCTTCACCATGGACACCAACCCCGAGATCGCCGTGGCGCGGGAGCTCGGCATCAAGGAGCTCAACCTCTTCTCCAAGATCCACTACGGCGGCGGCGCGGGCGGGGGCACCATCCTGCAGGCCGCCATGGCCATCGCCTCCGGCGTGGCCGACGTGGTGTGCTGCTACCGGGCGTTCAACGAGCGGTCGGGCCGTCGCTTCGGCGCCGGCATCCACGACGCGCCGGCCACGTCGTCGACCGAGCAGTCGCAGTACGCCTGGACCTCGCCGTACGGCCAGGTCACGCCGGCGTCGTGGGTGGCGATGTTCGCCCAGCGCTACCTGCACGTCTACGGCGCCACGACCGAGGCGTTCGGGCACGTCGCCGTCGCCGACCGGAAGCACGCCTCGAACAACCCGGCCGCCCACTTCTACAACCGGCCCATCACGATGGAGGACCACCAGTCCTCGCGCTGGATCGTCAACCCCCTGCGGCTGCTCGACTGCTGCCAGGAGACCGACGGCGGCCAGGCGATCATCGTCACCTCGGCCGAGCGGGCCCGCGACCTCAAGAGCACCCCGGCGATCATCGCCTCGGTGGCCCAGGGGTCGTGGAAGGACCAGTTCTCGATGACGAGCTTCTACCGACCCGACGACGAGATGGTGGGCATCCCGGAGATGGGGCTCGTCGCCCGCCGCCTCTACGAGCAGGCCGGGCTGGGACCGAGCGACATCCAGACCGCGGTGCTCTACGACCACTTCACGCCGTTCGTGCTGTGCCAGCTCGAGGAGTTCGGCTTCTGCGGCCGGGGCGAGGCCCCCGACTTCGTGGCCGGCGGCAACATCGAGATCGGCGGCGGCCTCCCGGTCAACACCCACGGCGGCCAGCTCGGCGAGGCGTACCTCCACGGCATGAACGGCATCGCCGAGGGCGTGCGCCAGGTGCGGGGGACCTCGGTCAACCAGGTGCCCGACGTGGCCAACGTGGTCGTCACCGCCGGCACCGGCGTGCCGACCTCCGGCCTCATCCTCAGCGCCGACGGCTGAGGCTGCCGGTTCGCGGCCTTCCCCGCGCACCGTACGGGGCGGTAACCGCACCGGTGTGACCCCGGTCGCACCCGGGGGCAGGGACCCGACCCATTCGAGGCGAACGTACTTGGAACACGTTCCAAGTACGGGGGTCGCACATGGGGACGCGCAGGAACCTCTGGTTCGTCGCGCTCACGGTGCTGGCACTGGTCGCATCCGCATGCGGCGCAAGGGTCAGCGAGCAGCAGATCAAGGCAGCGGGCGCCTCGGCGTCCACCGAGCAGGCCGGGGGGCAGCCCGACGCCGGTGACGCAGGTTCGTCGTCGAGCGTCGGCGCGGCCGGGTCGGCGTCGCCCGGGGGGACGACGCCGACCTCGGCTGCTGGTGACGGCGCACCGACGGCGGCGGCCGCGGCCGACACGGGGACGGCAGCGCCCACGGGAGGCAACGGCGGTGCCACCGACGTCGGGGTCACGGCGAACCAGATCCTCCTCGGCAACGTGTCGACGATGTCGGGTCCGGTGCCCGGCCTGTTCCAGGGCGCCGTGCTCGGCACCCAGGCGTTCATCGCCTACCAGAACAGCCAGGGCGGCGTCTTCGGGCGGAAGCTGAAGCTCGAGTTCCGCGACGACCAGTTCGACACCGGCCAGAACCGTGCGGCGACGGAGGAGCTCGCCGGCAAGGCCTTCGCCTTCCTCGGCTCGTTCTCGCTCTACGACGACGCCGGCGTGGGCGCCCTGTCGAAGTCGAACATCCCCGACCTCTCGGTGCCGCTCAACGCCAGCCGCGGCGCGCTGAAGACGAACTTCGCGGTGGCGCCGTCGGACGTCCGGGGCGCGCCGACCGGCCCGTTCCTCTGGTTCAAGGCCAAGTACCCGGACGCGGTGACCAAGGTCGGCACGCTCTACGGCGACATCCCGTCGGCGAAGATCAGCGCCATGCGGTTCCGGGCGGCTGCCGAGTCGGTCGGGTGGAAGTTCGCCTACGAGCGTGGCTTCCAAGCGACCGAGACCGACTTCACCGCCGACGTCGTGCGCATGAAGTCGAGCGGCGTGAAGCTCGTCTACCTCGTCGCCACCGACGACAAGACCACCGCCCGCATCGCCAAGGCCATGGCCCAGCAGGGCTTCAAGCCTCAGCTGGTGGCCAACTACATGCCCAGCCTCTCGTCCCTGGCCGGTGCGGCCGTCGAGGGGACGATCAGCGCCTCGGTGTTCTCGCTCTTCGGCGGGGAGGACGCCGCGGCGGTGCCCGAGGTGCGGCTCATGAACGAGTGGATGCAGAAGGTGAAGCCCGGGTTCAAGACCGACACCTTCGCCATGTACTCGTGGGCCGCCGGCCGCCTCCTGTTCCAGGCCATGCAGAAGGCCGGGCCCAAGGCCAAGCGGGCCGACGTCATCGCCGCTCTGAAGCAGGTCACCGACTTCTCGGCCAACAACCTGCTGGCGCCCGGTGGGCCGGGGATCAAGAAGCCGCCGAGCTGCTACGTGGTGTCGACCATCAGGGGCGGCAAGTACCAGCGCCTCGACACCCCGCCGAACGCCTACCGCTGCGATGGGACGTACCACCGATGACCCGGCATGACGACGCGTCAGATGGGGTAGACGCTGCCGTGCCAGGACGGGATGGAGCCGAGCTCCGTCCTGGTGGTGCACGTCACCGGGGAGGGGAGGACCGAGGTCCTTCGACGCCGAAGGTTGACGGGTCCGTCCATCGCCAACCCGGCCCGGGGGTCTTCGAACGTGAACTTGCAGCAGGTTCGTCTGGTGACGTTCCTCACCGTTCTCACGTTGCTGGCGGCAGCATGTGGTGCTCGAGTCAGCCAGGAGCAGGTCCAGGCCGCCGGCGCGTCCGGCGGGGCGACCAACGGTGACGCCGTCGCTGCCGGTCCCGGCGATGCCGGTGGGGGCACGGCCACGACCGTCGCTGGTTCCACGGCGACGACGGCGCCCGCAGCCGGGGGCGCGGCAGCACCCGCCGGAGGTGCGGCTGCGGGCCAGGCGCCTGCTGGCGGCAACGGAGGTGCGACCGACGTGGGCGTGACCGCCAACCAGGTGACCCTCGGCAACGTCTCGACCCTGTCCGGCCCGGTTCCCGGCCTGTTCCAGGGCGCCATCGTCGGTGCCCAGGCGATCGTCGCCTACCAGAACTCCCAGGGCGGTCTCTTC
>JAODBP010000185.1 GCA_025464025.1 Actinomycetes bacterium | reverse complement strand
TCCGGTGGTGGTGACAAGTGGTGAGCGCGACAGCTCTTAGGTGGAGGTGTCGGGGTGGGTCGTGCGAGGTTGCCGCGGTCGGTGACGGATGTGGCGTTGTTGGCGGTGGCTCGGGGGTCGTCGCGGGTGGAGGCGGCGGGGTTGGCGGGAATCTCGTTGCGGACCCTCGAGGCGCGGTTGGCGGAGGAAGCTCCGAGGGTGCTGCGTGAACGCAAGGCTCGTCGGGACGCGTTGAGTTTGAGGGACCGCGAGGAGATCCGGGTCGGGATCGATCGCGAGGAGCTCGACGCGGTGATCGCTCGTCGGGTTGGGTGTCATCGCGGCACGATCGGCCGGGAGATCGCGGCGGCTGGTGGCCGGGCCGATTATCGGGCGTGGCGGGCGCAGGCTCGTGCCGATGAAGCAGCGCGACGACCGAAGCTGGGGTGGACCGAGGAACGCCCGGAGCTTTGGGACGAGGTCCAGGGGCTGCTTCGGGAGCAGTGGTCGCCTCGTCAGATCGCTCGACGGCTGCGCCGGGATCATCCGGGCGAGTCACAGTGGTGGGTGTCGCACGAGGCGATCTACCAGGCGGTGTTCGTGCAAGCCAAAGGCGAGCTCCGCAAGGAACTGGCTGACTGCTTGCGTTCTGGACGGGCTCGGCGCCGCCCCCAGGGCCGCCATGTCGCCTCGGGCCCGAAGATCGTCGGGATGGTCAACATCTCCGAACGGCCTGCCGAGATCGAGGACCGGGCCGTGCCCGGCCACTGGGAAGGCGACCTGATCATCGGCGCCAACGGGGCCAGCGCGGTGGCGACGTTGGTGGAACGAGCCACCCGGTTCGGGATGCTCATCAAGCTCGACAACAAGACCGCCGAACATGTCGCCGCCCAGCTCGCTGCGAACGTGGGCCACCTCCCTGCGCTGCTCGCCCGCAGCTTGACCTGGGACCAAGGCACCGAGCTCGCACGACACGCCGCGTTCAGCGTCGCCACCGGCGTGCCCGTCTACTTCTGCGACCCCCACTCACCCTGGCAACGAGGCACCAACGAGAACTGGAACGGCCTCGTCCGCCAGTTCCTCCCTAAAGGCACCGACCTCTCCGCGCACAGCCAAGACGACCTCGACGAGTTCGCCCGCAAACTCAACGGACGACCCCGCGAGACCCTCGGCTGGGATACTCCAGCCGAACGGTTCAATCAGCTACTTGTCGCGACCACTGCTTGAAACCACCGGTCCGTGGGACCGCACATTCGGATTGGACCCTGGCAGCGACCAGAGGGAGCAGCTGAGCTGACACCGCCGTCACCGGCGCGTCAGAACGGGCAGACTCCCCCGGTGCGCTTCGACACGGAGCCCGAGCCGGTCACCGCCACCGACGACGAGATCGCGGCCGCCGTGGCCGCCTCGCCGGTGCCACCGCTGCTGGCCACCGTCGCCCACCTCACCGGGGACCACGCGATCCTGCGCCACGACCTGCGGCCCGACCTGACCCGGGTGCTCGAACCCGACAACGGGTACTCGGCCGAGCAGGTCGCCCTGGCCCGAACGCTGGCCACCGCCGCCCTTTCCGCCTTCCGCGACGCCGGTTCGAAGCCGGCCCCTCCACCCGGTCCCGACGAGGTGCAGCGACTGGTCGAGTTCGTGGCCGGCGGTCCCGTCGGCGACGAGCTGCCCCTGCTGGAGGCCGAGCTGGCCCTCGACGGCGCCGACCTGCGCGCCCCGAGCTGGCGGGTCGAGGACTTCGGCCGCACGTTCTCGGTCGGGATCATCGGCGCCGGCATGTCGGGCATCGCCGCCGCCCACCGCCTCCGCCAGGCCGGCGTCCAGGTCACCGTCCTCGAGAAGAACGACGACGTCGGCGGCACGTGGCTCGAGAACGACTACCCGGGCTGCCGGGTCGACATCCAGAGCCACTTCTACAGCTACTCCTTCGCCCAGGTGGCCGACTGGCCCCAGTGGCACGCCCAGCAGCCGGTGCTGCTCGAGTACTTCCGCGAATGCGTCGACCGCTTCGGCCTGCGCGACGCGCTGCGACTCTCGACCGAGGTGGTCGAGGCCCGCTGGCACGACGGCGAGCAGTGCTGGCACGTCGAGACCCTGCGGCCCGACGGCGCCATGGAGGTCCATCGCTTCGATGCCCTCGTCAGCGCCACCGGCCAGCTCAACCGGCCGATGCTCCCGGACATCCCCGGCATGGAGCACTTCGCCGGGCCCTGGTTCCACTCGGCCCGCTGGGAGCCCGACGTCGAGCTGGCCGGCAAGCGGGTCGGCGTGATCGGCACCGGGGCCAGCGCCGTGCAGTTCATCCCCCGGGTGGCCGAGCTGGCCGAGCACACGACCGTGTTCCAGCGCACGCCGCCGTGGCTGCTGCCGGTGAGCTACTACGAGGACGACCTGCCCGACGGGGTGCGGTGGCTCTTGCGCCACGCGCCCCAGTACGCCCGGTGGGACCGGCTCTGGGTGTTCGTCCGCACCCAGGACGGGCTCCTGCCCCTGGCCGAGGTCGACCCCGAGTGGGAGCCCAAGGACCGCTCGGTCGGTCCCATGAACGACTTCCTCCGCCAGATGCTCACGGCCTACTACGACGCCTCGTTCGCCGACCCCGAGCTGCGGGCCAAGGTCCTCCCGACCTACCCGCCCGTCGCCAAGCGGGTCGTGCTCGACAACGGCACCTACCCGGCCACGCTCCAGCGCGACGACGTCACGCTGGAGACCACCGACATCGCCCTGGTCACGCCGACCGGCGTGCGCACCCGCGACGGCGTCGAGCACACCTTCGACGTGCTGATCTACGGCACCGGGTTCCAGGCGTCGAAGTTCCTCACCCCGATGAAGGTCGTGGGCGCCGGTGGGGTCGATCTCCACGAGCGGTGGGCCGGCGACGCCCGGGCCTACCTCGGCATCACCGTGCCCGACTTCCCGAACCTGTTCCTCATGTACGGGCCCAACACCAACATCGTGATCAACGGCTCGATCATCTACTTCTCGGAGTGCGAGGCGACCTACATCGTCGAGAGCGTGCGCATGCTGCTCGAGCAGGGCAAGCGGTCGATGGACTGCCGCCCCGACGTGCACGCCGCCTACAACGACGAGGTCGACGCCGGCAACCGGGCCCGGGCGTGGGGCGTCTCCGACGTCAACAGCTGGTACAAGAACGAGCTCGGCCGGGTGGCCCAGAACTGGCCGTTCAACCTGGAGCGCTACTGGCAGCAGACCCGTCACGCACGACCCGACGACTACGTGCTTCGCTGACGCCCATGACCGACTTCCAGGAGCTGGTCGGCAAGCCGGTGTCGGCCGGTGGGCCGAGCACCGCGCCCGACCCGGTGAACCAGCCGATGATCCGCCACTGGGCGGCCGCGTTCGACGACCGGAACCCGATCTACACCGACCCGGAGGCAGCGGCGAAGACCCGCCACGGCGGGATCGTGGCGCCGCCGCTGATGCTCCAGACCTGGACCATGGCCACACCGAAGCTCAAGGGCATCCGGGAGCGGGGCGGGTCGGCCGCCGAGTCGTCGGGGCCGAGCGTCGTCGACGTCCTGAACGAGGCCGGCTACCGCGGCACGCTCGCCACCAACTCCGAGTTCGAGATCGTGCGCTACCTGAGGCTGGGCGAGGTGGTCCAGGCCGAGACGGTCGTCGAGTCGATCTCGGAGGAGAAGGACACCCGCCTCGGCAAGGGTCGGTTCCTCCAGTGGGTGACGACCTACACGGTCGACGGCGAGGTCGTCGGCCGGCAGTCGTTCCGCATCCTCAAGTTCCAGCCCCCGGTGGCGTCATGAGGAAGATCGAGAAGGGCGAGGTGCTGCCCGAGCTGGTGCTGGACGTGACCCCGACGATGGTCGTGGCCGGCGCCATCGCATCCCGCGACTTCATGCCGGTGCACCACGACAAGGCGTTCGCCAACCAGCAGGGCGCGCCCGACATCTTCATGAACATCCTCTCCGACACCGGGCACACCAGCCGGTTCCTCACCGACTGGGCCGGGCCGGAGGCGATCATCAAGAAGCTGGCCATCCGCCTGGGCGTCCCGGTGTTCCCGGGCCACACGCTCACCTACACGGGGGAGGTCACCTCGGTCGAGGTCGTCGGCGACGAGCAGGTGATCGAGGTCGCCCTCCGGGCCGTCGACGAGCTCGGCGAGCACGTGTCGGGAACCGCCCTCCTCACCCTCCCGTGCTGAGGCAAGCTGAGCCGATGAGCGACCCCGAGGTGCTGGACCGGTGACGGAGGTCGAAGCTCGGGGACGGGCACTCGGGGCCGAGGTCGTCGGGCTCGACTGGTCGCGCCCGCTCACCGACGGCGAGCTGGATGCGATCGGCAAGGCGCTGCTCGACCACCAGGTGGTCTACGCCCGGCGGGTGACGCTCACGCCCGACGACCACGTCCGACTCGGCGAGCGGCTCGGAGAGGTCGAGGTCCACGCCTTCTTCCCGAACCTCGGCGCCGGCTACGAGCGCGTCAGCCTCCTCGACTCGGAGCAGGGCACGGTGGCCAGCATGTGGCACACCGACGAGACGTTCCTCGAGCGGCCGCCCATGGGCACGCTGCTGCACGCCCAGGTGATCCCGCCGGTCGGCGGCGACACGTGCTTCGCCAGCATGACCGCCGCCTACGACGCGCTGTCCGCCCCGATGCGGCGCTACCTCGACGGGCTCACCGCCGAGCACGGCCTGGCCCGCATCGCCGAGATGAAGCACCGGTCCGGCCGCTCCAGCAAGGAGGAGCTGGCCGAGGCCATCGCCAACGACCGGCGCTGCACCCACCCCGTCGTCCGGACGCACCCGGAGACCGGCGCACGGTCGCTCTACGTCAACCCGACCTACACCCGCTGGCTCGACGGCGTGCCAGCCGACGAGAGCGAAGCGGTGCTCCGCCTCCTCTTCGCCCACGCGACCCACGAGCGCTTCGTCTACCGGCACCGGTGGGAGGTGGGCGACCTCCTCCTCTGGGACAACCGCTGCACGATGCACGTCGCCCTGAACGACTTCGACGGCCACCGCCGCATGCACCGGGTCTCCGTGCTCGGCGCCCGACCCGAAGGAGCCTGATGCAGCTCGCCCAGCTCAACATCGGTCGCGCCGCCGCCCCGCTCGACTCCGAGCAGCTCCGCGACTTCATGGAGAACCTCGACCCGATCAACGCCCTGGCCGAGGCCAGCCGTGGGTTCGTGTGGCGGCTCCAGACCGAGGACGGCAACGCCACCGCCATCAAGGCCTGGGACGACCCACTCATGATCCTGAACATGTCGGTGTGGGAGTCGGTCGAGTCGCTGGCCGACTTCGTCTACCGCTCGGCCCACACCGACTTCCTCCGCCGGCGCCGCGAGTTCTTCGAGAAGCCGGTCGAGGCCATCCAGGTGCTGTGGTGGGTCGAGGACGGCCACCGGCCGACCGTCGCCGAGGCGCTCGCGCGGCTCGACCACCTGCGGGCCCACGGCCCGACCGAGCACGCCTTCACCTTCCGCGAGGCCCGGGACACCTGTCCCGGCTGAGCGCTAGCCCCGGACCAGCCGGGTGTACCGCTCGACCTCGTCGCGAGGCCCGGTCGCCTTGGCCAGGTCGTCGGAGAGCTTCACGCACGGCACGCCGTCGACGGCGTCGGGCTTGATCACGAGTGAGAGCGGCTCGAACCCCAGGTCGTTGGTGAGGTTCGTGCCCCACCCGAACGTCACCCCGACCCGATCGCCGAAGGCGTCGTGCAGGACGCTCATGTCCCGCAGGTCGAGGGCATCGCTGAACACGAGGCCGTGGGCGGCCGGGTCCTCGCCGTTGCGCCGCCACCAGTCGAGCACCAGCTCGCCGATCACCATCGGGTCGCCGGAGTCGACCCGCACGCCCGGCCACCCGGCGAAGCGATCGAGGCGGGGCAGCGCGAACGGCGTGGTGAAGGTGTCGGGCAGCAGGGTCCGGAGCGACGGGTAGAGGGCCTCCCATCGGTCGAGCACGCCGGCCTCCGACGCACCCAGGTCACCCCCGGCGGCCAGCTCGAGGGCGGCGGCGACCATGAAGAGCTGGTGGGCCATCGTGCCCAACGCCGGGATCCCCAGCTCAGCGGCCAGCGCCACGTTGCTGGTGCCCAGCACCGACGCCGGCACCTCGGCCACGAGGCGGTGGAGCACGTGGCGCTGCCACGGCCCGCTGGCCCGGCGCCGGGTGCCGAACTCCATGAACCGGAGCTGGGGGTTGGCCGCCAGGTGGCGGACCTTGGCGTCGAGCCGCCGCTCCCCCTCCACCGCCCCGGCCCCGAGCTGCTCCTGGTAAAGCTCGGACACGGTGGCGAGCACCGGCGTCTCGAGGAAGATCGCCTCGTGCCACGGCCCCTCGTAGGTGAGCTCGAGGTGGCCGTCGCGCGAGTCGACCTCGATGCCGGGCAGGCGGAACGACGCCATCGCCTGCAGGTACGGCTCGCCGAGCAGCCCGAACCCGCGGGCGACCTCGACGTCGCCGTCCGAGAACTGGGCCGTGACCACCTCCCCGAGCCGCTCGCGCAGCACGTGGAGGTCGAGGGCATCGCCCAGGCGCACCGAGAAGGTCCGGTTCCGGAACCGGAAGCGCACCGACCGCTCGCGGTGGTGGAGCCAGGCGAGCTGGCTCATCGTGAGCTGGTACAGGTCGTTGTCCAGCAGCGAGGCCATGCCCGTGCCGATCTACCCCGGCTGACCGATCGGAACGTCGATGGCACGAATGTGCCCTTTTGCGCAGGTGCTCCGAAGGGGTAGGCAGGGTGCACGTCATCGCACGGTCCCCGCCTCTTGCCGGTCTGCAGCATGCGCACCGGGCTCACCGTCGGCTTCGACCTCGTGTCGGGCGGCGTCACCGAGGCCGTGGGCTGGGCCCGCCGCTGGCAGGAGGGACGGCCCGACCTCTGGCTCACCGTCCCCCTCGACGCCGCCGAGGTGGCCGCCCTGGAACCCGGGCTGGTCACCGTCGAGGTCCCGGTGGCCAAGCTGCCCTCGCTGGGCCGCGCCCTCGCCGAGCGGGGCGTCCGGGTCGTCGTCGCCGGCCTGGGCACCAGCGCCATCGACCTCGACGCGCTCGTCGACGTCCACCCCGCCGCGGTCAAGGTGTCGGTCCAGCGCCGGGCGCTCGGCCCGGCCGTGGCCCTCGGCCTCGCCGTGTGCGGGAAGGTCATCGTGACCGACGTCGACAGCCCCGAGCTGCTGGCCGACGCCCGCAACGTCGGCGCCACCGCGGTGCAGGGCGCCCAGCTCTCCGCTCCCCTCACCGGCATCGACGCCGTCCTGGCCCACCTGGCCGAGGAGGAGACGGCGCTGGCCTCCCGGGGCTGACGGGTCACTGTCACACCCCCTCCTCATGATGGGGGCATGGCACCGCTCCAGTACCTCACCCGCCTCACGCTCGGCCTGGCCCTCTCCGCCGTGGGCGCCACCCTCACCTACGTGGTGGGCACGTGGGCCCTCCGCCAGGTGATCGCCGTCGGCCTCCACGTCGTGCCGGCCTGAGGCCCGGCCCCGGGCGCGACGACGGGGCGGGAGGCCGCCGCCTCCCGCCCCGTCGTCGAGGGATCAGCTGGCCTGGGCGAGCTGCTTGGCCGAGCGCTGGAGCGCCTGGTTCGGGTTCTCCGGGAGCTCGGTGAGCGGCTGGGCGATCTCCTTGACCGTCGGGCCGAACTTGTCGGCCGCCGGGCGCAGGGCCTCCAGGTCGAAGTCGTAGAGCTCGGCCGCGTTCCCGGCGAGGATCTGCTGGACCTGGGCCGGCTCGAGGTGGCCCATGACCTGGCGCAGGTGCTCGCGGGTGAAGGGATGGGTCCCCTCCTCGTGGGGGTAGTCGCTGCCCCACATCACCCGCTCGATGCCGACCGGGCCGAGGGCGGCCTTGATGTCGGCCGGCGTCGGCTGGCTGGTGCCCACGTGGCAGCTCTGGGCGAAGTACGCGCTGGCGTCGCGCGGCGGCACCAGCTCGCCGTCGAAGCGCATCTCGCCGACGTTGTTGCCCCGGATGCTCTGCATCAGGCCGTCGAGGTGGGCGAGCATGTCCGGGATCCAGGCGCAGCCGGCCTCGGTGAGCACGAACTTCAGGTTCGGGAACCGCTCGAACACGCCGCCGAGGATCATGTAGGCCAGCGGGCGCTGCGAGTAGAAGGGGATCTCCAGGAAGTGCACCAGCGGCATGGCCGGGGCCTTCTGGTAGACGGGCCCGCCGGTGCCGCTGTGGGCGTTGACCGGCACGCCGAGCTCCTCGCACACGGCCCACAGCGGGTCGAAGCACGGGTCGTACAGCGGCTTGATCCAGTCGCACGTGGGCGGCACGGAGCCGACGAGGACGCCGCCCCGCAGGCCGTTCTCCTTGCACCACTGCACATCGGCGATGGCGTCGTCCACGTCGTTCAGGAAGATCTGGCCGATGCCGGCGCGGGCCTCGGGCTTGCGCGACACGTAGTCGGCCATCCAGCGGTTGTGGGCTTGGATGCCGGCGTGGCGGTGCTCGTACTCGTCCGGGGTGGGCGGCTGGGCGAACAGCACGAAGTTCGGGAAGAACGGCGGCACCGTGTTCGGGAAGATGACCTCGCCGACCACGCCGTCGGCGTTCATGTCGCCGTCGCGCTTGTCGTCGTCCCAGTTGCGGATGCGGAGGTCGGTGTCCTTCAGGTCCTTGAACGGGTTCTTGTACTTCTCCCGCCAGGCGTCGAAGTCGTCGCGGTACTTCGGATCCAGGAACTCGCGGTACTGCTGGTGGCTGCCGCCGGCGTGGGTGTCGGCGGAGATCACGATGTAGTGGTCGTCGGGACCAAGCACTTGGGGAGCCTCCGGGGGAGTTATCAGAACGAGGTTCTGATATTAGCCGACGGTGGCGCGGAAGCCGAACCTCCATCTCCACCAGTTCAGTAGGGTTTCGACATGACCACCGGGACCCGGATCGGCCTCACCCACCTCACGGCCACCATCGGCTCCGAGGTCGAGGGCGTCGACCTCGGCCAGCCCCTCCCCGGCGACGCCGTGGCCGCGGTCCGCGCCGCCCTCGTCGACCGGAAGCTGCTCGTGTTCCGCGGCCAGCACCTCGACCCCGACCAGCTCGTGGCCTTCGCCCGGCAGTTCGGCGAGCTCACCGCCGCCCACCCCGTGATGCCGCCGCTCGACGACGCCCACCCCGAGGTGCTCGTCGTCGACGCCACCCGCTCCCGCCTCGACCCCCGCTACAACGACGAGTACGAGCAGGACGACTGGCACGCCGACGTGACGTTCATGCCCAACCCGCCGCTGGGCTCGGTGCTGGCCGCCGTGCACCTCCCCCCGGTCGGTGGCGACACCGCGTTCGCCGACCTCCAGTCCGCCTACGACGACCTGAGCGAACCGATGCGCCACCTGGTCGACGGGCTCGAGGCCGAACACGACGGCGCCTCCTCGTTCGCCCGCTTCCTCGCCACCAACCCGGACGGGGGCACCTGGGACGGGCGCCGCTTCACCGTGCTCGAACCGGTGCGGCACCCGGTCGTGCGCACCCACCCCGAGTCCGGCCGGCGGGGACTGTTCGTGAACCCGACGTTCACCACCAGGCTCGTCGGTGTGTCGAAGCGGGAGAGCGACCACCTGCTGCGCCTCCTCTTCGACCACATCGCCGCCCCCGAGCACCAGGTCCGGCAGCGGTGGGCGCCGGGCGACGTCGTGTTCTGGGACAACCGCTCGACCGTCCACCACGCCATCCACGACTACGGCGACGAGCACCGCGCCCTGCACCGGGTGACGATCCGGGGCGACGTCCCCGTCTAGCGCGGGGCCACGAGCGGCCAGGGCTCGTGGCGCTCGACGTCGAGGGCGACGTCGAGCAGCAGCGCGTCGGCGTGGTGCCGGGCCAGCACCTGCACCCCCACCGGGAGCCCGTCGACGGTGCCGGCCGGGATGGAGACCGCCGGGTTGCCGTAGACGTTGGAGATGATCGTCAGCCCGCCCATGTTGGTGAGGGCGGGGAAGCGCTTGCCGACCTGGTCGAGGAGCGCGGCCGGCAGCTTCGGGGCCACCACGCCGGCGGCCCGAACGGCCCCGAGCAGGCCACGGAAGACCAGGTTCACCGCCTCGCTCTCCTGGAGCCGGTCGACGAACGTGCGCTCGCTGCTGCTCGTCGTCGCCTCGGCCGGGAACGCCGGCCCCGGGTTGGTGGCGGCCACGATGAGGTCGACCTGGTCGAAGGCGGCAGCCATGGCCTCGTTGGCCTGCACCCGGAGGGCTTCCCCGGCAGCGGCCGTCTCGAGGTTGTAGAGCGCCTGCGAGATGCGCAGGCCGATGGCGATCTCGGCGGTGAGGTCGGCGGCCCTCCGCGGCCACGCCCCCTCCAGCTCGGCGACCACGGTGGCGAGGTTCCCGACCATCCACGTGGCCGCCAGGTTGGGGAGGTCGAGCCGGAGGTCGACCGGGACCATCCCGTTGCGGGCGACGAGGGCGTCGGCCGCGGCCCGGACCCGCTCCTCGACGCCCGGCTCGAGCGGCACGCCGCCGAGCGACGGCAGCACGCCCACCCGGAGGCCCCGCAGGTCGTGGGTGCCCAGCTCGGCCTCCCATCGCCCGTGCGACGGAAGGCTCGACGGGTCGGCCGGGTGCACGCCGGCACAGACGTCGTAGTAGCGGGCCGCGTCGCGGACCGACCGGGACAGGTTGCCGAAGACCACCGTGCTCGGCCGCACGAAGGCGTCGGGGCTCCGGGGGATGCGGCCGTAGGTGCCCTTCATCCCGAGCAGCCCGGTGTAGCCGGCGGGGATCCGGATCGACCCACCGCCGTCGCCGCCGGTGGCGAGGGTGAGCAGGCCGCCGGCGACGGCAGCCGCCGAACCGGCCGAGGAGCCGCCGGTGGTCCGCCCGTGGCGCCACGGGTTGTGGGTCACGCCGTGGATGCGGGTGACGCTCACGTTGAGCCCGCCGAGCTCGCTCGCCGTCGTGCTGCCCACGGGCACGGCACCGCCCTCGCCGAACAGGCGCTGCACGTGGTGCGAGGTGTGGTCGGCGACCCGGTCGGCGAACACGAGCGAGGCGTTCGTCCACGGCCAGCCGGTGACCGGCTCCAGCTCCTTGACCGCGGTGGGCACGCCGCCGAACGGGAGCGACACGTCCGCGCTCGCCGCCGCCGCTCGGGCCCGCTCGGGGTCGACGTGGGCGAAGGCGTTGAGGTCGGAAGCCTCCACGGCGGCGAGCGTCGCCTCCACCTCCTCGACCGGTGAGCGCTCCCCGGCCCGGAAGGCGTCGACCAACGAACAGGCATCCCCTTGCCACGGCGTGTCGGGCACGGCGGCAGGCTACGTCGCCGTAATTCTGACTCGCCAGGTCATCTTTCGGGTCGCAGGAGCAGGGGACCCCGCGGCGCGACCCGAACCGTGAGGGGTGCGGACGCCGTCCCTCGCTCGTCGCTACGCCCCGCTGCTCGGTCTCCTCGCCGTCCAGCTCGTGGTGATCGCCGCCTTCCCGTCGAAGGCCCAGCACCCGGCCGCGACGGCGGCGACCGCCGCGCCGGTCACCCCCGGTGTCGCCCAGCAGGCCGTCGGCGCCGAGGGGGCCGCCGGGCCGGGCGACACGCCGACCACCTCGGCCGCCGGCGCCACCGCGACCGGCGGGAAGCCCGTCGGCGACACCAGCCACTGCGTCGCCGGGCGCCAGTTCGACCCGGCCATCGACTACTACGCCCCGCCCTGCGTCCCGGCCTGGTCGGGCGACAACGGGGGTTCGACCTACCGGGGCGTGACGGCCACCAGCATCAAGCTCATCCAGTACTACCCGAAGCAGAACCCGGCGGTCAGCGCCATCGCCACCGCCCTGGGCGCCTCGGTCACCACGGCCCAGCTCCAGCAGCTCGCCGCCGTCGTCCAGCCGTTCATCAACGACCACTACGAGCTCTACGGTCGCAGGGTCGAGCTGAAGGTCGTGCAGGGCGACTGCGTGAACGTGCCGCCCGACCCGGCGTGCTTCCGCAACGAGTTCCGGCGCATCGTCCAGGCCGAGCAGCCGTACGGCGTCATCTGGAACGGTCCCCTGTGCTCGGCGTGCTTCGACGAGCTGAGCGCGCTGCAGGTGGTCAACATCGGCGGCTACCACTTCCAGGACTCGTTCGCCCGCGCCCGGGCGCCCTACCACTGGGACGTCCAGGAGAGCGGCACCACCGCGAACCAGGCCTTCGGCGAGCTCTGGTGCGCCGACCTCACGGGCAAGCCCGCCGTCCACGCCGTGAACCGGCCGGGCAACACCAACGGGGCCATCCGCAAGCTCGGGGTGATCAGCGCCAACGACCCCCAGAACCAGGGTGCGGTCGGGGCACTGAAGGCGGCGCTCGGCCGCTGCGGCCAGCGCCTGGCCGCCGAGTACTACTACTCGCAGGACATCAGCTCGGCGCCGCAGCAGGCCCAGACCGCGCTGCGCCGGTTGAAGGAGGCCGGCGTGACGACGCTGCTCTGCGAGTGCGACGCGGTGAGCGCCACGCTGCTCTACGGCGGCGAGGAGCAGAACGGCTACTACCCCGAGAACGTGATCGCCGGGCTGGGCTTCGCCGACGCCGACACCGCCGGCCAGGGCTTCGACGGGCGGGCGTCGTGCACCACCGGCTCGCCGTGCGCGTTCGACGGTGCGTTCGGTCTGTCGTCGCTCGCCGGCCAGGAGCCGATCGGCAAGGACCGGGTGGCGCGGGTGTGGCACGCCGGCGGCGGCAAGGGCGACCCGCCGTTCGCCACCGCCCTCCAGGTCTGGGACTACTGGAGCCTGGCCGCCACGCTCGTCCAGGCCGCGGGGCCGAACCTCACGCCCGCCACCATGGACGCCGGCGTCCGCACCTACGGCATGCGCGGGGGTGGCGCCAGCGGGCAGATCGCCCGGGGCTTCCCTGCCGGCAGCTACAGCTGGGCCCAGGACATGCGAGTCGTCTACTGGGACCCGAAGGGCCGGTCGGCCTACAACGGCAAGCCGGGCACGTTCGTCCAGCTCGGGCCCCGGACCACCCTCGGCGGCTACCGGGCCGGCGTCGCTGCCGGCGTGCCGAAGCGGTCCTGACGGTGGCTTCTCCGACCATGCCTGGCCTCACCCTGGTCGCGGCCCACCCCCGGCCGGCCCGCCTGGCCGGGTGGGCACTCGGCATCGCCGCCTACCTGATCGTCGTCCGGGTCGTGCTGGCCGGCTCGATCGGGCTCCTGGTGAGCGGCACGGCAGTCGGCGTGCTCTACGGCATCGTCGCCGTCGGCCTGGTGCTGGTGCACCGCAGCCACCGGGTCATCAACTTCGCCGTGGCGTCGATCGGCGCCGTGCCCTCGGTCGCCGCCCTCCTGCTCCTCAGCCGTCACGGGCTGCCGTACCCGGTCGCCCTCGCCATCGCCGTCGGGGGTGGCCTGCTCCTCGGGGCGCTCGTCGAGGTGGTGGTGATCCGCCGGTTCCGGTCGAGCCCGCGGCTCATCCTCACCGTCGCCACCCTCGGCGTGTCGCAGGCCCTGTCGTTCGTCGCCCTCCAGGTGCCGGGCTGGCTCGGCTCGTCGGGCGAGCAGCTCGCCCGGGTGCCCACCCCCTTCCGAGGCACGGTGGTCCACGACGCCACCGGGGGTCCGCTGGTGACGGGCGACCAGCTCGTCGCCGTGCTGGTCGCCGCCGGGCTGGCCGGCGGCCTCGCCCTCTTCCTGCGGCGGTCGCGGTACGGCATCGCCCTCCGGGCCGCGGCGGAGAACAGCGAGCGAGCCACGCTCCTCGGCATCCCGGTCGGGCGGGTGCAGACCCTGGCGTGGGCCGTGGCCGGCCTCTTCGGCGCCCTGACCATCTTCCTCCGCGGCCCGCTGTTCGGCGTCCCGGTCGACGGCAGCCTCGGCCCCGGCATCCTGCTGTTCTCCCTCGCCGCCGCGGCCATCGCCCGCTTCGACGACCTGCCCGTCGCCCTGGTCGCCGGCATCGGCGTCGGCATCCTGGAGCAGGCCTCGTTCGCCGCGTCGGGCAGCGCCAACCTCGCCTACGCCCTGATGGTCGCCGTGGTGCTGGTCGCCCTCGCCCTCCGGCGAGGCACCGTCTCTCGGGCCCAGGACGCGGCGCAGAGCACGTGGCAGGCGGTTCGCGAGCACCGACCGCTCCCCCGGGCCGTCGCCCACCTGCCTCGGATCCGTGCCGCCCGCGCCGCCGCCGGGCTGGCGGTGGCCGGCATCGCCGTCGGCGCGCCCTACGCCGTCGGCCCCGGCGACCGGGGCGACCTCGCCGCCATCGTGATCTTCGCCATCGTGGCCGTCTCGATGGTCGTGCTCTCCGGCTGGGCCGGGCAGGTCAGCCTGGGCCAGTTCGGGCTGGTCGCGGTCGGCGCCGCCGTCGGTGGCGGGTTGGCCGCCAACCACGACGTCGACCTCTTCGTCGCCCTCGCCGCCGCCACCGCGGCAGGGGCCCTCGTCGCCACCCTGCTCGGGCTGCCCGCCCTGCGCCTCCCCGGCATCTACCTCGCCGTGGTGACCCTCGCCTTCGCCGCCGCCTGCGAGTACTACTTCCTCGACCCCCGCTACGTGCTGGCCGACATCGGGGTCCTGCCCGGCGGCGACGCTCCCAGGATCCGCCCGCCGCTCCTCTTCGGCCGGATCGACCTGAGCGACCCCCTCGCCTTCTACTTCTTCACCGTCGTCGTCCTCGCCCTCGTCGTCGGCGTCGCCCGGGCCGTCCGCCGCAACCGCACCGGCCGGGTGCTGCTCGCCACCCGCGACAACCCCAAGGGCGCCGCCGCCTTCGGGATCGACCTCGTGCGCACCCGGCTCGGCGCCTTCGCCACCTCCGGTGCCATCGCCGGGTTGGCCGGCGCCCTGCTCGCCTACCAGCAGCAGGCGGTCGACCCCGCGACCTACGGCGTGGCCCCCAGCCTGCTGGTGTTCCTCGCCGTCGCCATCGGCGGCCTCACCTCGCTGCCGGGCACGATCGCGGCGGCCGTGCTCATCGACGGCGTACGGCTCTTCGGCGACCGCCACCTCTTCGCCGGGGCCGACCTGCTGGTGTCGGGGCCCGGGCTCCTCGTCGTGCTGCTGTTCGCCCCCGGCGGGTTGGGCCAGCTCCTGGAATCGGCCCGGGGTCGAGTCGTGCGGTGGGCGACATGAGCGCGCCACTGCTGACGTGCGAGGGGCTGGAGGTGGCCTACGGCCCGGTCCAGATCCTGTTCGGCATCGACCTCGAGGTGGCCGAGGGCGAGGTGGTCGCCCTGCTCGGGACGAACGGCGCCGGGAAGTCGACCCTGCTGCGGGCCGTGTCGCAGCTCGTCGACCCGATCGCCGGCACCATCACCTTCGACGGGAACGACGTCACCCACGCCGGGCCGGCCGCCGTCACCTCGGCCGGCGTCGTCCACGTGCCGGGCGGCAAGGCCACGTTCCCCACCCTCAGCGTGGCCGAGCACTTCCGCATGGGTCGGTGGGCCGTGCCCGACTCCCGCGCCGCGGACGAGCGCCAGGCCGAGGTGCTCGACCTGTTCCCCCGGCTGGGCGAGCGCTGGGAGCAGCTCGGCGGCGACCTCTCGGGCGGCGAGCAGCAGCAGCTCGCCCTCGGGCTCGCCTTCGTGGCCCAGCCCCGCCTGCTCGTCATCGACGAGCTGTCGCTCGGGCTGGCGCCCACCGTCGTCGGGACCCTGCTCGAGGCCGTCCGCCGGATCAACGCCGAGGGCACGACCGTCCTCCTCGTCGAGCAGTCGGTGAACGTCGCCCTCACCGTCGCCGAGCGGGCCTACTTCCTCGAGAAGGGCCAGGTTCGCTACACCGGCGCCACCGCCGGCCTCCTCGGGCGGGACGACCTCCTCCGCTCGGTGTTCCTCCCCTCGGCCGGAACCCCCGCCGCACCCCGCCCGGCGTCGATCGACGGGCCGCCCGCCCTCGCCGTCGAGGGGCTGCGCAAGCGGTTCGGCGGTGCCGTCGCCGTCGACGACGTCAGCTTCGACGTGGGTGCGGGCGCCAGCCTCGGGCTCCTCGGTCCCAACGGGGCCGGCAAGACCACGGTGCTCGACCTGGTGTCCGGCGCCCTCCCGGCCGACGCCGGCACGGTGGCGATCGGCGGGCGCGACGTCTCCCGCCTGCCGACCCACCGCCGGGCTCGGCTCGGCCTCGGGCGGTCGTTCCAGGACGCCCGACTCTTCCCCTCCCTCACCGTCCAGGAGTGCCTGGCCGTCGGCCTCGACCGCCACCTCGAGGTGCGCGACCAGCTCTCCGCCGCCCTCGACCTGCCCGCGGCCCGGGAGCAGGAGGCCGACGTGGCGTTCACCGTCGACGAGCTCGTCGAGCTGCTCGGCCTGGGCGACCACCGCACCGCGGCGATCGGCGACCTGTCGACCGGCACCCGGCGGGTCGTCGACCTGGCCCTGGCCGTCGCCCACCGGCCGGCCGTGCTGCTCCTCGACGAGCCCGGCGCCGGGCTGGCCCAGAAGGAGGCCGAGGCCCTGGCGCCGCTGCTCCGCCGGGTCCAGTCGGAGACCGGCTGCGCCCTCGTCGTGGTCGAGCACGACGTGCCGCTCCTCACCGCCGTCGCCGACGAGCTCCTCGCCCTCGACCAGGGTCGGGTGCTGCTCCGGGGCCGACCCGACGTGGTCCTCGCCGACCCGCGCGTCGTCGCGTCCTACCTGGGCGGCGACCCGGCCACCATCCGCCGCTCGGGTCGACGGGCCCGACGGGAGCCGCTTCGGGCGGCGCCGGCATGAGGCGGCTGCTCGCCCTGCTCGCCCTCGTGCTCGCCGCCACCCCCGTCGGCGCGGCCTCGGCCGCCGCGCCCGAGCTCGCCTCGTGGTGGTACGAGCCGCAGCAGCTGCCCGAGGCGCGGCTGCCGTCGCCGCCGAACGTCCCGGCCGGCGGCCTCCTCGTCCAGCACCTGGCCGCCGCGGCCAACCCGTCGCTGGCCGACGTGGTGCCCGCCGGCGCCCTGTCCGGGACCGTTGCCTACGGCGCCGTGCACACCACGACCACGCCCGGGAGCCGCGGCACCCTCGTCCTCCGCACCGCCGCCGGCTCGACGGCCCTCACCGCCGAGCTCCGGGCCTGCGCCACGACGTCGGCGTGGAACGCCGAGGACGGCGCCGGGCCGTGGTTCTCGCGGCCGACCTACGACGAGCCGTGCGCCGCCGGTGCGGTGAGCGGCGACGGCACGTCCGTCACCTTCCCGCTCGCCGCCGAGCTGACCAAGGACGGCGTGCTCGACGTGGCCATCGTGCCGGCGGCGGGGGCGACCCCGTTCTCGGTGGTCTTCGCCCCACCGGACGATCGGTCGATCGACCTCCACGGCGGGAGCGACGACGCCAGCGGCGGTTACGTCGTGGGACCTCCCCCGGTGTTCCCCGGATCGGTCGCCGTCGGGTCGGCGCCCACGACCACCGCACCGACGGCCGAGCCGCGGTCGACGGCGATCGTGCCGATGGTCGTGCAGGCGGCCACCGCCCCGGTCCGCGACCCGAAGCTCGCCCTCCTGCTCCTGGCCGGCGTCGCCGCCACCTGGCTCGCCCTGAGCCGGCGCCGGACACGTCCGCCCCGGTCGCTGCTGGGACCGACGGTCGGGACCTAGCCGCCGCCCCCGTCGAGCAGGATGCTCTGCCCGTTGAGGTAGGACGAGGCGTCGCTCGCCATCCAGAGGGCCGTGCCGACGATCTCCTCCGGCTCGGCCACCCGGCCCACGCTGATGCCGGCCGCCACATTGGCCCGGGCCTCCTCGGTCGGGATGCTCACGGCCAGGCTGTCGGTCATGAACGTGCCGCACACGATGCAGTTCACGCGGATCCCCTTCGGGCCCAGCTCCTGCGCCGCGGCCCGGGTGAACGAGTTGAGCCCGGCCTTGGCCGCGCCGTAGACGTAGGTCAGCGGGCTGTTGTGGGTCGAGGCCTTGGAGCTGATGTTCACCACGGCCGAGCCCGGCGCCATGTGCTCGGCGGCCAGGCCGGTGAGGCGCACCGGGCCCTTGAGGTTCACGGCCATCGTCTTGTCGAAGAGCTCCTCGGTGATGCCAGCCAGCGACGGGGCCACGGGGGCGATGCCGGCGTTGTTCACCAGCACGTCGATGCGGCCGAACTCGGCGACGGTGGCCTCGACCAACGCGGCGCAGTCGTCCCACCGGCCGACGTGGGCGGCGACGCCGATCGAGCGCCGGCCCTTGGCCCGGATCTGGTCGACCACCGGCTGGCAGGCGTCGAGCTTCCGGCTCGACACGACCACGTCCGCCCCGGCGTCGGCGAACCCGAGGGCCATGGCCTTGCCCAGGCCCCGACTCGAGCCGGTGACCACCACGACCTTCCCCTCGAAGGTCATGCGCCGGCCAATGACAGCAGCTCGTCCCGCTTGGCCTCGGCCGCCGGCAGCCGGCTCGGGATGTGTTCGGTGGGCCAGCCGTCGACCGGCTTGTAGCCCTTCAGCAGGGTGCGGGCCAGCACGCTCTTGTGCAGCTCGTCGGGGCCGTCGCCGATGGGGCCGAACCGGGTGCTGCGGTACCAGCTCTCGACCGGCAGCTCGCTCGAGTAGCCGAGGGCGCCGCACACCTGGATCGTGCGGTCGAGCACGTCGAGCACGACCTTGGACACCAGGGCCTTGACCATCCCGAGCTCGTGACGGACGGCGGATGCGCCGAGGCGGTCCATGTTCCAGGCCGTGCGGAACGTGAGCAGCCGGGCCGACTCGATCTCCATGTGGGAGAGGGCCACGTAGTCCTGGATCATCTGGTGGCCGCCCAGCACCTTGCCGTGCGACTCGCGGCTCACGGCCCGCTCGCACATGATGTCGAAGCTCCGCTGGGCCTGGCCCAGCCACCGCATGGCGTGGTGGATGCGGCCGCCACCGAGCCGCTTCTGGGCCAGCACGAAGCCGTCGCCGGGCTGGCCGATGAGGTGGTCCTCGGGCACCCGCACCCCGTTGAGGCGGAGGTAGGCGTGGTTGCCCTGCCGGCCGTACGACGCCTCCGGGTGCGACATCGTCGGGATGTCGCGGACGATCTCGAGGCCGGGCGTGCCGGCCGGGACGACGAACACCGAGGCGTGGCGGTGGGGCCGGCCCTCGGGGCTGGTCTCGGCGAACACGAGGATGAAGTCGGCGACCGACGCGTTGGTGATCATCCACTTCTCACCGTCGATGACCCACTCACTCCCGTCCTTGGTGGCGGTGGTGCCGAGCCGGGTCGGGTCGGAGCCGGCGTGGTGGGGCTCGGTCAGGGCGAACGCGCTCTGCACCTCGCCCCGGTAGTTGGGCCAGAGCCACCGCTCCTTCTGCTCGTCGGTGGCACCGTGGGCCAGCAGCTCCATGTTCCCGGAGTCGGGGGCCTGAGTGCCGAAGATGGTCATCGACCACATCGAGCGCCCGATCTGCTCGGACATGAGGGCCAGCTTGAGCTGGCCCCAGCCCAGCCCGCCGAGCTCCTCGTCGAGGAAGGCACCCCAGAGGCCCTGGTCCTTCACCCGGCCCCGGAGGTGGTCGCGGATCGCCGTCGCCTCCTCCCGGGTGAGCGACCCCAGCACCGGTTCCAACGGGATGATCTCGGTGTCGATCAGGTCGCGAATCCAGTCCAGGTGCACCTGGAAGTCGGGGTCGGTCTCGAAGTCCCACGCCATAGGGAATAACACTGTAATCTCGCCGTCGTGGCCGAGCCCGATCCGCTGTTCCCGGGCGAGCCGATCGCCGCCTGGCTCGACGCCCAGGGCATCGCCCCGGGCCAGCCGATCGAGGCGACCCGCCTCGCCGGCGGCCTCTCCAACGCCATGTTCCGGGTCGAGCGGGGCGACCGCCGCTTCGTCCTCCGCCGACCGGCCAAGGTGGCCATCGAGCGGGCCGACGACGGCATGCGCCGCGAGTTCCGGGTCCTCTCGGCCCTGGCCGGCACCGGCGTCCCCCACCCCGAGGCCATCGCCCTCTGCGACGACACGACCGTGATCGGCTGCGCGTTCTACCTGATGGGCGATGTCGCCGGCATCCCGCCCGTGGCGCTCCCGGCCGACCCCGAGGTCCGTCGGGAAGCGACCTTGGCCGTGACCGATGCCCTCGCCGCCCTCCACCGCGTCGAGTGGCGCGACCGGCTCGACGGCTTCGGTCGGCCCGACGACTTCCACCAGCGCCAGGTCGGTCGGTGGACGCGGCAGTACGACGGCTACGGCACCGACCGCCTGCCCGGCGTGCGAGACGTCGGCCGCTGGCTGGAGGCGCACCTCCCCACCGACTGGTCGCCGACGATCATCCACGCCGACTACCACATGATGAACCTGCTGGTCAGCGACGACCGCCCGGTCCGGGTGACGGCGATCCTCGACTGGGAGACGGCGACCATCGGCGACCCGCTGCTCGACCTGGCCGGCTTCACCGAGATCTGGTGCAGCGCCTTCCAGGGCGACGGGTGGCCCGACCGGGCCGAGATCGTCGACCGCTACGCCCGGCGGCGGGGCCTCGGCGACGTGCCCGACCTCCGCTACTACGACGTGCTCTACAACTTCCGCCTCGCGATCCTCCTGGAGGGCGTCTACCAGCGCTCCCGGCTCGACGGGTCCCGCCCCGACGACGCCATGGCCGCCGACCGCTCGATGGCCAACATCACGAGGGCCCTCGACCTCGTCGAAGGCTGAC
>JAODBP010000326.1 GCA_025464025.1 Actinomycetes bacterium | reverse complement strand
CTGCAAGAGGCGGACCTCGCATTGGCGGCCGGTCTCGGCGCTGTTCCTATTCGCCCTTCGACTGCTCGAAGATCATGCGGGCCAGCCAGAACCGCAGGAACTGGGTGAGGCCGTAGCGCAGGAACAGGGCGGCGCCGGCGATCGAGATCGCCACGCCGGTGAGGGCGATGACGATGGCGTCGCGCTGCTGGAGCGGGTTGGTCGTGCCGTGCGAGATGAAGAAGGCGACCACGCCGACGACGACGCCGACGACCAGGAGCACGGCGCCGAGCCGCACCAGGTTGGCCTCCTTGGCCGGGTCGGACTCCTTCAGCCGCATGTCGGCGATCTCGGCCTTGAAGCGATCGAGGCGGGCGGTACCTGCGTTTTCATGTGCCGTGGCGGTCATCCCGGGTTCCTTCACTTGGTCTCGTCGCCGAGGTAGGCGGCGGCGAGGTCGGCTTCGATGTCGGTGGGGCGGCCGACCTTGACGATGCGGCCCTGGAGCATGACGGCGGCGAGGTCGGCCACGCCGAGGACCGTCTGGGCGAACTGCTCGATGCAGAGGACGGTGACGCCGTCGGCGGCCAGCTTCCCGACGATGTCGTACAGCTCGTCGACGATGAGCGGGGCCAGGCCCATCGACAGCTCGTCGAGCAGCAGGAGGGCCGGGTCGCTGGTGAGGGCACGGGCCATGGCCAGCATCTGCTGCTCGCCGCCGGACATGGTGCCGGCGTGCTGGGTCCGGCGCTCGGCCAGGCGCGGGAAGCGGGCATAGGCCTGCTCCTCCACCTCGCGGCGGCTGACGCCGGCGAAGGTGACCATCCAGAGGTTCTCCCGGACGGTGAGGTTCGGGAAGACGCCCCGGCCCTCGGGGATCGAGCAGACGCCCCGGCGGGCCAGGTCGGTGGGGTCGGCGTCGGTGACGTCACGCCCCGCGATGCGCACCTCGCCGGCCGACGCCGGGTGGAGGCCGCCGATGACGTTCATCATCGTGGTCTTGCCGGCGCCGTTCGGGCCGAGCACGGCCACGACGGTGCCGGCCTCGACGGTGAGGTCGACGCCGTGCAGCACCTCGATCTGGTCGTAGGCGGCCCGCAGGCCCTTGAGCTCGAGCAGCGGCTCAGTCACGAGCGGCCCCCAGGTAGGCGGCCTGGACGGCCGGATCGTTGCGGATCTCGTGCGGCGTGCCCGACGCCATGAGCTTGCCGAAGTCGAGCACGTAGATGTGCTCGCAGACGGTCATGACCAGGGACATGTCGTGTTCGACGATGAGCACGGCCACGCCCGAGTCGGCGATCTGGCGGAGGATGCGGGAGAACTGCTCGGTCTCCCGCTCGTCCTGGCCCGACGCCGGTTCGTCGAGCAGCAGGAGGCGGGGCTTGATGGCGAGCGCCCGGCCCAGCTCGACGAGGCGGCCCTGGCCGGTGGGCAGCGAGTCGGCCCGCACCTCTTCGACGGCGCCGAGCCCGAGCTGCTCGATGATGCGGGTGGCCACCTCGGCGATGGGCTCGCTGTCCTTGGCGAAGCGCCGGTGCACCGACGCCGCCATCTGGATGTTCTCCCGGACGGTGAGCGAGCCGAACAGCTCGAGCCGCTGGAACGTGCGGGCCATGCCGAGCCGGGCCCGCTTGTACGGGCGCTGGCCGGAGATGTCGTCGCCGTCGAGCAGCACGGCGCCGCGGGTCGGCGCCTGGAGCCCGGTGATGACGTTGAACAACGTGGTCTTGCCGGCGCCGTTGGGGCCGATCAGCCCGGTGATGCGGCCGGCCTCGACCGCCAGGCCCACGTCGTCGACGGCCACGTTGCCGCCGAAGCGGACCGTGACGTCGCGGATCTCAAGGAGCGCCATGGAGCACCTTCGGGAGGCCGATGCCGCGGTCGAGCTCGGCCACGGCGACGTCGTCGTACGGGCGGTCGAGGCCGAGCCATTCGATCGATGGGCCCCGGTCGACCGTCGCCTTCGGCGTGCGCTGGAGGAGCTTGCTGATCGTGGGCGTGGGCACGACGAGGGCGAGCGTGAGCAGGACCCAGCTCCAGTTGTCGAGCACGTCGGCGAGGCGGAGCCCGTAGACGGCGGCGACGGCGACGAGCATGCCGAGGAGCAGCTTGGGCGTGCGGCGCACCGGCTCCCACTGCGGGCGGAGCTGCGAGGTGACGAAGCCGTTCGGGTCGCGGCCGACGCCGATGGCGGCGAACGCCACGGTGAGCGACGTGAGCTGGGTGAGCGACGGGAACAGGTTGGCCAGCGTCGGGCCGCCGAGGAAGAAGGCGGTGAACAGCCCGGCGGCCACGGTGGAGACGCCGCCGATCACCATCGACAGGAGGATGGCGATGCCGTTGAAGAACTCGAAGCGGTTCGACGCGGCCGACTGGAGGCCCATGCCGTAGAAGGCGCCGCCGAGCCCGGCGATGGCGGCCGAGAGGGTGAACACGCCGAGCGTGGTGTTGCGGGTGTTCATGCCGAGGGTGGCGCACGCCGCCGGGCTGTCCTTCATGGCCAGCAGGCGCTGGCCGAGCTCGCTGCGCCGCACCCACACGATGAGCAGGAGGCAGAGGGCGAAGACCACGGAACCGGCGACGAAGAACGCCTGGTCGCCGGCCAGGTCGACCGGTCCGAGCTTCGGCCGGGTGAAGTCGAGCGAGCCGCCCTGGAAGATGTTGATCTTGTGGCCGGCGACGGTGAACGCCGGCAGGTTGAAGATCCACCGGTCCATGGCCACGGCGAACGCCGCGGTCGACAGGGCCAGGTAGATGCCGGAGAGGCGCAGGGCCGGTAGGGCCACGATCGCCCCGACCACGGCCGTGACCAGCACGGCCCACACGATGGCGATGGGGTTGCCGTCGCGCCCGAGGTGGGCGACGACGACGGCACCGATGCCGCCGAAGCTGAGCTGGCACAGCGAGATGCGCCCGGCGAAGCCGACGAGCGGCACGAACGACAGGGCCACCAGGCCGAGGCCCCACATCTTCGTGATGTTGAACAGGTCGCCGGCGGCCAGCACCTCGGAGAGCATCGCCGTGCCGATGACGGTGGCCACGGCGAGGGTGACGGCGCCGTTCCACGTCGGGCGGATCGAGATCTCCCGGGTGCGCAGGAGGCGGGCGCCGCGCAGGCGGGAGGCCGGGAGGACGAGCAGTGCGACGAAGAGCACGACGACGGGGATGACGGCGACGAAGCCCCGCACGTACTGCTGGCCGAGGTGGACCTTCGGCAGGTAGCCCACGCCGTAGTCGTTGGCCAGGCCGAGGACGAGGGCGCCGACGAACGTCATCGGGAGGCTGCGGAGGCGCCCGATCATCGCCGCGGCGTAGGCGTTGACGATGAGCAGGGTGATCGGCAGCGGGCTGAGGCTGAGCTTCGGAGCGACGAGGATGCCGGCCAGGGCGGCGAGCGACGTGCCGATGGCCCACGCCACCCGTGCGTTCACGACCGAGCGCGACCCGTTGAGCATGGCCAGGTTGGGGTCGTCGACGGTGGCCCGCATGGCCACGCCGACGCGGGTCCGGTACAGCAGCACGCGCAGGCCGATGGCGACGCCGGCGGCCAGCACGAGGACGGCCACGTCGTTGTAGGAGACGCGGACGATCCCCCAGACGAAGACCTCGCCCGACCACAGCGGCTGCACGGCCCGGAACTGGTTGGGGTCCCAGACCCAGAGGGCGAGGGACACGAGGCCGAGCATGACGGCCACGGTGACGACGAGCTTCGTCACGTCGGACGTGCCCTCGAGCCGGCGCATGACCACGCGCTCGAGGCCCAACCCGAACAGCGGTGCGAGGACGAGCAGGACGATGGCGAACGACAGCAGCGTCGGCACGCCCCACTCGAAGCGGAGCTGCCAGTAGGCGAAGGCGGCCACCATGCCCACTGCGCCGTGGGCGAAGTTGAACACGCCGGTGGTCGTGTAGGTCAGCGTCAGGCCCGACGCGGTGATGGCGTAGATGCTCGCCGTCGTGAGGCCGCTGATCGTGTAGAGGACGAGCTCGCGCACCGGCTAGCCGCGTCCCTTCCTGCGCCGATGGGCGTGCATGTTCCCCCTCGCTGGTACGTGCCTTTCGTCACGAGTGCTACCACATCGAAGGGCCGTGTCGAAGTCGAGTGCTTTACGTGCTGACGCCGACGTCAACTCGCCTGCTAGGAAGGCGCCAGTGCAGGACATCGTGATCCGGACGTCCGACCTCACGAAGCAGTACCCGGGCATGGACCGCCCGGCCGTCGACGCCCTCACCCTCGAGGTGCACAAGGGCGAGATCTTCGGGCTGCTCGGCCCCAACGGCGCCGGCAAGACGACCACGGCGGGGATGCTCACGACCCGGGTCGTGCCCACCGCCGGCGAGGCGTGGGTCGGCGGCATCGACGTGGTGCGCCACCCGGCCGTGGCCAAGCAGGTCATCGGCGTGGTGCCCCAGCAGAACACCCTCGACCGGTCGCTCAACGTGTGGGAGAACCTCTTCTTCCACGGCCGGTTCTTCGGGCTGTCGAGCCGCGACGCCCGGAAGCTCGCCGACGAGCTGCTCGAGCAGTTCCACCTGGCCCGGTGGGCCAAGGCGCCGGTGCTGGCGCTCTCCGGCGGCATGGCGCAACGCCTCATGGTCGCCCGGGCCATCCTGCACCGGCCGGCGATCCTGTTCCTCGACGAGCCCACGGCCGGGCTCGACCCGCAGAGCCGCATCGCCCTGTGGGAGATCCTCGGCCAGCTCCACGCCGAGGGGCAGACCATCCTCCTCACGACGCACTACATGGAGGAGGCCGACCAGCTCTGCAACCGGGTCGCGATCATGGACCACGGGCGCATCCTGGCCCTCGACACGCCGGCGGCCCTGAAGGAGTCGGTGGCGACCGATTCGGTCGTGACCATCCGCACCGACGGCGACCTCGACGCCCTCGCCGCGCTGGTGGCGCGCGAGGTCCCGGGCGCCGGCCGCATCGACCAGGACGGCGACGGCCTGCGGGTGCACGTCGACGGGACACCGGGGGTGGTGCCGGCCGTCGTCACCGCCGCCGACCGGGGCGGGTTCCGCATCACCGACCTCGGCGTGTCGGAGCCCACGTTGGAGACGGTGTTCATCGCCCTCACCGGGAAGGACCTGCGGGACTGATGACTGCTGTCGACGACCCTCCGGCGGCTGCGCCGCTCGCCCTCGACCGCGACGTGCGCCCGGCCGGTGCCGCGGGACGCGCCGCGTTCGCCGCCCTCCTGCTGCGCGACATGCACGTGCTGCGGAAGAACCTGAAGGAGTTCCTCCCCCGCACGCTGCTCCAGCCGTTCCTCTTGGTCTTCGTGTTCCTGTACGTGTTCCCGACCATCGGCCAGGGCATCGGCGGTGCCGGCGGCTCGGCCGGGCTGTCGCAGTTCGCCACGATCCTCGTCGCCGGCGTCGTCGGCCTGGCGATCATGTTCCAGGGCATCCAGGCCGTGGCCATGCCGATGGTCCAGGAGTTCGGCTACACGAAGGAGATCGAGGACCGCGTCCTGGCCCCGCTGCCGGTGTCGATGGTGGCGGTGGGCAAGGTCGTGTCCGGCGCCCTCCAGGGCCTGTTCGCCGCCCTGCTCGTGTTCCCGATCGCCGCCGTCGTGCACACCAGCTACATCCACGTCCACCTCTCGGTGCACTGGCTGATCCTGCTCACCCTGATCCCGCTGGCCTGCCTCACGTGCGCCTCGATGGGCCTCATGCTCGGCACGTTCTTCGACCCCCGCACGGTGCCCATGCTCTTCGGCGTGGTCGTGCTGCCCATGACGTTCCTCGGCGGCACCTACTACCCGTGGACCCGCCTGGGCGCGGTGAAGGTCGGCGGGTTCTCGTGGCTCCAGACCCTGGTGCTGCTCAACCCGCTCATCTACATCACCGAGGGCTTCCGGGCCGCGCTCACCACCGCGCCCCACATGCACCTCTACGTCGTCTACCCCGTGCTCCTGGGCCTGCTGGCGTTCTTCCTCTGGCGCGGCATCGCCGGCTTCAAGAAGCGCGTCCTCACCTAGGACACCCCGTGCGTTGAATCCGGGGATGGACAAACCGGACATCGCCTTGGCCCGGCTCGCACACGACGAGCACGGCATGGTCGTCCAGTCGCAGGCCCTGGAAGAAGGCTTGACGGAGGAGCAGACCCGTCGCCGCCGTGAGAGCGGGCTGCTGGTGCCGATGCACCGCGGAGTGCTGCGACATGCGGCGGTGCCGCTCACCGTCCCTCAGGGCCTCCCTTCGGAGCGAGCTCCCGGAGAACCTCGAGAGCGAGCTGGAGCGGCGGCTCTGGGCGCTCTTCCCGGCGGACCACGAGCTCGTCCCGCAGTACGAGCTGACGTGCGTCGACGGACGCCGCGTTCGCCTCGACGCTGCAGATCCGGCCCGCAAGATCGCCATCGAGGCCAGCGGCCACCGTTGGCACGGGACGTCCAAGCAGCTGCGCAACGACATGGCGCGCCGCCGATCGATCCAAGCCAGCGGCTGGGACCACTACGAGTACGGGGTGGTCCGACGTCACAGAAGGAGCCGACGCGACCCGCGCCGAGCTGGCACGAACGTTGTCGCGTTGACGGCATGGGGCGCCGGGAACGCGACAAAGTTCGGGGGGCATTGCAGGCGCTAGGTTCGCCGGCCGTGACGCTGAAGGTCGACGTGATGCTGTCCAACTCGGTCATCGGGGCCGGCGAGCGGGCCCGGGAGCTGGAGGCGATGGGGGTGGACGGCGCCTTCACGTTCGAGAACTCCCACGACCTGTTCTTCCCGCTGGTGGCCGCCGCGCCGGTGACGTCGACGCTCGACCTGTTCACCAACGTGGCGATGGCGTTCCCCCGTTCGCCGATGCACATGGCCAACGCCGCCTACGACCTCCAGCTCCTCAGCCAGGGGCGCTTCCGGCTCGGCCTGGGCAGCCAGATCAAGCCCCACATCGAGAAGCGCTACGGCGCCCGGTGGGGCAAGCCGGTGCCGCAGATGCGGGAGTCGGTCGAGGCGACGAAGGCGATCCTCCAGCACTGGCAGGACGGCACGCCGCTCCGCTACGAGGGCGAGTACACGAAGCACACGCTGATGACCCCGGCGTTCCACCCCGGCCCGAACCCCTACGGCATCCCCAAGATCCTCGTGGGCGCCCTCGGCCCGAGGATGAACGAGATGGCCGCCGAGGTGGCCGACGGCGTGCTCGTCATGCCGTTCAACAGCGAGCGCCACATGAAGGAGCGCACGCTCCCCGCCATCGATCGCGGCCTCGCGACCGCCGGCCGCACCCGCGCCGACTACGAGATCACGGCCGAGGTCATCGTCGGCTGCGGCCGCACCGACGAGGAGCTGGAGGCGGCCAAGGGCGTGCGCAACCTCCTCGCCTTCTACGGCTCGACCCCGAGCTACAAGCCGGTGCTCGACGTCGAGGGCTGGGGCGACCTGCAGCCCGAGCTGAACACGCTCTCCAAGCGGGGCGAGTGGGGCCAGATGGCCGAGCTCATCACCGACGACATGATCTCGACCATCGCCGTGCACGGCACACCCCGCCAGTGCGCCGAGGAGGTCGTCCGCCGCTACGGCGACGACGCCCAGCGGATCTGCGCCTACTTCCCCTGGTACGAGGCCAGCGACGAGCTCGTCGCCGAGTTCACCGCCGAGCTCAAGGCAGCCAGCTCGTGACCACCTACGAGTCGATCCTCTACGACGTGGCCGACGGCGTGGCCACCATCACCCTCAACCGCCCCGAGTCGCGCAACGCCTTCGGCGGGGGCATGGGCGACGAGCTGTCGCACGCCTACCGCAGCGCCGACGAGGACGACGACGTGCGGGCCGTCGTGCTCACCGGCACCCCACCCGCGTTCTGCGCCGGCGCCGACCTCTCGTCCGGTGGCGACACGTTCAAGAAGCGCGACGAGGGCAACTTCAGCGCCGCCGCCCTCGAGACGCGGGCGTGGGACGTGCGCAAGCCCGTCATCGCCGCCGTCAACGGCCACGCCATCGGCATCGGGTTCACCATCACCCTCCAGTGCGACATCCGCTTCTTCGCCGCCGACGCCAAGTACGGCATCGTCCAGGTGCGCCGCGGCGTGATGGGCGACGGCTACTCGCATTGGACGCTCCCCCGGATCGCCGGCTTCAGCGGGGCGGCCGAGATCCTCCTCAGCGGCCGCATGTTCGACGGCCACGAGGCCAAGGACCTCGGCGTGTGCAGCCGGGTCCTGCCCAACGACGAGGTGCTCCCCGCCGCCCTCGAGCTGGCCCGCGACATCGCCGCCAAGACCGCCCCCGTCTCGGTGGCCGTCAGCAAGAAGCTCCTCTGGGAGACGTGGGACCACGACGCCGCCGGCATCGAGGCCATGGAGACCCACCTCCACCACCACCTCATGGCCCACCCCGACGCGCGAGAGGGCGTGATGGCGTTCCTCGAGAAGCGGGTGCCTGCGTGGCAGGGCCGCCTCTCGGCGGATTGGCCCGCGGACTGGCAGGCCCCGGGCCGGCCCGAGTAGAACGTGTTCTAAGTCCCAGCAGCCGCCCACCGTCGCGCGGAGGAACCACCCATGGCCACCATCGATCTGTTCGAGCGCAGCAACTTCGTCACGGAGGTGCCCTTCGACTGGTTCGACGAGCTCCGCAAGAGCGACAAGGCGTTCTGGCAGGACGAGCCCGACGGCCCCGGCTACTGGTGCTTCACCCGTCACGCCGACGTGGTCGAGATCAACCGCGACTGGGAGCGCTTCTCGTCGCACAAGGGCGGGACGATGATCCCGGAGATGGACGCCGAGGCCCTCACCATGCAGCAGCAGATGATGCTGAACATGGACCCGCCGCTCCACACCCGCTACCGGCTCCTGATCAACAAGGGATTCACGCCCCGCATGGTCAAGCAGCTCGACGACGCCATGCGCGACCGGGCCACCCGCATCGTCGACGCCATCTGCGAGAAGGGCGAGTGCGACTTCGTCACCGACGTCGCCGCCGAGCTGCCCCTGCAGGTCATCGCCGACATCCTCGGCGTGCCCCAGGAGGACCGGTTCCGCGTGTTCGACTGGTCGAACCGCCTCGTCGGCGCCGATGACCCCGAGTACGCCAACAGCGACGACAACCCGCTCGAGGCGGCGATGGAGCTCTACGCCTACGCCCACAACCTGGCGTCGGAGCGCAAGGACAACCCGCAGGACGACGTCGTGTCGATCCTCCTCCGGGCCGAGGTCGAGGGCCACACCCTCACCGAGCTCGAGTTCGACATGTTCTTCCTGCTGCTCACCGTGGCCGGCAACGAGACGACCCGCAACGCCCTGGCCCACGGCATGCTCGCCCTCATCGAGCACCCCGAGCAGAAGCAGCAGCTCGTCGGTGACCTCTCGCTGATGCCCGGTGCCGTGGAGGAGATCCTCCGCTGGGGCACCCCGGTCATGTGCTTCCGTCGCACGGCGACCCAGGACGCCGAGGTCAACGGCAACCAGATCAAGGCCGGCGACAAGGTCGTGATCTGGTACATCTCGGCCAACCGCGACGAGACCGTGTTCGACGACCCCTA
>JAODBP010000309.1 GCA_025464025.1 Actinomycetes bacterium | reverse complement strand
GAGGTCACCGGCAGCGAGAGCTCGAGCAGCAGGACGTAGGCGTGCTCCGGGCCGGGCCCGATGACCCGGGTGCTGAGGTCGACGATGTTGGCACCGTGCTCGGCCAGCTTCTCGGCCACCCGGTGGACGATCCCGGGCCGGTCGGCGCCGTAGAGCGACACGGCCCACGGCTCACCCGTCGGGGCGTCGGCGGGCGCCTCCACGATGGGCCGCACGGCGACGGTGAGGCCCAGCCCGCCGACCTCCTCGACCAGCGAGGCCTCGAGCGCCTCGGCGCTCTCGGTGTCGGGCACCTCGACCACCAGCATCATGGCGAAGTGGCCGCCGAGGTTGGTCATGGCCGTGTCCTCGAGGTTGCCCCCGTGGCGCACCAGCACGCCGGTCACAGCGGCGACGATGCCGGGCCGGTCGACTCCGAGGGCAGTCACGGCGACGTGGGGCACGAGGGTCACGCTACCGTCCGGAGCATGAGCGATCAGCGTGTGGAGCAGCAGTGGGAGACGCCCTCGTACGAGGAGATCCCCGAGATCACCAAGGGCCACGTCGCCGCCCTGGAGACCTCCGACGCCGACGAGGTCTGGTGCCTCGCCGGCATGCACCACATCGTGATCACCACCGTGGGCCGCAAGTCCGGCAACGAGCACAAGATCGCCCTGCCGACCTGGAACGACCCGGAGGGCAACCGCATCGTCGCCGGCTCGTTCGCCGGCCACGAGAAGCACCCGGCCTGGTTCCTCAACCTCCGCGACCGCAAGGAGCCCGAGGTCCACTGCCGGGTCCAGGGCAAGCAGTTCTGGTCGGCCCCCGAGATCCTCGAGGGCGACGAGTACCAGCGGATCTGGGACCTCTTCGTCCAGGACCGCGCCTGGTACACCGACTACCAGGCCAAGACCGACCGGCAGATCCCGCTCGTGCGCTTCCCGGAGACCCGCCCCGCCTGATCGCCGGCTGGGCTCAGCCCATGCCGGCGGGCATGTTGTCGACGAAGGTCTTCTCCTCGACGCGGCTCGAGATGCGCCAGCCGTCGGCCGTGCGGACGTACGTGTCGTGGTACCAGAGCCCGCAGGTGAAGATCTGCTCCTTGCCCTCACCCAGGGGCAGGACCATCGGGTTGTAGCAAGGCGTCACGCCGGTGGCGGTGTCGCCGTCGATCGTGACCTTGCTCGTCGCCTGCAAGTGGTAGTAGCCGGAGAACATCGGCATGGTCTCGGACAGGTACTTCTTGATCTCGGGGTAGCTGCCCTTGGGCCCGCCGAAGACCGTGTAGTCGATGTGGGCGTCGGGCGTGAAGACCGCGTCCAGCTCATCGAAGTGCTTGAAGTCGATGGCGTGGCTGTAGGCGATCTGCAGGTCCTGGATCTCCATGCGATCGGAGATCTCCTCGAGCGACTTCACTGGCGTTCCCCCTGGCACGTGGCGGCTGACCGCTACAGCCAAGCAGACGTCGCGACCTCCTGCCGGGCGGACGCCGTGCCCGTGGTGTGGCTCGGGTGCAGGGCCAGGAGTCCCCGCAGGTCGAGCTCGGAGACCAGGGCGTCCACCACCGCGCCGGCCGCCCGCACGTAGCGGGCGGAGGGGCGCTTGCGCCCGACGAGTCGGATGCCGAGCTCGGACCGCGCGGCCGACCACGGGTTGAGCTCGAGCTCGACGGCGAAGGTGCCGCCGAGCCGGGCCGCGTGCAGCGTTGCCGGCACGGTGCGCATGGCCCACGAGCGCGTCGGATCGGGAGCGACGGTGGTGCCGTCGCCGTGGAGCGAGAGGAAGACGGTCGGCCCGGCCGGCACCGTCCAGCGGGACAGGTCGACCGATCGGTACTGCCGATCCGCGCGGCAGGCGTCGAACACCTGGCACGCGACACCGGGAGGCAGAGCGACCACACGCGAGACGTAGGAGGTGGTTGGCAGCGTGTCCATCACCCCGTGATCGTGCCGGACCGGGTTTTCGCCGAGGTCAGCAGGGCGTGAGCACAGCGTGAAGCTGGGGTGACGTCTCCATGAGAGACGGGCGTCACCCCGGGTAGCGGAGCCGTGACGATTCGATCTCGGCCCACGCGTCGGCCGCGTTGCCCCACTCACGCGTGGTCGAGTGCTTGTCCGGCTCGAGCATCTTGTAGACCTCGAAGAAGTGCCGGACCTCGTCGAGGAGCTGGCTCGGGACGTCCTCGATGTCGGCGACCTTGTCCCACCGGACGTCGCTCATCGGCACGCAGATGAGCTTGGCGTCGGGGCCCTTGTCGTCTTCCATCCAGAGGACGGCCACCGGCCGGCACGTCACCCAGCAACCGGGGAACGTGGGGTCGTCGAGGAGCACCAGGGCGTCGAGCGGATCGCCGTCCTCGGCCAGGGTGTCCGGCACGTAGCCGTAGTCGGCCGGGTAGACGGTGGCCGAGAAGAGCCGCCGGTCGAGGCGGATGACCCCCTTCTCCTTGTCCATCTCGTACTTGTTGCGGCTGCCACGGGGGATCTCGACGACGACGTCGATCGCGCCGTCGGGGGGTTGGGTCATGACCCTGAGCCTGCCGCCTCCTGCTGCCGGTCGGCCAACCGGTCGAGCTCATCGTCGCCCTTGCCCTCGGCTGCGACCACCTCGCTGTCGGGTTCCTCGAGGGCGACGAGCAGCTCGTTGAGCTTGAGGTGGGTGGCCTTCGAGTCGCGGTTCTGTGCGTGCTGGAGGAAGATCACCAGCACCAGGGTGAGGGTCGGCGCGCCGGTGGACATCGCGACCTCCCACGCATGGGACCAGCCGCTGAGCACACCCCACACCAGCCAGGCACCGACGAGCGAGACGAGGCTGATCAGGGCCTTCCCCGAACCGAGGAAGCGCGAGATCGCCTCGCTGACCTTCGTCCACCGACGCATCGCCGGTACGTACCCGCCTCAGCGTCGGTAGTAGACCGCCAGCCGGGTGATGCGGCCGTCGGCGCCGACGGTGACGTGGTCGACGGCGTGGGAGCCCGTGGCACTCCCGGCGGCCCGTGCCTCGAACTCGAACACGCAGACCGGCTCATCGTGCACCCAGCTCGTCACGTGGAGCGTCACGCCGAACGGCAGCACGTTGGTCTCGTAGAACCCGCGGATCTCGTCGGCCCCGTGGAACTCGCGGGCCGGCTGCACCATCACGGCGTCGTCGGCGAAGAGGGCCATCAGCGCATCGGCGTCGCCGGCCCCGACCCGCTCGCAGTACGCCTCGCCCGCCTTCCGCGCGTTCATCGGGACAGCACCAGGGGCTGGTGGCGGATGCCGGTGTGGCGGTTGCTCCGCGTCCACTCGACGGGCCCGGCCCGCTCGATCGAGCGGAACCGCGGCAGCAGCTCCTCGTAGAGCACCCGGATCTCGAGCTTGGCCAGGTTGGCGCCCAAGCAGAAGTGGATGCCGTGCCCGAAGCCGACGTGGGGGTTCGGGTCGCGGGCCACGTCGAACGACATCGAGTGGGCGAAGACCCGCTCGTCGCGGTTGGCCGAGCCCTCCCAGACCAGCACCTTGTCGCCCGGCTCGAAGCGATGGCCGGCCAGCTCGGTGGCGCACGTGGCCGTGCGCCGCTTCGACGGCGAGGGCGTCGTCCAGCGCAGGACCTCCTCGACCGCCGTCGTCATGAGGTCGGGGGCCTCCCGGAGGGCGTCGAGCTGGTCGGGGTGCTCGAGCAGGGCGGCGAGGCCGCCGGCGATGGCGTTGCGGGTCGTCTCGGCTCCGGCGGCGAACAGCAGGCTGAAGAACATGTAGAGCTCGTCGTCGGTGAGCGTCGGCGGACCGATGTCCTCGAGTTGCGTGTCGTCGAGGCGGGCGTGGACGACGACCGAGAGCATGTCGTCGGTCGGGCGGGCCCGCTTCTCGGCGATGAGGGCCCGGCCGTAGGCCGTCATGTCGAAGTCGCTGAGCTCGCGCTCGGTGCCGTTGCCGGTCTTGAAGTCGAAGCCGGGCTCGACGGCGGCGAACAGCGTGTGGCGGTCCTCCTCCGGCACCCCGAGCAGGATGCAGATCATCTGCATCGGCAGCTCGGCGGCGACGTCGGTGAGGAAGTCGACCGGCTCGCCGTCGGGCACCGCGTCGAGCAGGGCACCGGCCCGGCGGCGCAGCTCGTCCTCCAGCCGGCGCACCGTCTGGGGCGTGAGGCCCTTGCTCACCAGCCGGCGGATCCGGTTGTGGCGGGGGTCGTCGGTCATGTTGAGCACGATCCCGGCCACCGGCAGGTCCTGGAGGAGCGTGCCCCCGTACGGGCGATCCCCGCCCTTCTCCGACGAGTAGGTGGCCGGGTCCTTCAGCACCTGGAGCACCTCGGCGTGGGTGGCCACCGACCAGAAGCCCTCGCCGTCGGGCGTGTGCTCGGTGGGCTCGTGCCAGTGCACCGGCGCCTCGGCCCGGTGCTGCTCGAACAGGTGGTGCGGGAACCCGGCCGCGAAGTTGTCGAGATCGGTCAGGTCGATGCCGTCGAGCGCCCCCACGGGGGCGGACGGTAGCCCTACGGACCGCGGCTCCGGCGCCGGTTGTGGAAGCCGCAGGCGGG
>JAODBP010000305.1 GCA_025464025.1 Actinomycetes bacterium | reverse complement strand
TCCATGTGGGTGTGGCCGTCGACGAAGCCAGGGGTGACGACGAGGCCGTCGGCGTCGATCTCGCTGGCCCCGCGCTCCTTGATCCGCCCGACGAAGGCGATGCGGTCGCCCACGATGCCGACGTCGGCGCGGAAGCTGCCGAGGCCCGACCCGTCGACGACGGTCCCGTTGCGGATGATCACGTCATAGGCCATGCCTCTCCCTCCACTCCCAACCCCGCAGCACCTTGTCACGTCCGGCAGTAATGAGGTTAGATTATCGAATGCACGAGACCTCCGCCGAGATCCGGAAGCGCCTGAGCCACCCCATCGTCGACATCGACGGCCACATGGCGGAGTACTTCCCGGCCCTGGTGCCCTTCCTCGAGCAGGAGGGCCTGTCGCTCGACCACCCGTCGCTCCAGCGCCTGCTGCCGGCCTCCCCGGGCAGCCCGAAGACGTGGCACGAGCAGACCCCCGAGGAGCGGGTCGCGACCCGCACGCCGCGCGGCCCGTGGTGGTCGTCGCCGGCCAAGCAGACGATCGACCTGGCCACCGCGCTGTTCCCCGAGCTGCTCTACGAGCGCCTCGACGAGCTCGGCCTCGACTTCTCCGTCGTGTACCCGAGCCTCGGCCTCGTGTTCCTCCACACGCCCGACGAGCAGTACCGCCGGGGCACGTGCCGGGCCCTCAACCGGTCGAACGCCGAGACGTTCGCGCCCTTCGCCGATCGCCTCGCGCCGGTCGCGGCCATCCCCATGCACACGCCGGAGGAGGCCGTCGCCGAGCTCGAGTACGCCGTCAACGTCCTCGGCTTCAAGTCGGTGCTGTGCGCCGGCTACGTGCAGCGCCCGTTCGACGCCCTGAAGGACGCCGACCCGGCCGTGTCGCAGTACGCGTTCTGGCTCGACCAGTTCGGGCTCGACTCGAAGTACGACTACGACCCGGTCTGGGCCAAGGCCCAGGAGCTCGGCGTCTCGGTCGCCTTCCACTCGGGCTTCATCGGGATGACGCCGTACCGCTCGATCTCGAGCTACGTCTTCAACCACCTGTCGATGCTGGCCGAGGGCCAGCAGAGCCTGGCCAAGTCGCTGTTCCTCGGCGGCGTCACCAGGCGCTTCCCCGAGATGAACTTCGCCTTCCTGGAGGGCGGCGTGGCGTGGGCCGCGGCCCTCTACAGCGACATCATCGGCCACTGGGAGAAGCGCAACATCAAGAGCCTGCGCAGCCACCTCGACCCCGCGCTGGTCGACCGCAAGCTCATGGGCGAGATGGTCGCCAGGTACGCGCCGGACGTCCCGCCGATCAGCGGTGGCCTGATGAACCGTCCGGCCGAGCCCGAGGAGCTGATGGACGAGTTCGGTGCCTGCGGCATCGAGGAGAAGTCCGACATCAAGAAGCTCTTCGTCGACCGCTTCTGGTTCGGGTGCGAAGCCGACGACCCGATGACGTCGATGGCCTTCAACACCAAGGTCAACCCGTTCGGCGCCGAGCTGAAGGCGATGATGGGCTCCGACATCGCGCACTGGGACGTGCCCGACATGGCCGAGGTGCTGGAGGAGGCGTGGGAGATGGTCGACCACGAGTGGATCGACGAGGCCGCGTTCAAGAAGTTCACCTTCTCGAACCCGGTCGACTTCTACACCGGCACCAACCCGGGCTACTTCAAGGGCACGGTCGTCGAGGCCGCCGTCGACGCCTACCTCGTCGAGCGGGGCAACTGACGTGCTCGACCTGCTGCTGAAGGGCGCCACCGTCGTCGACGGCACGGGCGCGCCGTCGTTCGTCGCCGACGTGGCGATCCGCGACGGGCGCATCGTGGCCATCGGCTCGGTCGACGAGGACGCGACGAGGACGATCGACTGCGCCGGCAAGGTCGTGTGCCCCGGCTTCGTCGACGTCCACACCCACTACGACGCCCAGCTCCTGTGGGACCCGACGGCCAGCCCGTCGCCCCTGCACGGCGTCACCACGGTGCTGGCCGGGAACTGCGGCTTCTCGATCGCCCCGCTCGGGCCCGACCACGCCGACTACGTGAAGCGGATGATGGCGGTGGTCGAGGGCATGCCGCTCGAAGCGCTGGCCGGCGACTGGGACTGGACCACGTTCGGCGACTACCTCGACCGGCTCGACGGCAACGTCGCGGTGAACGCCGGCTTCATGGTCGGCCACTCGACCGTGCGTCGAGTCGTCATGGGCGACGCCGCCACCTCGCAGCCGGCCACGCCCGAGCAGCTCGCCGCCATGGTCGCGCTGGTGGGGCGGTCGGTGGCCGAGGGCGGCCTCGGCTTCTCGTCGTCGCTGGGCGAGGGCCACACCGACGGCGACGGCGCGCCGGTCCCGTCGCGGGCCGCGTCCTACGACGAGCTCATCGCCCTGGCCGGCGCGGTGCGCGACCACGAGGGCACCACGCTCGAGTTCATCCCCACGGTGGGCCCGATCCCCGAGGACAAGATGCAGCTCATGGCCGACATGTCGTTGGCCGCCGACCGCCCGCTCAACTGGAACCTGCTCGGCAGCCTCGCCTCCGAAGAGATCTTCGAGCAGCAGCTCCAGGCCTCCGACATCGCGGCGGGCAAGGGCGGCCACGTCGTGGCCCTGGCCCTCCCCGACATGATGCGGATGCGGGCCGGCAACGTGCTCCCCAACCTCCCCGGCTGGCGGGAGGTGCTCGACCTCGACGAGGCCGGGCGCCGGGCCGCCGTGGCCGACCCCGACACCCGGGCCACGCTGCGCGCCGGCGCCGAGCAGGTGGCCGAGAAGGCCATGGGCGTGCTGGCCAACTTCGACCTCATGGAGGTGGCCGACGCCGACTCCGAGTGGGTCGGCCTGTCGCTGGCCGAGATCGCCGCGTCGCGGGGCACCGACGTGATCGACGTGCTGCTCGACGTGGTGCTTCCCGACCGCCTGACCCTCTACATGGTGCTGCCGTCGCTGACCCCCACCCTCGGTCGGTCCGACGAGGGCTGGGCCCGACGCGTGTCGGTGTGGAAGGACAAGCGGGTGATGCTCGGCGGCTCCGACGCCGGCGCCCACCTCGACCTGATGTGCCACGCCAACTACCCGACCGTCGTGCTGTCCGAGGTCGTGCGGGACCGCAGGCTGCTCAGCGTCGAGGAGGCGGTCGAGATGATGGCCGACCGGCCCGCCCGCCACTACGGCCTGCGCGACCGCGGGCGCGTCGCCGAGGGTTGGATCGCCGACCTCGTCGTGTTCGACCCGGCCACGGTCGGGTCGAAGCCGTCGGAGGTGCGCACCGACCTGCCCGGCGGCGGCGAACGCCTCTACGCCGAGGCCATCGGTGTCGAGCACGTGCTCGTGTCCGGCGTCGAGGTGGTGGCCGGCGGGGCCGACACCGGCGCCCGCCCCGGCGTCACCCTCCGTTCCGGCCGCGACACCGAGACGGTCACCCTGGCCGACGCGCGGCGGTAGGCGCGAAACGAAGTCGGCTCCCGGTGCGTCACACAGGCGTGCGCACCGGAGCCGCTCTCGTCGCCCTCGCCGTCCTGGCCGGTTGCGGCGGCGACGCGTCCAGGGAGGACCCCGGTCCCACGTCGACGACGTCGACACCCTCGGCGACGTCCACCACGGTCGAGATCGCGGAATCGTGGTCGTGGCCGTGCCAGGAGACGTCGGACGACCCCACGGCGTCCTCGAGAGGGTCGGCGACGTTCGGGCCGCTGGGCGCCGCCCCGTCGATCGTGGTGCACCTGCCACGCACCGGTCGCGACGTCGCCCACCCCGACCAGCTCCCGCGGGTGGCATGGGGTCGGCTCCACGGTGCCACCGTCGTGTCGGCCGCACCCGGGGAGTCGAGCGACGCCGCCACGTCGATGGTCACCGCGGTGGACGACGACGGCCGTGTGCGGTGGACCCGCTGCGTCGACGGGACCGTCACCGCGCTCGGCACCGGCGACCACGCCGACGTCGTCCTCGTGGTCGTCTACCCGCTGCCCGGCAGGGCGGCGTACACGAAGGACGGTGCCACGCTCCTGCTCGACGCCGCTGACGGCCACCAGCGCGACCGGCTCGATCGGACCGACGACGTGTACGCCACATCGAGCACCTGGGCGCTCATCGGCCGGACCGACACCGACTCGAGCACCCCCAAGATCCTGACGCTGGTCGATCTCACGACGGGGGAGCGGACGGACGTCACGCCCCCGCCCCCCACCAACCATGCAGTGACCTTCGAGCTGACCGACGACGGGGAACCCCGCTACGGCGGCAGCGTCTGGCGGGGCGGACGATGGCTGCCGGAACCCGACCCACCCACGGTGGTGTCGTTCGACGATTCGACCCAGCCGTCGACGCTCGTGGCGAAGACGGGTGACGCGGTGGAGTGGCGAGTGCCGATCGAGCGTCCTCCGCTCGAAGGCCGAGGCGTGGTGCAGGACGACCGCTCGGTCGTGGTCTGGTCGTGCGGTCCGCGCGACGGTCAGGGCCAGTGCCGCCTCGACCTCGTGGGTGTCGACGTCGGCTCCGGCCGGGTCCTCTGGACCGAGCCGGCCCGGTCGCGGCAGCAGCAGATCCTCGGCGTGGGCGGTGACGACGTCTTCCTCGCCGAGTCGGGTGACACGTGGGTGATGCGACGCATGCGCACGGGCCAGCCGATCGAGGGCCAGCGGTGGACCGATCGCAGTGCGTTCCTCCAGGGCTGCTGCGGCGACTACGACCACTACCGGGCCGAGCGGTTCGGCGGCGCGGTGCTCGTGCTCTCGCAGAGCGACGTGCGCATCTGGTTCCCGAAGGCGCAGAGCCACGCCACGGTGGACGTGCAGCCGTAGGTCGGCACTTGACCCTCCCCCGGGGGGAGACCCGAGGATGGGGGCGTGTCCGACGACCTCCTCCGCATCGGCCCGTTCTCCCGGGCGTCGTGGCTCTCGATCAAGGCCCTGCGCGCCTACCACGAGGCCGGGCTGCTGGTCCCGGCCGTGGTCGACCCGGCCAACGGCTACCGGTCGTACACCTCGGCCCAGCTGACCGACGCCGTCATCATCCGGCGGCTGCGCGACCTCGACGTGCCGCTCGACGCCGTCGGCGAGGTGCTCCGCGCCCGCGACCCCGAGGTCACCCGCAAGGTGCTGGCCGAGCACGGCCGGGTGCTGGAGGACCGCCTGGCCACCACGCAGCGGGCGCTCGACGAGCTCCAGCTCGGGCTCGAGGTACCGGCCCTCCACACGCCCGTGCACCGCCGGCTCGAACCGGCGCAGACCGTGCTCATGGTCGGCGGCCAGGTCGACGACCTCGCCGAGTTCGTCGCCCGGAGCCGCGCCACCCTCGACGAGGTGGCCCGCACGTCGGGCGCGGCCGTCTCCGGGAAGTTCGGCGCCTGCTACCCCGAGCAGGTCGACGACGAGCCGATCGCCGCCGTCGCCTTCCTCCCGGTGACCGCGCCGCCGCTGCTGGGCAAGGGTCCGGTGCGGGTCGGCGAGCTGCCGGCCACCGAGGTCGCCGTGCTCGTGCACCACGGCCCGCTCGACACCCTCGACGACTCGTACCTCAACCTCGGCGCGTGGGTGGCGACCAACGCCGACTCCGCCGAGCTGCCCGTCCGCGAGCTCTACCTCGACGAGCTCCGCACCGAGATCCACTGGCCCCTCAAGGAGGACCCCCGATGAAGATCACCGCCACCACCATCGACGCCGACGACGTCACGAAGATGGCCGAGTTCTGGGCCGCGGCCCTCGACCGCAAGGTCGTCGGCGATGCCGCCGAGGGCTACGTGTTCCTCGGCGACGAGGGCGAGCCGCAGCGCATCTGCATCCAGCACACCGACGACGACAAGTCGACCAAGAACCGCTGGCACTTCGACTTCGAGTCGGAGGACCGGGCGGCCGAGGTCGACCGCCTCGTGGGGCTGGGCGGCACCGTCGACGCCACCCACGACGACTGGGTCGTCCTCGCCGACGTCGAGGGCAACCTGTTCTGCGTCTTCTAGCGACGCAGCCGCACCAGCAGCGCCACCGCCACCAGGCACCCGACGGCCAGCCCGCCGGCGCTGAGCACGAGGTCGACGGTCGAGAGGCCGTCGGCCTCGTGGGTCAGGTGGTAGGCGGCGTGGGGCACCGTGCCCGCGAGGTACGTGACCAGGGCGAGCTGGCGAACCCGGCGCTCCCGCCACACCAAGGCGAGCAGCAGGGCCACGCCGATGGCCAGGAAGCCGGACGCGGCGTCGACCACCAGGTGGTGGTTGTAGGGCGGCTCGACGGCGACCCAGTGCCGGCCGAACCCCGGGAAGTTCCGGAAGAAGCCCTCGGGGTCGAGCACGCCCCACACACCGGGGACCAGCTCGGTGAGCGCCAGGTAGGCGAGGCCGATGCGGGTGACCTGCTCCTTGCGCATGCCCGGGACGCTATGCCTCCCACCGCGAGCGGGCCTCAGGCCGAGGCGCCGCCGTCGAGGACGAGGACCGAGCCGGTCATCGAGCGGGCGTCGTCGGAGCAGAGGTAGGCGACGGCGGCGGCGACCTCGGACGGATCGAGCACCACGCCCATCGGCGCCGACGCCCGCGAGACGAGCGCCAGGTCGGCGTCGTCGGGGAGCGAGAAGCCGGTGAGGAACGGGGTCAGCACCGCACTCGGGGCCACGGCGTTGACCCGGACGCCCTGCTTGGCCAGCTCGACGGCCATCGACTTGGTGAGCGACACCTGGGCCGCCTTCGACGCGGCGTAGGCCGCGTTGTAGGGCGAGCCGCGCAGGGCCGAGACCGAGGCCAGGTTCACGATGCAGCCGCCGCCGTCGAGCAGAGCGGGCAGCGCCGCGGTCGAGAGCTGGAACGTGCCGGTGAGGTTGATGTCGATGATCCGCTTCCAGTCCTCGACCGGGAAGTCGGTGATCGGGTGCGAGATCCCGATGCCGGCCACGTTGCAGAGGATGTCGAGCTGGCCGTGGCGCTCGAGGGTGGTGGCGACGGCGGCCCGGCACGATTCCATCGATGTGACGTCGCAGACCACGTCGCCGGTGAGGTCGGACGCGACGACCGTCGCGCCCTCGTCAGCCAGCCGGTCGGCGATGGCCTTGCCGATCCCGCTCGCCGCCCCGGACACCAAGGCGACGCGACCCCTGAAACGATCCATGAGGACACATTACGGTGACCCCATGGGATCTCTGGAGGGGAAGGTCGCCGTCATCACGGGGGCGGCCGCAGGCATCGGCAGGGCATCGGCCACGATCTTCGCCCGGGAGGGCGCCGCGGTCGTGGTGGCCGACGTCGACGAGGCGGGCGGCCACGAGACCGTCGACCTCATCGAGGGCAAGGGCGGCCAGGCCAGCTTCATCCGCACCGACGTGGCCGAGAAGGCCGACGTCTTCGCCATGGTGCAGCACGCCGTCGACACCTACGGCGGGCTCGACTGCGCCCACAACAACGCCGGCATCACGGCGCCGATGGTGCCGCTGGCCGACTACCCCGACGACGGGTGGGACCGGACCATGGCGGTCATGCTCACCGGCGTCTACCACTGCCTCAAGGCCGAGATCCCGAGGATGCTCGAGCGGGGCGGCGGTGCCATCGTCAACACGGCGTCCGGCGTGGGCCTCGTCGGCTACGCCAACCAGGCGGCCTACACGGCGTCGAAGCACGGCGTGCTCGGCCTCACCAAGGTCGCCGCCCTCGACTACGGGCACCTCGGCGTGCGGGTCAACGCCATCTGCCCGGGCACGGCCCGCACGCCGATGGTCGACGCCGCCATCAAGAACATGCCGGGCATCGACGAGGAGCTGAAGAAGCTCCACCCCATCGGACGCATCGGGGAGGCCGAGGAGATCGCCGAGGCCGCCCTGTGGCTGTGCACCCCCGCGGCCTCGTTCGTGCTGGGCGTGGCCCTGCCCGTCGACGGGGGGTACGTGATCCCTTGAAAACGACCGAGACGTCGAAGACCGTCGAGCGGCTGGCCGCCCAGGGCCACCTGGTCGGCGACGCGTGGGCGCCGAGCGACGCCGCCGGCACCTACGTCCACAGGTACGCGGCGACCGGGAAGCCCCAGGCCGAGGTCGGCCTGGCCGGTGCCGCCGACGTCGATGCCGCCGTGGGCGCGGCCCGGGCGGCGCAGCCGGAGTGGGCGGCGAGGTCGCCGCTGGATCGGGCCGCCGTCCTCTACCGCTTGGCCGACCTGCTCGAGGCCAACGGGCCGGAGGCGGCCGAGCTGGCCGCCCTCGACAACGGCACGCCGGTCAGCGTGATGAACCCCGGCTTCTACACGTCGGCGTGGGTCCGGTACTACGCCGGCTGGTGCGACAAGCTCGACGGCGAGGTGCTGTCGGCCGAGCAGGGCCTCTCGTACGTGCGGCTCGAGCCGTACGGCGTGATCGCCGCCATCCCGCCGTGGAACGGCTCGATGATGGGCATGGGCCAGAAGTGCTCGCCCGCCCTCGCCGCCGGCAACACCGTGGTGGCCAAGCCGCCGGAGCTGGCCCCGTTCGGCATGCTCCGCTTCGCCGAGCTGGCCCTCGAGGCCGGGATGCCGCCGGGCGTGCTGAACGTGGTCGTGGGCGGCGCCGAGGCCGGGGCCGCGCTGGTCGGCCACCCCGACGTCGACAAGATCAGCTTCACCGGCGGCGGCGTGGCCGCTCGCAAGATGATGGTCAAGGCGGCCGAGCACCTCACGCCCCTCGCTCTCGAGCTGGGTGGCAAGTCGGCCAACATCGTCTTCCCCGACGGCGATCTCGACACCGCCGCCGGCATGTGCGCCATCTTCGGCACCGCGCTGCTGGCCGGGCAGGGGTGCGCCCTCCCGACCCGCACCTACGTGCACGAGGACGTCTACGACGCCGTGGTCGAGAAGGTGCTCGGCACGCTCGGCGCCTTCCAGGTCGGCGATCCCCTCGACCCGGCCTCGTTCATCGGCCCGGTGGTGAGCGAGTCGGCCATGGAGCGCATCCTCGGCGTGATCGAGCGGGCCAAGGGCGACGGGGCCACCGTGCTCATGGGTGGGGAGCGCCTCGGGGGCGAGCTGGCCGACGGCTGGTTCGTGGCGCCGACCGTGTTCGGTGATGTCGACCACGACAGCGACCTGGCCCGCAACGAGGTGTTCGGCCCGGTGCAGGCGATCCTGCGGTTCTCGTCGGAGGACGAGGTGCTGGCCCTGGCCAACGACAGCGACTTCGGCCTCGGCGCCTACGTCCACACCCGCGACACGTCGCGCGTGCAGCGGATGATCAACGGGCTGGCCGCCGGCACCGTGGTGGCCAACGGCATGGGCGGCATCTCCCCGGCCACGCCGTTCGGGGGCTACAAGCAGAGCGGCTTCGGCCGCGAGGGCGGCCGGGCCGGCATCGAGGAGTTCGTCCAGCGCAAGACGGTCTTCCTGGCACCCTGAAGGGGTGGGCATCTACCGGGTGATCGTGCGGGGTCGGTTCGTCGAGCTCGACGAGCCGACCCGGGAGCGACTGCGGGCCGAGCTCGACGAGCACGACGTCCTGGTCGCCGGCCGGTTCACGACCGAGGGCTCGCTGACCTACGAGCGGCCGCTGCGGAACTTCACCATGCGCTTCGAGGTCCGCGAGCCCGACCAGGACGCCGCCTTCGCCGAGGCCGAGCGCCGCACCGTCGCCCACCTCGACGCCGCCGGCATCCCCCACGTCGTCGACCGCGTCGTCGGCTCCGACATGGCCACCGTCTGGGACTGACCCCCACCGAACTGGCGACGGATTGACAACGTTTCTGTTGTCGATCCGTCGCCAGTTCGATCAGTGGAGGTGGGCCACACCCGCCTCGATGGTGACCGGCTGGCCGATGGGGTCGCTGGACAGGAGGTCGGCCATGGCGGCGGGCTCGGTGACCAGGCCCCAGCACCGGCGTTCGTCGGGCAGGAGCGCGGCGACGACGCCCCGGGTCGGGCCGTTGCGGTCGTGGCTGACGGTGAACGTCTCCACCACGCCCGTGCCCTCGTCGGCGACGCCACGGGTCGGCAGGGCGTCGACCTCGGCCTGGGCGCTCGCCAGCCGGAACGGCTGGGCCGGCGGTGTCGCCGACAGCAGCGTGGCCGCCTGCTTGGTGATGTAGCCGCCGTTGCCAGTCACCAGCCCCAGGCCGCCCTCGGCGCGCAGCCGCTGCACCATCGTCACGAAGGCGTGCATCGGGTAGTCGTTCCACGGCCCACCGAAGAACCGCATGCCGCCGGTGACGGTGAGGTCGCGGTGGAGCCCGATGCCCAGCTCGGCGGCCTGCACCTCGACCGCCGAGGGGAAGCACGAGTAGAGGTCGAGCAGGCCGACGTCGTCGGCGCCGACCCCGGCCATCGACCACAACAGCCGACCGGCGGCACCGACCATCGGTGAGGTGGCGAGGTCCCACCGCTCGGAGACGTGCACGTCCTTGGCCTCGGCCGTGGCGACCGGGAACACCCACCGCTCCGCCGGGATGCCCAGGCGCCGGGCGGCCGCCACCGAGCACACGATGAGGCCGGCGCCCTGGTCGACCTGCTCGTTGGAGCACAGCAGCTTCGTGTACGGCCACGACACGAGCCGGTTGCCCGGGCCCGGCGTGGTGATCTCGTCGGCCGTGCGCACCGCGCGATCGGCGGCATCGGGGTTGGCGGCCGCGACCTGGCTGAAGCGCGACCACAGCGCGCCGAGCACGGCCCGGTGCTCCTCGTCGGTGCGACCGAGCCGGGCCCGGAGCGCCTGCTCGAACAGCGGATAGACCTCGACCGGCTGCTTGATGTCGAGGGCGGCCTCGGCCGGGTGCCACATGTCGAGCGGCGAGCCCAGGACGACGTCGGGCTCGACGCCATCGGGTTGGGTCACCCAGTCGAGGTCGGTGCCGGCCCGGCGGGCCGCGGTGCGGGTGGCCCACGCCTCGCCACCGCAGAGCAGGGCAACGTCGAGCTCGCCGTCGACGATCTGCTGCGACGTGCGGCCGAGGAGCGACGACGGGCTGTTGCCGCCGTCGGTGGTCAGCACCGTCTGCACGTCGCCCAGCCCCAGGCTCGACGCCACCAGCGCGGCCGGGTCGCCGTAGCGCCGCGACAGCAGGGCGACGACCCGCACCGACTCGGCCGCATCGAGCACGCCCGACGCGCCGCTGTCGGCCGCGGCGCGGCGGAGCGCCTCGGCCATCAGCTCGACCGGCTCGAGCGCCGACCCACCGGGCCGGACGGTGACCTGCCCGGCCCCGACGACGACCGGCGTGCGGTCGTCCGGGCTAGCCAGCGGTGATGCCCAGGGCCGAGAACAGCCGGCCCATGCCGGTGAACTGGGCGACCATCAGCGCCAGCTCGAGGAAGCCGTCGTTGCCCAGCTCGGCGCACGCCCGCTCGATCGCCTCGTCGGGGATCGTCATGTGGTCGGCGTAGTAGGCGACCGTGTAGGCGAGGGCAGCCTGCTCGGCGGGGCTGAAGCCGCCGAAGCGACCGGCGAGCACCGCCTCGGCGTCGTCCTCCGCCACCGCCGCACCCGTGCCGCTCGGGTCGGGGAAGCGGCCGTTCTGGCACATGTGGCACCCGGTGCGGCTGGCCACGGCGAGCCGGCACAGCTCCTTGGTGCGGGTCGGCACGGTGCCGCCGAGCATCAGCGGGCGGTACCAGGCCAACCAGCCCTCGATGAGCCCGGGGGCGTGGCCGAACTGGCCCAGGAAGGCGGTCGTGCCCGTCGCCTTGGCCTGCGCCGCGACCTCGGGCGGCAGGTCGGCCATCGGAAGGCGCGGGTGGGGCAGGGCGCAGGCCTCGGCGACGTCGGTCATGGCGGCGAGCCTAGGACCGGCCGTCCCCGCGGTGCCGACCTCCGGCGTGGTCGGCGTGGTCGTCGTTGCGGCGCTCGGTCGACGGTGGTGCCGTCGTGGTCGTGGTCGTCGCCGGCGGTGCGGTCGTGGTGGTGGTGGTGAGCTCGACCGTGGCCCGTCGGCCCCGCTCCGACTGGGCCTTCACCTGGGTCGCCGCCCGCTCCGCCCCGGCCTTCGCCGCCGCTTCCTTCTCCTTGGCCGCCGCCGCCTGCTCCTTTGCTGAGCGCTTCGCGGCCTCCTCCGCCGCCTTCGCCTCGGCCGCCCGCTCCTTGGCCGAGCGCTTCGCGGCCTCCTCCGCCGCCTTTGCCTCGGCCGCCCGCGCCTTGGCCGACGCCTTGGCCTCGTCGTCGGCCGCGGCGCGCTCGGCCCGGGTCGTGCGGCCCGTCGGCGCGTCAGCGGCAACGGACTCGCCTCGGTCCGACGACCACGTGCCCTCCGAGGTCGACGGGCCGGACGGCGACCCGTTCGTCTCGGCCGGGACCGTCGAGGTCGTCGTGGTCGGCGCCGTCGCCGCGTCGACCGTCCCGGCTGCGGCCACGGCGGCCACCGCCGTCGTGGTCGTCGGCGCCACCCGGGCCACCACCTTGGGGCGGGCGCCGTGGGTCGAGCGCACCGTGATCGGCGCGGTCGCCGGGGCGACCGTCGTGACGACCACCACCGGCGGCGGCGCGGCAGGCGGGGGCGGGGGCGACGCGGTGAGGGCGGGCACGGCGAC
>JAODBP010000278.1 GCA_025464025.1 Actinomycetes bacterium | reverse complement strand
ACGACGGCAGCTGCGGGTGGCCCGGTGACGACGGCGGCCGGCGCGGCGTCCACGCCGGCGGCCGCCTCGCCGACCACGTCGGCCCCGCCCGGCGGAAACGGCGGTGCGACCGATGTCGGCGTGACGTCGAACCAGATCACGCTCGGCAACATCTCGACGCTGTCGGGCCCGGTTCCCGGCCTGTTCCAGGGCGCCGTGATCGGGACCCAGGCGTTCATCGCCTACCAGAACAGCCAGGGCGGGATCTTCGGCCGGAAGCTGAAGCTCGAGGTGCGCGACGACCAGTTCGACGCCGGGCAGTACCGCGCCGCGGCGCAGGACCTGGCGGCGAAGGCCTTCGCCTTCGTCGGCTCGTTCTCGCTCTACGACGATGCCGGCAACGCCGCGGTGAGCGGGGCGAAGCTGCCCGACATCGGCGTGGCCCTGACCAACAGCCGGAACGCGACGCCGTACAACTTCTCGCCGAGCCCGGTCGCACCGGGCGGCCCGCTCGGCCCGTTCAACTGGGTGAAGCAGCACTACCCCGGCGCCATCGGCTCGGTCGGCACCCTCTATCCCGACGTTCCGGCGTCGAAGGCGGTCTACGACGGCTACCGCGGCGCCGCCGAGTCCGTTGGCTACAAGTTCGCCTACGCCCGCGGCTACCAGGCGACGGAGACCGACTTCACGGCCGACGTCGTCCGCATGAAGTCGTCGGGCGTCAAGCTCGTGCACCTCCTCTCGGCCGACGTGAAGACGGTGGCCCGTCTGGCCAAGTCGATGCAGCAGCAGGGCTTCAAGCCCGATGCCTTCGTCGTGAGCAACGTGGCCTACGACGCCACGTTCTTCCCGCTGGTCGGGAGTGCCGGTGAGGGGATCATCAACATCCAGGGTCAGGCCATGTACCTGGGCGAGGACGCCTCGAACCCGGAGGTCGCCCTGTTCCGGCAGTGGCTCCAGCGGGTGAAGCCGGGGGCCAAGCCCGACCTCTTCGCCGTGTACGGCTGGGCGTCGGGGCGGCTCTTCACCCAGGCCCTTCAGGCCGCCGGACCCAAGGCGACCCGGGCCGGCGTGCTCGCCGCGCTGCGCCGGATCGACACCTTCGACGCCAACGGGTTGGTCGTTCCCATCGGCCCGGCTTCCAAGCGGCCGGCCACGTGCTTCCTCGTCGTCACCGTCAAGGGCGGCAAGTACGTCCGCACCGACCCGGCCAGGGGGTTCAAGTGCGGCGACGGCTACCTCAAGCGGTAGAGCGGGCGACCCCGACGTTGCGGGTGGCGATGTGGATCCGCTGGGGCTGGGTGGCGAAGCACACGCCCTCGCCCAGGCCGGTCTGGTCGAGCGTGGCGAACGAGTCGAGGTCGAAGCCCCGGCTCGGCGACATCCACGCGGCGCGCCGGAGTATGAGCGCGGCTTCGGCCGTGTCAGGGTCGAGCTCGGTGAGCACCCACGGCGTGAAGCCGGCGCCGAGCGACAGGCCGGTGTACGGGTCGGGCCCTTCGATGGCCATGCGGCTGACCTGCCACTCGAGCCGGAGGCCGTCGTCACGGGTGACGACGGCGGTGGCCGTCGGCTGGTCCCAATCGGTGATCTCGGCGTCGTAGCGGCGACGGCCGGTCGACCCGGCGAAGCGCACCGCCACGCAGGCCAGGTCGATCAGGTGGGTGCAGTGGTGGTCGGGGTGGGCGCTGGCCGGTCGCACGCCGACGGGCGCGCCGACCAGCTCGTCGAGCTCGGCGGCCGCGCCCGGGCACTGCGACCACGGCGCTCGCACCGGGTTGGCGGCGAACCCGGTGACCCGTTCGCCGTCGTGGGCGACCGTGATCTCGAAGTGGTGGTTGAAGTCCTCGATGGTGGCGGCGACCGTGCCGTCGCCGGCGACCAGCTCGACCCGCCGGTGGAACACGGGCGTCACGGCGACACGAACCCCTTCGCCGTGATCAGGGGCAGGTCGGTGTAGGTGACGATGCCGGGCCGGGCGGCGACGACCGCCGGGATGGCGTGCACCGCCGGGAGGCCGGTGATGATCATCCCGAGGACCATGTAGTCCTTGAACGAGGTGGCCCGGAAGTCCTTGGGCGGCGCGATCTCGAGCTTGGTGCGGACGTTGGGCTGGCCCTCGATCTCGACGATGTAGCCGTGCTCGACCTTCCAGTCGGGCTCGAGCGTGCGGCCCTTGCGCCAGCGCACCCGGAGGTCGATGACCGTCCGGCCGTTGCGGACGCCCTGCCACGAGGCGGCGATGCCGGCCACGCACCCGGCCTTGATGTCCCACGAGCCGAGGTCGAGGTCCTCGGTGGTCTGGGCGAACTCGGACTCGCACCGGACCTCGTCGAGCTCGATGCCGAGGGCCTCGGCCATGAGGCGCACGCCGTCGCCGAACACGGCCGTGCCCCGCTCGACCATGGCGGGCAGCTCGGGGTCGTCGATGGGTCGGGCGTAGCCGACCGAGCGCTCGGTGTCGGCCGAGTCGTAGCCGGTGGAGTCGACCGACTCGGTGACGGTGATCGAGTCGACCCGGTCGCAGATGCCGGCCGACACCAGGCCGAGGAGGTTGGCGAAGCCGGGGTTCATGCCGGAGCCGAAGATCGAGCTGCCGCCGGCCAGGCACGCCGCCTCGATGCGGTCACGGCCCTCGCCCAGGGCGTGGCCGGTGATGAAGCCGGCGGTGGTGACGACGTTGGCGCCCGAGGTGAGGATGCGCACGAGCTCGTCGACGTCGGGCCACTTCGGGTTGTAGACGAAGCAGTCCGGACGGAGGGTGAGGAGCGCGTCCACGTCGTGGGTGGCGAGCACGCCGCCGCCGACGTCGGTGCCCTCCTTGTCAGGGCTCCACGCGTAGCAACCCACCAGCTCGAGGTCGGGGTTGGCCAGCACGGCCAGCACCGACCGCTCGCCGACGTTGCCCGTCGTCCACTGCACCACTCGAAGCGTCACGGCGCCATGCCTAGTGCGTCGTCGCCCGATCGTGCCGGAGCCAGACTGCATATAGTATTCGGACCACTCATCGGAGGAGGGGCCATGCGCGTCGAGGACATGGTGTTCATCAGCGTGGACGACCACGTGGTGGAGCCGCCGGACATGTTCGACGGCCGGATGCCGGCCAAGTACGCCGACCGGGCGCCCAAGATCGTCCGCAACGAGCGGGGCGACGACGTCTGGGAGTTCGAGGGGGCCAAGATCCCCAACATCGGGCTCAACGCCGTGGCCGGCCGCCCCCGGGAGGAGTACGGCATCGACCCGACCTCGTTCGAGGAGATGCGGCGGGGCTGCTACGACGTGCACGAGCGGGTGAAGGACATGTCGGCCGGGGGCGTGCTGGCCTCGATGAACTTCCCGTCCTTCCCCTCGTTCTCCGGGCGGCTCTTCGCCGGCTGCGACGACAAGGACCTGGCGCTCGCCGTCACCCAGGCCTACAACGACTGGCACATCGACGGCTGGTGCGGCGCCTACCCCGACCGCTTCATCCCGATGGCGTTGCCGGTGATCTGGGATCCCGAGCTCACGGCGGCCGAGATCCGCCGGGTCGCGGACAAGGGCTGCCACTCGCTCACCTTCACCGAGAACCCGGCGGCCCTCGGCCTGCCGAGCTTCCACTCCGAGCACTGGGACCCGATGTGGCGGGCGCTGGTGGAGACCGGGACGATCCTGAACATCCACCTCGGCTCGTCCGGGCAGCTCGCCATCACCGCGCCGGACGCGCCGATGGACGTGATGATCACGCTCCAGCCCATGAACATCTGCATGGCGGCCGCCGACCTGCTGTGGTCGCGGGTGCTCAAGCAGTTCCCCGACATCCGGATCGCGCTCTCCGAGGGCGGCACCGGCTGGATCCCGTACTTCCTCGACCGCCTCGATCGCACCTACGACATGCACCACCTCTGGACCGGCCAGGACTTCGGCGATCGCCTGCCGAGCGAGGTCTTCCGCGAGCACTTCCTCACGTGCTTCATCGCCGACCCCGTCGGCCTGGCGATGCGCGACGAGATCGGCGTCGAGAACATGTGCTGGGAGATGGACTACCCGCACTCCGACTCGTCGTGGCCGAACGCGCCCGACGAGTTCGCGGCCATGGCGGCGAAGTACGCGGTGCCCGACGCGGACATCGACAAGATCACGCACCAGAACGCCATGCGCTGGTACCAGTTCGACCCCTTCGCCATCCGGCCCAAGGAGCAGTCGACGGTGGCCGCCCTGCGGGCCGAGGTGGTCGGGCACGACGTGGCCGAGCGCAGCTACGACACCGGCCGGTTCGAGAAGACCAAGGCCGACCTCATGGAGCTGCAGGCCCGGGCGACGGCCTGACGGTTCGGCCGTCGTGGCCGACCAGCGGTAGAACACAACCCCCCGAACGAACGAAGAAGGAGAACGCGCCGTGGCCGGCATGCTCGCTGGGAAGACCGTCGCCGTCACCGGAGGTGGCAACGGCATCGGCCGGGCCGTCTCGCTCGCCTGCGCCGCCGAGGGCGCCAACGTGGTGGTCGCCGACTACGGCGTCGCCATGGACGGGTCGAACCCGTCGAGCGAGGTCGCCGACGCCGTGGTGAAGGAGATCGAGGCGCTCGGGGCCAAGGCCGTGGCCGTGGCCGGCGACGTGTCGAAGTTCGACACCGGGGCCCAGATCGTCGCCGCGGCCATGGACTCGTGGGGCTCCATCGACGGCGTCGTGTGCGTGGCCGGCAACCTGCGCGAGCGGATGCTGTTCAACATGAGCGAGGACGAGTTCGACGCCGTCATCGCCGTGCACCTGAAGGGCCACTTCAACGTCTACCGCCACGCGTCGGCGGTCATGCGCAAGCAGGCCACCGGCGGCTCGATGGTGGGGTTCACGTCCGCCGCGTTCGTCGGCTCCACCGCCCAGGCCAACTACTCGGCGGCCAAGGGCGGGATCATCTCGCTCACCCGGTCGGCGGCGCTGTCGCTGCACAAGTACGGCGTCCGGGCCAACTGCATCGCGCCCATCGCC
>JAODBP010000363.1 GCA_025464025.1 Actinomycetes bacterium | reverse complement strand
GGGTCGACATCCACTTCAGGGTCTTCACGTAGGCGTTGACGATGTGCTGCACGACGTCCTTGTGGTTGTTGACCCAGTCGGTGTTCATGAAGACCGAGATGAAGGGGTACTCCCCGCCGAGGGCGGCCTTCGTCGACTCCGGGGTGCGCAGGTCGACGAGCACCTTGCCGGCACCGGACGAGATCACCGTGGAGATGGTGGGCTCGGTCGTCATGCCCGCGGCGATGCGGTTCTGCTGCATCGCGGCGAGGAACGTCGCGCCGGCACCGACGGGCAGGAAGTGCACCTTGTCGGCCGGAATCCCGACCTGGCCGAGGATGGCCGTGCTCAGGGTCTGGGTGCCGGAGCCGAGCTCGGTGACGCCCATGTTCGCGCCCTTGAGGTCGCTGGCGCTCTTCACCTTGTTGGCGGCCTTGGTGCTCACCATCAGCGCCTCACCGGGCGCCGACTGCAGCTGCACGACGGACTCCATCGACTTGCCTGCGGCCTGCAGCTCGATCGTGTGGTTGTAGGAGCCGGAGCCGGCCTGAACGCCGCCGGCCAGCACCTGCTGCTCGGAGGACTGGCCCGAGGCCTCGTCGATCAGCGTGACGTCGAGGTTCTCCTCCTTGAAGAAGCCGAGGGCAGCGCTGAGCTCGTTGGGAAGGTAGATCTGCTTGCTGATGCCGCCGACCATGATCTTGAGCTTGGTCGGGCTGGTGGAGTTGGCAGCGTTGGAGGACGAGACGTCCCCCGTCGTACCCGCCGCCTTGCCTGAACTGCTGCCACCGCAGGCGGCGGCCGCGAGGCCCAGGGTGACCAGGGCAGCACTGATGCGCACGTTCTTGTTCATGGGTCCGTCTCTCTAGAGGGTGATGTCGCTGACAGGGGTGGGCCGCCACTTGACGAGACGGTTCTCGAGCTTGGTGACGAGCGCTTCCGCGGTCAGGGCCACGACAGCGAGCAGGGTCATGGCTGCGAAGACGCCGTTGGCGTTGAACGCCTGAGTGGCGATCTGGATGAGGGAGCCGACGCCCTGGGTGGAGCCCAGGAACTCCCCGACGACCGCGCCGACGAGGGCGAAGCCGAAGCTGGTGTGAAGGCTGGCCAGGATCCAGGACAGCGCCGACGGGATCGTGACCTCGCGGACGATGCGGGCCTTGCCGGCACCGAGGATCCGGGCGTTGGAGATGAGGTTCTGGTCGACCTCGCGGACGCCCTGGAAGGCGTTGAAGAAGACGACGAAGAACACGAGGACGAAGGCGAGCAGCACCTTCGAGGTCAGGCCGAGGCCGAACGCGATCGTGAAGATGGAGCCGAGTACGACGCGCGGGATCGAGTTGAAGGCCTTGATGTACGGCGAGAAGATGTCGGCCAGCAGGCGGTTCGTGCCGAGGATGATGCCGCAGACGACACCGCCGAAGACGCCGGCGACGAAGCCCATGACGGTCTCCTCGAGGGTGACCGCGACCTGCTTCCAGAGCGGGCCCTGCGCCGTGCCGTCGACGATCCAGGTGTGCAGCTGGGAGTAGATGCCGGTGGGCTGGCCGTAGAAGAACGGGTCGATCACCTTGGTGCGGGCACCGAGCTCCCAGCCGCCGACGATGACGACGGCCAGCAGGATGCGCAGGCTGTAGACGAGCTGCTGACGGCGGCGGTACTTCTGCTTCGGCGTCAGGGCGCGCTTGGCGTCGGTGGTTGTTGTCGTGGTGGTGGTCACGGTGGGGACCGGCCTAGCCAGCAAGCTTGGAACGCTCATAGGAGACCAGCACTTCCTCTCTCAGGTCGTTCCAGATGGACTCGTAGTAGGCGACGAACTCGGGCAGGAACCGGATCTCCGAGACGTCCCGCGGGCGGGGCAGGTCGATGGCGTAGCTGGACTTCACCGAGGCCGGGCCGGAGGTCAGGACGAAGACCCGGTCGGCGAGGGCGATTGCCTCTTCGAGGTCGTGCGTGACGAAGACGACGGCTGCCTCGGTCTGCGACCAGAGGGACAGCAGCTCGTTCTCCATCAGGACGCGGGTCTGCACGTCGAGCGCGCTGAACGGCTCGTCCATCAGCAGGATCTTGGGCTGGTTGATGAGGCTCGCGGCGAGGGCGACCCGCTTGCGCATCCCGCCGGAGAGCTGGTGCGGGTAGCGGTCCTCGAAGCCGGACAGGCCGACGCGGGCGATCCACTCGCGGGCCATCTCCTTGGCCTCGCGGGTGGCCTTGCCCTGGTAGCGCGGGCCGGCGGCGACGTTGTCGAGGACCGTCTTCCAGGGGAAGACCGCGTCGCTCTGGAAGACGTAGCCGATGCCGTCGCTGATGCCGTCGACCGGCTTGCCGTCGATCGTGACGGTGCCCTCGCTGGGGCGGGTCAGGCCGGAGATGAGACCGAGGGTGGTCGACTTCCCGCAGCCGGTCGGACCCACGACGGTGCAGAACTCGCCAGGCTGGATGTCCATCGTGACGTGCTCGATGGCGGTGTAGACGCCGCCCTTCGGGGTGGCGAAGCGCTTGGTCACATCCGCCAGGCGGATGAGGGGCTCCGAAACTGTCTTGGTCATGGCGAGGAACGTAGAAACGAGAGGGAAACGGCGACAGTTTGTGATCGCAACCACAGGAAAGGTTCTTTGATCGCGGTTTTGCTCGTTCTGCTCGACCTCGGCCCTAACTGTGCAACGGAGCCGGAACCGGGGTCACAATCGGACGACACCGTTTCGGTGGTGGCCTTGGGTTCCGCGGCAGGAGGTGGCATGAGCAGCAGGCGGCGGCTGTCGACGCAGATCCTGCTCAGCCAGGTGGCCGTCCTCGGCGTCGTGTCTATCGCGGGGCTCGTGCTGTTCGCCCACGAGGCGCGGCGGTCGGAGGACGCGCAGTACGAGGAGCGGGCGCTGACTGTTGCCCTCGCCACGGCGGCGCTGCCGCAGGTCGAGCAGGGCCTCGCC
>JAODBP010000240.1 GCA_025464025.1 Actinomycetes bacterium | reverse complement strand
ACCGAGGACATGGATGGCAACGCCGGCACCTTCTACAACGTCCACATGAGCCGGATGCCGGACTTCGGCGACCCCAAGTACGTCGACGTCTGGGCCGACGACGTGGTCACCCTCGCCCTCCAGTACTCGACCCAGTGGGACTCGCTGGCCCACGTCGGCGCCGAGTTCGACGCGGACGGCGACGGGGTCGAGGAGGCCGTGTACTACAACGGCTACCGGGCCGGCACCGACCTCGAGGGCCCGACCACCGACGGCCGCTGCCACGCCCACCACCTCGGGCTCGAGCACATGGCGTTCCACGGCGTGCAGGGCCGGGGCGTGCTCGTCGACCTCCGCCACCACCTCGGCGACGACCTCCGTGGCGTCGACCTCCGCACGCTGCAGGAGGTCATGCACGCCGACGAGGTGGTCGTCGAGCCGGGCGACGTCCTGCTGCTGCACACCGGCTTCGCCACCAAGGTCGTGGAGTGGGGCGGCAACGCCCGGCCGCGCGACCTGTTCACGACCGGCACCTACCTCGACGCCAAGGACGACGCGCTGCTGGAGTGGATCGCCGACTCGCAGATCTCGGCGCTGGTGGCCGACAACTACGCGGTCGAGGGACTGCTCGGGAAGGACCAGGACCCGAGCCGCCACTCGTTCCTGCCGATCCACCACCTCTGCCTGTTCAAGCTCGGCGTGCCGCTGGGGGAGCTGTGGTACCTCCACGAGCTGGCCGAGTGGCTGCGCGAGCACGGCCGCTCGCGGTTCCTGCTGACGGCACCGCCGCTGCGCCTGCCGGGCATCGTGGGCTCCCCGGTCACCCCGATCGCCACGGTCTGACTGCGTCGGACGCGGCCGGGCGCGCCGCAACAGCTCACGGCCGTCGCTCACCGATCCAGACTCCGCCCCGCCCTCGCCCGCCAGCTACGGCCCGCGGCTTCGCTCGCGGTTGTGGAAGCCGCAGGCCGGTCTGCCGTTCCACGTCCGTGTCGGGCCGCCTTTGGCGGCTTCGATGATGTGGTCGATCTGGGCGTCCTCCGCGGGCACCTCGCAGGTGTCGTGGAAGCACTCGAGGCCTTCGAGCTCGGCCACACGGCGGGTCGCTCCGGTGAAGCAGCGCTGCTCGCCGAGGTCGATCACCCGAGATCTGGCGTCGAACACGGCCCGCTCGATCATCACGTCGTTCAGGTACGGCACGAGCGAGCCGGGAGCCACGACGGTCCGGTTGGAGAGCTCGCAGATCCGGCCCTTGAACGTCTCGTAGCCGACGAACACGGTGAAGAGCGGCTTGGGTCGCCGCGCCCCCTTCGGGACGGCGCGGGCTCGGATCGCCATCTCCACGAACGCGTCGGCTCGACGCTGCTTCGCCGTGCGGGCCAGCTCGGAGACGAGCGGGTCACGCCCCAACCGAGCCTTCGCTTCGGCCCAGTCGGCTTCGAACAGCGTCTGCTCGATCTCCTTGAGCGTGCCGTTGACGATCGTGCCGCCGATCGGATCGAGCGTGAGCTTCCCGAACCACATGCCCTCGAACGACTGATCGAAGTGGGCCTCGCGACGGTCGTGCTGGCGTTCGGCGTCGTCGTCGGCGCCGTCGGGGTCGGCGTGCTGCAACCAGTAGTCGACGGTCCGGCAGAAGTGCCTGAACGTCATCGACCGGGCGTAGCGGACCAACATCGCCTCGTCCCGCTCGAAGAACACCTCGGTGCGGGGCGTCGGCACGGCGCACAGCTTCACGACGTGGTGCTCGGAGAGGTCACCGGCCAACCATGCCGCCGCCGTTGCCGGCATCGACCGGAGCTGGCGACCTAGGCGGATCCAGCGCTGCGTCTCGGTCAGCGGGTGCCGGCACTGCCGGGCCAGCAACGCCGCGCCTGACTTGGCGCCCGACGGCGCCCACACCTTTTCGGCATCCCACGCCGCGGTGGCGCGCACGGCGACGGCTTCGAGCTGATCGATCTGGCGGCGCAGCTCGACGATCGACCGGGTGTCGGCCAGCGCGGCCGGGTCCATCCCGACCAGCTCCGCTACTGCTGCCGCCAGCAACTCCACCTCTCCATCATGACGAGGGGGTGTGACAGTGAAACCGGACGAACCGGACACCAGTCGCTCACCGAGCAGTCCGGTCTAACGTTGCAGGTGCGCGCAGGGCGCATCCGGTCCGCGGACAGGGCAGAGCCCACCTGCAGCACGTGAGCAGTGCCCGATCATCCACCTCTTCTCGGGCCTGAGCTGCGGACGCAGGCATGACCGAGAGGAGCGTCATGGCATCGCGTCCACTGCCCCACCGTCCGAACCTCGAGCACCTCCGCAACGAGGCCCGCGACCTGCAGCGCCAGCAGGGCGGGAAGCTCACCGCCGCCCAGCTCGAGGTCGCCCGCAGCTACGGCTTCGCCAGCTGGCCGAAGCTGAAGGCGCACGTCGAGATCGTCTACGAGCACCTGTGGGCCCCAGAGGACGTGCGCGAACCCGGTGACGACCCGGTCGAGCGCTTCCTCGTACTCGCCTGCCTGTCGTACGACGACGACCGCAGGGCCCGCACCGACGAAGCGGCGGCGATCCTGGCCGAGCGCCCCGAGGTCGGCCGAGCGAACCCGTGGGCCATGGCGGCCGCCAACGAGGCCGACGCCCTTCGGGCTGTCATCGCCGCCGACCCCGAGGTGGTGCACCGGCGGGGCGGGCCCGCTCGCTGGGAACCCCTGCTCTACGCCTGCTACGCCCGCATCCCGGGCCGGTCGACGCTCGACGCCATCCGGGCGCTGCTCGACGCCGGCGCCGACCCTGACGCCGGCTCGCTGTGGGACGGCTTCTACCCGTTCACCGCGCTGACCGGCGTGTTCGGCGGCGGTGAGGGCAACCAGCTCGAGCACCCCGACGACCTCGCTGCGGCCCGCCTCCTGCTCGAGGCGGGCGCCAACCCCAACGACACGCAGACGATCTACAACCGCATGTTCGCGCCGTCGAACGACCACCTCGAGCTGCTCTACGAGTTCGGCCTCGGCACCGGCGACGAGAGTCCGTGGACCCGACGCATGGGCCCCCGGGCCTGGTCGTCGACGGAGAACGCCCTCCGCCTCAGCCTCCACTGGGCGGCCGAGCACGGCTACACCGACCGGGTCCGCCTGCTGCTCGACCACGGCGTCGAGCCTCAGGGCCCGCCACCGCACTTCAACGTGCACCGCTCGTCCTACGAGGCCGCGGTGCTGGCCGGCCACACCGAGATCGCCGAGCTGCTCGAGCCGACGCCGCTCGACGAGGTCGCCCGGTTCGTCGGCGCCTGCATGCGGGGCGACCGGGCCGAGGTCGAGGCACTGCGGACCGACGACCTGGTCCGCCGGGCCGATGCCGAGCACGCCCCCGTGGCGAGCGCGATCCAGCTGGGCCGCTCCGACGTCGTCCCGTTCCTGCTCGACGTGGGCTTCGCGATCGGGCTCGGCCTCCACTGGGCGGCATGGGAGGACGACCGGGAGCTGGTCGACCTCCTGCTCGCACGGGGTGCCGACCTGACCCTCGTGGACCCGGAGTTCGACGGGACTCCCGACGAGTGGGCCGCCTATGCCGGGCACCCCGAGCTGGCGGCCTACCTGGAGGGCCGGAAGACCGAGTAGTCGTCGGCCACGACCTCGGCGATCACCTTGAACAGGTAGGGCCGGCCGGCGGCGTTCAGGAGGTAGCGCTTCGGCTTGCCCGGGATGTTGCCGCCCACGTACTGGCCGACGGTGCCGAAGGGCGTCTGGGCCGCGGCCTTCTCCATGGTCCGGCTCCAGCGCTCCTCGGCCTCGGGTGTGACCTCGACGACCTCGACGCCTTCCTTCTCGGCCCACACGAGGAGGTCGGTGATGAAGTCGACCTGGTCGCCGTTGTACCGCGGGTTGTTGCCCGCCGCGGCGTGCGGTCCGCCCGGGAAGAACAGGTTCGGGAAGCCGCACGTCTGCACGCCCAGGAACGTGGTCGGGCCGTCGGCCCAGTGGTCGGTGAGGGCCACGCCGTCCCGACCGACGATGCGCATCCGCAGCATGGCGCCGGTGCCGAAGTCGAACCCCGTCGCCCAGACGATGACGTCGAGCTCGCGCACCCCGTCGCTCGTCTCGATGCCGGCGCCGGTCAGCCGCAGGATCGGCGTCTCCCGCAGGTCGACGAGCGACACGTTGGGCCGGTTGAACGCCTCGAAGTAGCCGGTGACGTACGGCGGCCGCTTCTCGCCGTACCGGTGGTCCCGGGGGATCAGCTTGTCGGCCACGGCCGGGTCGTGGACGGCGGCGCGGATCTTGCCGGCGATGAACTCGCACCACTCGGCGTTGGCCTCGGGGTTGGTGAGGATGTCGACGTAGTTGCTGGTGAACTTCCGGAACCCGGGGCTGGCCCACATCTCCTCGAAGAACGCCAGCCGGTCCTCGGGCGTGTCGTCGAACGCCGAGCGGGGGTTCAGTGGGTGGTGGAAGCCGTGGATCGACGTGTTGAGCACCTCGCGGAGCTGCTCGAAGCCGGCCCGCAGCTCGGCCTGCTCCTCGGCCGTGATCGGCCTGTTGTTCAGCGGTGTGCACCAGTTGGCCGACCGCTGGTACACGGTGAGCGAGTCGACCTCGTCGACGATGGCGGAGACGACCTGGACGCCGCTCGACGAGGTGCCGATGACGGCCACCCGCTTGCCGGCGACGTCGACCGGCTCGGCCGGCCAGCGCCCGGTGTGGTGCTGCTCGCCCCGGAACCGGTTCCGCCCCTCGACGTCGGGGAGGTAGGGCACCGAGAGCACCCCGGTGGCGCACACGAGGAAGCGGGCCCGGTAGGTCTCATCGGCCTCGACCACCCACGCCGAGCCGTCCCAGGCGGCCGAGGTGACGGTGACGCCGAAGCGCATGTCGCGCCGCAGGTCGAACCGGTCGATGACGTGGTTGAGGTAGCGCTCGATCTCCGGCTGGCCGGCGAAGTGCTCCTGCCACTCCCACTCGTCGAAGAGCTCCTCGGAGAAGAGGTAGCCGTAGGTGTAGCTCTCGGAGTCGAAGCGGGCGCCGGGGTAGCGGTTCCAGAACCAGGTGCCCCCCACGCCGGCGCCGGCCTCGACCAGCAGGGCCGAGAAGCCGGCCTCCCGGGCGCGGTGCAGCTGGTAGGTGCCGGTGATCCCGGCGCCGACGATCAGCACGTCCACCTGGTGCATGGGCCTCCGCAGAACTTGTACCGACCGGTCTGACTATCCTACGGGATCGTGGATCAGCCGGCGGTGCCGTTCGCCATGGACCTCCCGGACCGGGTGCCGAAGGAGCGCTACTTCGACCCCGACCTCTACGCCCTCGAGGCCGAGCAGCTCTGGCCCCGCGTCTGGCAGATGGCGTGCCGGCTGGAGGAGATCCCGCAGGTCGGGGACTTCGTCACCTACGAGATCCTCGACCAGTCGGTCGTGGTGGTCCGCACCGACGGCGGCGTGGTGGCGTTCCAGAACGCCTGCCGCCACCGCGGCGTGCAGGTGGTGCAAGGCCGAGGCACGTGCGAGGGCACCTTCACCTGCCCGTTCCACGGGTGGTGCTACGGCCTCGACGGCACGAACACGGCCGTCACCCGGCGGCGGGCGTTCTCCGAGCACAACCTCCTGTCCGGCGAGCTCGACCTCGTGCCGGTGCGGTGCGAGCCGTGGGGCGGGTGCGCCTGGATCAACCTCGACGCCGCCGCCCCGCCGCTGCGCCAGAGCATCGAGCCGGCCGCCACGATCCTCGACGCCTGGAAGGTCGAGTCGCTGCGCGCCGAGTGGTGGTACGCCTGCCGGCTCCCGGTCAACTGGAAGCTGGCCCAGGAGGCCTTCGTCGAGCAGTACCACGTGCTCGAGGCCCACCCCCAGCTCCGGATCCCGAAGCGCATCCCGCCCCGCGACCCGGCCGCCTTCGACCCGCGGGCCTGGGTCGACGGCGAGCTCCAGTACCTGCACACGATGAGCGACGGCATGGACGGGATGGTCCACGCGTCCGACGTCGCCATCGCCGAGCGCCTGCGCGACCTCGAGCTGCCCGCCGATCCCCAGCTCGCCATGGCCACCTGGCACCGCACGCTGAACGACGCCGTCGTCGGCTGGCACCGCGAGGCGGGCCACGACGTCCCCGACCTCAACCAGCTCGAGGAGCAGGGGATCAACGAGCCGATGGGCTACGTGTTCCCGCACTTCTTCGTGCTGCCGATGTACAGCAGCGCCTCGTCGTACCGGTTCCGCCCGCTGGGGCCGGAGGAGACGCTCATGGAGATCTGGTCGCTCACGCGGTTCCCCGAGGGCGAGGACCGGCCGAAGCCGACGCCGCCCGAGGTGTGGGCGCACGACGACCCCCGCTGGCCGCCGATCCCGGCCCAGGACTTCTCCAACCTGCCGAGGCAGCAGCGGGGCCTGCACACCAAGGGCTTCGAGTACATGCGCCTCTCCGAGTCGATGGAGGGCCACATCTCGAACTTCCACCGGGTGCTCGACGGCTTCCTCGCCGGCCGCCCGCACGAGGAGCTGCTCCCCGCGCTGCAGCACGTCAACGTGAACCCGCTCGAGATGCCGGTGGTGGACCTTGGCCTCTGATCTGACCTTCGCCGACGTCGCCGAGGGCGTGCGGGCCACCATCGCCCGCTACACGCTGGCACTCGACGACGGCCGCACCGACGACGTCGTCGCCACGTTCTGCCCCGACGGCAGCATCGTGCTGCCCGGCATGGGGACCCACGAGGGCCACGACGCCCTCCGCACGGCCTACGACTCGTGGAAGCCGCGCCGCCCGCAACGCCACCTCATCGTCAACACGCTGGTCCACGAGTGGAGCGACGCCGAGGCCAGGGCCACCAGCGACATGGTGTTCCTCCTCCAGGGCAAGGAGGGCGGCTGGTCGATCCAGCTCGTGGGTCGGTACGACGACGTGCTGCACAACGACGACGGCACCTGGCGGTTCCACCACCGGGCCGCCACCTTCGAGGGGACCCCGACCGCATGAGCGCCTGCCCGTACGACGACATCGACTTCTTCAGGGGCAACGAGCTCGTCGCCGACCCCTACCCGTACTTCGACTGGTTGCGGGAGCAGGCGCCGGTGCACCGCGAGCCCAACCACGGCGTCTACATGGTCACCGGCTACGCCGAGGCGTGCGCCGTCTACAACGACGCCGACACCTTCTCGTCGTGCAACTCGGTGACCGGTCCGTTCCCGGGCTTCCCCGTGCCGCTCGAGGGTCGCGACGACGTGGAGGCGCTGGTGGCCCAGCACCGACACGAGCTGCCGTTCAGCGACCAGATCATCACCATGGACCCGCCCGAGCACCGCGAGCACCGGCACCTCCTCATGCGCCAGCTCACGCCGAAGCGGCTGAAGGAGAACGAGGAGTTCGTCTGGCGCCTCGCCGACCGCCAGATCGACCAGTTCGTCGACCGCGGCGAGTGCGAGCTGATCGGCGACTACGCCAACCAGTTCACCCTGTTCGTCGTGGCCGACCTCCTCGGCGTCCCGGAGGAGGAGCACGAGGAGTTCCGCGTCGGGCTGGCGCAGCGACCCCATGGTGACGCCGTCGGCAGCACCAAGGACGCCATGGCCCAGAACCCGCTCGAGTTCCTCTACGAGCGCTTCGGCCGCTACATCGAGGACCGGCGGCGCGAGCCCCGCAACGACGTGCTCACGGCCATGGCGACCACGACGTTCCCCGACGGCACGCTGCCTGACGTGCTCGACGTGGTGCGCATCGCGGCCAACGTCTTCGCCGCCGGCCAGGAGACGACGGTGCGGCTGCTCGGCACCGCCCTGCAGCTCGTCGGCGATCGCCCCGACCTCCAGCGGCTGCTCCGGGAGCGCCGCGACCTGGTGCCGGCGTTCGTGGAGGAGGCGCTGCGGATCGAGGCGCCGATCAAGGGCGACTTCCGGCTCGCCCGCCGTGCCGCCACCATCGGCGGCGTCGACATCCCGGCCGGCGCCACGCTGATGGTCCTCAACGGCGCGGCCAGCCGCGACCCCGAGCACTTCGAGTGCCCGGAGGAGTTCCGCATCGATCGGGGCAACGCCCGTGAGCACCTCGCCTTCGGTCGCGGCGTCCACAGCTGCCCGGGTGGGTCACTGGCCCGCTTGGAGGCGAGGGCGAGCATCGAGCGGTTCCTCGACCGCACGAGCGACATCCGCATCTCCGAGGCCCACCACGGCCCGCCCGGTGACCGCACCTACAAGCACGCCCCGACCTACATCCTCCGCGGCCTCACCAAGCTCCACCTCGAGCTCGACCCGGCCTGACCCGGCGTAGCGGCGCCTGCGGCGCGGGGCGAGATGGCTTCGCGTGCGGCGTCCTTCGGCCGCGAGATCGAGCCTCCGGCCGCCTGACCCGGCCCCGCCCCGGCGGACGCCGCAGACCGCTGTGCTCGCTCCACGGTGGCCGGGTTCGCCGTCCGCTTCGGGGCGGGACCGGGCCAGTCGGCCTCTCGGCACTGCTTCTCTTTCAGCTGAACTCGGGGAGGACCTCCCGGGCGAAGCGCTCGACCTGGGGGCGGCCGGCCTCGGGCCAGCCGCAGACGAGGTAGCCGCAGCCGGCGTCGCGCCACTTGGTGGCGTGCTTGCGGGCCGTGTCGAGGTCGTCGAGCGACAGGGAGCTGGCCCGCATGATCGCCGCCGGGTCGCGCCCGGCCTCGGTGGCGAGCTGGTCGATGCGGTCGTTCGCCTCCCGCAACGAGTTGGGCGTGCCCCAGGAGTGCCAGACGTCGGCGTAGCGGGCCACCAGGGGGAGCGTGCGCTTCGGCCCGCTGCCCCCGATCCAGATCGGGGGGTGCGGTCGCTGGACCGGGGCCGGGCCGAGCCGGGCCTCGTGGAGCGAGACGACCTTGCCGTCGTAGGAAACGACCTCGCCGGTGAAGAGGCGGGTCACGATCTCGAGCGAGTCCTCGAGCAGGTCGAAGCGCTCCCCGGTCGAGGGGAACGGGATGCCGAGCTCGGTGTGCTCCTTGTCGAACCAGGCAGCGCCGAGCGAGAGCTCGAGCCGGCCATGGGAGGCGTGGTCGATGGTCATGGCCTGCGCCGCGAACACCGACGGGTGCCGGTACGTCGCACCGGCCACGAGCAGGCCGAGCCGGATGCGCGACGTCAGGCCGGCCAGGGCGGCGAGGGTCGTCATGCCGTCGAAGGCCTCGCCCGGCCCCTCGCCGTACATGGGTTGGAAGTGGTCGAAGCCCCAGGCGCCGTCGAAGCCCAGCTCCTCGGCGAGCTGGACCCGGCTGACGACCTCGTCCCAGGGCATGCGCTGCTGCGCGACGTCGAGCCCGAACCGCATCGTGGTCCTCCTCCTACTTCGTGGTGTCGATCACGACCCGGCCGCGGGTCTGCCCGGCCAGGATCTGCTCGGCCAGCTCGGGCACCTTCGCGAGCGGCTCGACGGTGGTGATCTCGTCGAGCAGCGCGGCCGGCAGGTCGGTGGCCAGGCGCTTCCAGGCCTCGTCCCGCTGGGGCGCCGGGCACATGACCGACTCCACGCCGAGCAGCGACACGCCCCGGAGGATGAACGGCATGACGGTCGTCGGGAGGTCGGTGCCGCCGGCCAGGCCGCACGCAGCCACGGCCCCGCGGTAGTGGGTCTGGGCCAGCGCCGTCGCCAGCGTCCCGCTGCCCACCGAGTCGACCGCACCGGACCAGCGCTGCTTGTCGAGCGGCCGCCCGGGGGTCTCGAGCTCGCTGCGGTCGACGATGGTCGTCGCGCCGAGGCTGCGCAGGTAGTCGTGGGTCTCGGCCCGCCCGGTCGACGCCGCCACGCGGTAGCCGAGGTTGGCCAGCACGGCGACGGCGACGCTGCCGACGCCACCACCGGCGCCGGTCACGAGCACCTCGCCCTCCGACTCCGGCGTGACGCCGGCGCCCTCCAGGGCGAGGACGCACAGCATCGCGGTCAGCCCGGCGGTACCGATCGCCATCGTCTGCGACAGCGACAGCCCGTCGGGCTTGTGGGTCACCCACTCGGACCGGACCCGCTGGCGCTCGGTGAACCCACCGGGGTGGGCCTCGCTCAGGCCCCAGCCGGTGACGAGCACCTCCTCGCCGACCTGCACGTCGGGCGAGTCGGAGGCCTCGACGACGCCGGCCAGGTCGATGCCGCACACCATCGGGTACGAGCGGATGATCTTGCCCTTGCCGGTGACGGCGAGCCCGTCCTTGTAGTTCAGGGACGAGTGCTGGACCGCGATCGTGACGTCGCCCTCGGGCAGGTCGTCGTCGGTCAGCTCCTGCAGGGTCGCGGGACCCTGCTCGCGGGCGGCGATGGCTCGGAAGGTGTTCATGGGAACTCCGTTCTAGCTAGAAAGGAACGTGTGTCACGCACAGCGGTCATCACGGGTGGGAGTGGGGGGATCGGGCTGGCCTGTGGCGAGGCCCTCGTCGCCCGGGGGTACGACGTCGTCCTGACCTCGCGGCGACCCGAGCCGCTCGAGGCGGCGGCGGCGACGATCGGGGCGCGCTGGGTGGCGGCCGACGCGGCCGACGAGACGTCGTTCGCCGCGGTCGTCGACGCCGTCGAGCGGATCGACCTGGTCGTGCACGCCGCGGGCATCCTCGCCGGCACGTTCGTCCGCAAGGAGACGCCCGCCTCGTTCGACGAGGTGATCCGGGCCAACCTGCGCTCGACGTACGTGGTGAGCCACGCCGTGCTCCCGAAGATGGGCGTCGGTGGGCGCATCGTCTTCATCTCGTCGAGCTCGTCGGTGCAGCCGATGCGGGGTCGCACCGCGTACTCGGCGTCGAAGGCCGGCATGAACGCCTTCGCCCACGCGCTGGCCGGCGAGGTCGAGCGCGACGGCATCAACGTGCACGTCGTCATCCCCGCGCCGGTCGAGACGCCGATGCTCGAGGACGTGACCTTCCCGATGCACACCCTGCAGTCGAAGGACGTCGTCGACGCCGTGGTCTTCCTCGACGGCCTGTCGCCGAGCGTGGTGCTGCCCGAGATCTTCCTGCGGGCCCACGACGACGGCCCGCTCGCGCCCGCGCCCACCGTCCCCAAGGGCTGAGCTCACCCTCACAGGAGCGCCCCGAGCGCCGGGCGCTCGACCTTGCCCATGGCGTTGCGGGGGAGGGCGTCGACGACGGCGATCCGCTCCGGCACCTTGTACTTGGCCAGCTGCTCGAGGCAGTGGGCCCGCAGCGCCTCCCCGTCGAGGGCGGCGTCCGGCAACGGTTCGACGACCGCCATCACCCGCTCGCCCAGCCGCTCGTCGGCCACGCCGAACACGGCGCAGCCGGCCACGCCGGCCGCCTCGGACAGCACCCGCTCGACCTCGGCCGGGTAGACGTTGGCCCCGCCCCGGATGATCACCAGGCTCTTGCGGTCGCGCACGTGGAGGAAGCCGTCGGCGTCGAGCTCGCCGAGGTCGCCGGTGTGGAGGACGCCGCCGGCCAGCACCTCGGCGGTGGCCTCGGGGCGGTCGAGGTAGCCGAGCATCGGGTGGTAGACGCCGGCCCACGGGCCGTCGTCGACCGGGCCGACGCAGAGCTCGCCGTCGACGACCGTCACCGCCAGGTGGGGGAGCGGGCGCCCGCTGGCGCCGGCCCGGTGCTCACCGCCGCGGGGGTCGATGGCGACGACGGTCGGCGCCTCGGTGAGCCCGTAGGTGGCGTGGACCTGGTGGCCGAACTTGGCCGCGAACCGCTCCCGCAGGGGCTCGGGGCAGTCGGCGCCGCCGGTCCAGACCTCGTCGAGCGACGAGAGGTCGTCGCGGGTGATGTCGTCCCGCTCGACCAGCGAGTGGAGGAGCGCGGGCGGCCCGTTCCAGGTGGTGACCCGCTCGCGACGGATCCACTCGGCCACGCCCTCGGCGTCGATGCGGTCCATGACCACGGCGCAACCGCCGGCCTGGGCCGTGAGCAGCGTGGTCAGCACCTGGAGGTTCAGGATGGTGAGCGGGAAGCAGTCGCCCTTGCGCAGGTCGGCGCCGTAGCCCCGGCTGGCCACCAGGGCGGCGCCGGGCGTGAGCAACGTCCGCTGCGAGTGCATGGCCCCCTTGGGGCGGCCCGTCGTGCCGCTGGTGTAGGCGATGCCGGCGAGGGCGTCGGGATCGACGTCGGGCAGCTCGACCGGCGTGGCGTCGCGCACGGCGTCGCGCCAGGCGTCCTCGTCGTCGAGGTAGGTCGTGGCGCCGCTGTCACGGAGCAGGTGCTGCTTCTCCGGCTCGGCCAGGTTGCGGTTCACGCCGACCCACACGGCGCCGACCCGCATGAGCCCGTGGAACGCCAGCACCACCTCGACGTCGTTCGGCAGCGACACGCCCACCCGGGCACCGGGGCGGACGCCCATCGACCACAGCGCCCCGGCCGCCCGGTCGCAGGCGTCGTCGAGCTGGCGGTAGGTCCAGCGGCCCGAGCGCGTCACGAGGGCCTCGTGGCCGGGGTCGGCGTCGCGGAACACGTCCGAGATTTTCTTGTACCGCACGGTCCAATAGTCTCGCACGTCGTGGGGGAGGCGCAGACGTTCGCCGGACCGCCGCTCTCGGGAGCGGAGGGCATCGGCGCGCTGACGATGGGCGGGTTCCTGGCCGAGGTCTGCCACCGGTTCCGCGGCAACGAGGCCCTCGTGTTCGACGACCCGCTGGCCGGCGGGGTCACCGTCCGGTGGACCTACGGCGACCTCGAGCACCACGCCCGGCGCGTCGCCCGGGCCCTCCTCGCTGCCGGCATCGGCAAGGGGGCGCGGGTCGGGATCCTGATGGGCAACCGGCCCGAGGCCGTCGCCTCGCTGTTCGGTGCCGCCCTCACCGGGGCCGTCGCCGTGCCGCTGTCGACGTTCTCGCCCAAGCCCGAGCTGGCCCACCTGCTCGGCCACGCCGACCTCAGTGCGCTGCTGCTCCAGACCTCGATGGGCCCCCGGTCGTTCGCCACCGACGTCGAGGAGCTGCGGGCCGAGGCGACGTTCCCCTACCTGCGCCACGTCGCCGCCCTCGGCGCGGCGTCGTGGGACGCCTTCCTCGCCCGGGGCGACGAGGTCGACGACGCGCAGCTCGACGCCGTGGCCGCCCAGGTCCACCCGTCCGACCTCGGCCTGGTCATCTACAGCTCCGGCACCACCGACCTGCCGAAGGGCGTGCTGCACCACCAGCAGGCGCCGACGCTGCAGTTCTGGGTCCAGGCCCGGCTCTTCGACCGCGACGCCACCACCCGGTTGTGGTGCGCCCTGCCGATGTTCTGGACGGCCGGCCTGAACACGGCGATGGGGGCCACGCTGGCCGGCGGCGGGTGCTGGGTGATGCAGGAGGTGTTCGAGGCCGGGGCTGCCCTGCGCCTCATCGAGCGGGAGCGCGTCACCGAGCCGTACACGATCCCGCACCAGGCCCGGGCCCTCGAGGAGCACCCGGCCTGGGCGACCACCGACCTGTCGTCGTGCACCAAGGTGTTCGGCAAGTCGGTGTTCACCCGGCACCCGAGCGTGCAGGGCGACCCGGGCTGGAACATGCCGGTCGGCTACGGCCTGTCGGAGACGTGCGCCTTCTTCGTCGCCCACCCGTCGAGCACCCCTCGCGACCTGATGAAGCGGAGCATGGGTCGGCTGCTGCCCGGCAACGAGCTGCGCGTCGTCGATCCCGAGACCGGCCAGGTGCTGGGGCCGGGGGAGGAGGGCGAGCTGGCCATCCGGGGGGCGACGCTGATGGAGCACTACGTGAAGCGGACCCGGGCCGAGTCGTTCGACACCGACGGCTTCTTCCACACCGGTGACCTGGGCTCGTGCGACGGCGACGGGTTCGTGCACTTCTCGGGCCGCCGCACGGAGATGATCAAGACCGGCATGGCCAACGTCTCGCCGGCCGAGCTCGAGGTCCAGCTCCGGGCCTGCGAGCCGGTGAAGCTGGCCCGGGTGATCGGCGTGCCCGACGAGCGGCTCGACGAGGTGGTCGTGCTGTGCGTCGAGCTGAAGGACGGCGCCACGGCGACGGAGGACGACCTCAAGGCGTTCCTCCGGGAGCGGGTGGCGGCCTACAAGGTGCCGAAGCAGGTGCTGTTCTTCGCCGACGGGGAGATCCCGATGACGAGCAGCGAGACCAAGGTGAAGGATGCAGCGCTGCTGGCGCTGGTACAGGAACGACGACGAGGTGGGACATGAGCAACGACGAGCTGGACGTCTCCGACCTGGACCGGCACATGGGCGTGCCGATCCGGCCCGGTGAGCTGCGCGACGACGTGGCGGTCGGCGACATCCGACGCTGGGTGCAGGCCATGCACTACCCGAACGCCCTGCACTACGACGACGACTGGGCCGCGGCCAGCCGCTTCGGGCGGATCGTCGCCCCGCAGTCGTTCACCGTCGCCACCGACACGAGCCACGGGTGCTCCCCGGCCCAGGTCGGGCGGATCCCGAGCTCGCACCTGATCTTCGGCGGCGACGAGTGGTGGTTCTTCGGCCCCCGCATCGAGGTCGGCGACCACCTCGTCTGCCACCGGATGCCCTACGACTACAAGGTGAGCGAGACGTCGTTCGCCGGGCCGACGTGCTTCCAGCGGGGCGACACCCTCTACATCAACCAGCGGGGCGAGCGGGTCGCCCTCCAGCGCTCGACGGCCATCCGCTACGCGGTGAAGGGCGCCAAGGAGAAGAAGAAGTTCGAGGAGCCGTCGGAGCCGGAGTGGAGCGACGCCCAGCTCGAGGAGCTCGACGCCGTGAAGCTCCAGTTCATCGAGCAGATCCAGGCGCTCGGCCACGACAAGCGGCTGGCCGGCTCCGTGTCGGTCGGCGATCGCCTGGCGCCGAACGTGCTGGGGCCGCACAGCCTGGCCAGCTTCGCCACCGAGTGGCGGGCGTACCCGATGAACGCGTGGGGCGGCATGAAGACCGGCCCGACGACGATGTCGGCCGAGGAGCTGGGCTACACGAAGGAGATGGCCGGCGCCGAGGGCGACCGGCGGCTCCAGCGGGTGAACCCCGAGCTGACCGACGGCGCCTACTACGGGCCGTCGCGGGGCCACCTCCAGCCCAAGTGGGCCCAGCACGTCGGGATGGCCCGGGGCTACGGCTACGGCGCGTCGATGGGGGCGTGGGTCCTCGACTACGTGGCGGCCTGGGCCGGCGAGTGGGGCTTCATCACCCACGCCGACGCCAACTACCGGAACCCGGCGTTCACCGGCGACGCCACGTTCATCGACGGCGAGGTGGTCGACGTCCGCCAGGAGCGGCGCCACCACCTGGTGACGGTCAACGTCGAGATGCGCAACCAGGACGGCGCGGTGATGGCGAAGGCGAAGGTCGACGTGGAGCTGCCCGCCGAGTGACCAGCGGCGAGGAGCGGGCCCTCTACGTCCGCGACGGGGATGCGTTCGTCGCCACCACCTGCACCGGGTCGGTGTGGGACGCCGACGCCCAGAGCGGGGGCGCCGTGCTGGCGCTGCTCGGCCACGTCCTGGAGGACGTGCCGACGCTCGTGCCCATGAGCCTGAGCCGGCTGACCGTCGACCTGGTGCGCCCGGCGCCGGTCGGCGAGCGGCTGTGGATCGACCAGACCGTGATCCGGAGGGCAAGCTGATCCAGGTGGTCGACGTCACGGTCCGGACCGAGGCCGCCGAGCACGCCCGGGCCCGGGCCCTGCGGGTGCGCGACACCGACCTCACGGCCGGCACCGACCTCGACGGGCTGCCGGCGTCGAGCACCGGCGACGATCCGGCGGCCGACCTGCCGGGACCGGACGGGCTCGACGCTGTGGGCGACCAGCCCGGCGTCGCCGACTTCCTCCGCCTCGGGGCCGAGCTGCGCCGGCCCCCGGGGGCGGTCGACGGCCGGCACATCGCCTGGGTGCGGCTGCGGGTGCCGGTCGTCGCCGGTGAGCCGGTGCGGGCGACCTCGCGCGCCACCCTGCCGATGGACGTCGTGAACCTGCTCGGTGTCGGGCGCCTCCCGCCCGGCATCAGTGCCATCAACGCCGACGTGAGCGCCCACGTGCTGCGCCCGCCGGTCGGGGAGTGGGTGGCGCTGGTGGGCAGCACCCGGTTCGCCCACGGCCTGGGCCACGGCGTGTCGATGGCGACGCTCGGCGACGCCGACGGCGTGTTCGGCGTGACCTCGACCGCCCAGGTCGTCCAAGCCCTCGACTGACGACAGCTCGAACTGGCGACGGATCGACAACAGAAACGTTGTCAATCCGTCGCCAGTTCGGGGGTCAGCTGCCGCTGAGCGAGACGCCCTCGATGGCGAGGGCGGCCGAGCCGGTGCCGCCCGGCAGCCACACCCGCTCGGCGCCGATGCCCACGACGTCGAGCAGCATCCGTTGGAGCGTCGACGCCATGGTCGCCTCGCGGATCGGCTCGGCCAGCACGCCGTGGCGGATGGCCCGGCCGCCGATCCCCACCGAGAAGTCGCCGCTGACGGTGTTGGTGCCCGAGTGGAGGCCGCTCACCGTCTGGACCCAGATGCCGTCGCCCACGCTGCGGAGGAGCTCGTCGAGCGACGAGGTGCCCAGGCCGAGCACGAGGGCGTGCGACCCGCCCCGCGGCGTCGAGCCGTAGTCGCGCACGGCCGAGGCGGTCGACGCGGTGCCGGCCTTGCGAGCCGACCAGGTCGTGTGGAGGAAGCCGCCGAGCACGCCGCCGTCGAGCAGGACGTTGCGCCGGGTGGCGAGCCCCTCGCCGTCGTGGCGCCCGGCACCGGGGCCGTCGAGGTCGGTGGGGTCGTCGACGAGCCAGACCGCTGGTGCGGCGATGGCGTCGCCGACCCGGTCGGCGAACGGCGACCGACCCTTGAGCACGGCGTCGCCCACCAGGGTGGCCCCGATGAGCGAGAGGAACGAGCCGGCCACGTGGGGGTCGAGCACCACGGTGACCCGGCGGGAGGGTGGCTGCACCGCTCCGAGGAGGTCGAGCGCCTTGCGAGCCGCCTCCCGGCCGACCTCGTGGAGCTCGAGGTCGCCGTCGCCGACCTCGGCGAGGGTCCGGCCGACCCGGACGGCGTAGGACTCCTGCGTCTCGCTGCCGTCGGACGCGAGGACGTCGGCGGTGGCCGACCAGCGGCTGCCGGTGTCGGTGGACCGGATGCCCGTGGTGCTGGCCACCGCCGACGAGCCGACCACGTCGGACCAGTCGGCCGACCGGAGGCCGCTGACACGGGGGTCGGTGGCCAGGGCCGCGCGCTCGATGGCCAGCGCCAGCTCGACCCGGCGGTCGGTGGTGATCGACCCGAGGGCCGGGTCGGGGCCGGGCAGCTCGGCGAGCGGCACGCCGTCGGGCTCGGCCAGGCCGTTGGCCTCGTCGGGCGTGGCGAACTCGGCGTTGTCGCGCGCCTCGGCCACCGCGAAGGCCACGGCATCGGCGTCGAGCGAGCCGGCGGAGGCGAAACCCTGCCGTCCGTCGACCACGACCCGGACGCCGACGCCGGCGTTGGTGGCCTGCTCGATCGACTCGACCTCGCCACCGCGCACCTTCGCCGTCGTGCGCCGGGACGACGCGACGAACACCTCGAGCTGCTCGCCGGGACGGGCGTCGGCGACGACCTTCTCGGCCAGGGCCAGCAGGTCGTCGCTCACGCTGCCGTGCCGCCGATCGTCATCGCCGGCACCCGAAGGGTCGGCTGGCCGACGCCCACCGGCACCGACTGGCCGTCCTTGCCGCACATGCCGCCACCCGGGCCCATCTCCAGGTCGCCGGCGACGGCGTCGATGGACTCCAGGACCCGGGGCCCGTTGCCGATGAGGTTCGACTCGCGGAGCGGCTCGGTGATCCGGCCGTCCTCGATGAGGTAGCTCTCGCCCATGCCGAACACGAAGTCGCCGGTGGCGGTGTTGACCTGCCCGCCGGTGAGCTGCTTCACGTAGACGCCGTTCGGCGTGGCGGCGATCAGGTCGGCCGGGTCGCCCTCGCCAGCGAGCAGGTAGGTGTTCGTCATCCGCACCATCGGGAGGTGCCGGTAGCTCTGGCGCCGACCGTTGCCCGACGGGCCGCGGCCCTGCTTGTCGGCCCGCAGGTGGTCCCACATGTAGTCGGTGAGGATGCCGTCCTCGATGAGGACGTTGCGCATCGACGGGTGGCCCTCGTCGTCGATGGCGAGGTGGCCCCACTCGCCGACCGGCGTGCCGTCGTCGACCAGCGTGACGAGCGGGCTCGCCACCCGCTGGCCCATCTGGCCGGCGAAGACGCTCGCGTCCTTGTCGACGAGGTCGGCCTCGAGGCCGTGGCCGCACGCCTCGTGGAAGAGCACCCCGCCGGCGCCGGCGGCGATGACCACGGGCAGGGTGCCGGACGGCGCCGGGCGGGCGGCCAGCTTCAGCAGGGCCCGGCGGGCCGCCTCCTCGCCGATGGCCTCGGGCGGGTGGTCGTCGAAGACCTCCCAGCCCCGCCCGACGGAGAGGATGTCGTGCCCGGTCTGCATGCCGGTGTCGCCGGCCGCCACGCACTGGACCATGTAGCGGATGCGAGTGGCGTCGTCGGCGGCCAGCAGCCCGTCACTGTTGGCCACCAGGATCCGCCGGCGGATGTTGGCCACCGAGGCCATGACCTGGCGGATCCCGGCGCCGCCGGCCCGACCGGCCGCCTCGCCCCGGCGCAGCAGGGCGACGACATCGGCCTTGGCCACGTCCTCGGGCCGCCGGACGATGGGCGCCGGCTGCACGTCGCGCCGGCTGAGGGCGACCTCGCCGGCCCCGCCACCGCCGTGGGCCGCCGACGCCGCCACCTCGGCCGCGGCGAGGAGGCCGGCTTCTGACAGGTCGGTCGTGTGGGCGTAGCCGGTGACGGCGTCGCCCGAGTCGCGTCGGACCACGACGCGGATCCCGGCGCCCCGGTCCCGGCCCGAGCTCAGCTCCTCGATGGCGCCGTCCTCGAGCCGGGCCGAGCTGCTGCTCCGGTCCTCGGCGAACACCTCGGCGAAGTCGCCCCCGTTGCGCAGGGCACGAGACAGCGTGCGTTCGAGCACGTCCTGATCGATCACTTCGCCCACGCTAGGGGTGGCGGGCGGCGACGCCGCGCCGGTTCGGTCAGCGACCGACGGCCCGCTCGAGCTGCGCCTTGTTCATCTTCGACCGGCCCTTGACGCCCTTCTGGCGGGCCTCGTTGTAGAGCTGGTCCCTCGTCCGGCCCTGGGGGCCACGGTGGGACCGCAGACCGCCCCGGCGGCTCGACGAGATGTCCTGCGTCGAGGTGCGGCTGGACTCCTTGGCCTCACCGGCCCGGGCCCGCTCCTTGTTGACGGTGCGGGCGGCGATCTCCTCGGCGGTGTCCTCGTCCTCGCCCCGCTCCCGAAGGCCGTCCTTGATGTGCTCGTACTGGCGTTCGCGCTTGTCGCTCCACGCTCGCTGCGGCATGGGTGGCTCCTCTCGGAGGTGGTTGGCCCCTGCCCCCTATCCCGCTCGGCGGCGGAGCATGCCTTCGACGAGAACGCCCCAAGTACGAAGACGCTGGGGACGACCTGGGCGCGCCGGACCTAGCGCTCCCCGAACTGGCGACGGATTGACAACGTTTCTGTTGTCAATCCATCGCCAGTTCGAGCGTGAGACTCGGGCGCGCCCGACGTCGTCTCAGAGCGTCTCTGGTCCTTCATCCCTGACACCGACGCTCAGTCGAGCGCCTGCCGGGCGAACGTGCGGGGCTCGCGCCCGGCCAGGAGCCAACCGGCGGTCGAGGCGACCAGGGGCATCCCGATGGCGAGCTCGAGGAGCTGGGTCACCGGCGGCGAGGCCAGGCGGCCGAGGTCGGCGTGGTAGGCGGCGAGCAGGGCGAGGTAGGCCCCGCCGGCCCCGAGCACCACGCCGAGCACGGCGAGGGCACCGGCCGTGCTGGCCGTGAGGGCCCGTCGGGTCCGGGCCGCGGCGCCGGTCGCGGTGAGGGTGCGGAGGTCGGCCGCGCTCTCGCCCCGGAGGAGGCCGATGGTCATGGCCACGATGGCGAGGGCGAGCAGGGCGCCGATGGCGGTCGACACGGTCCGGAGGGTCGCGAGGTCGTCCTGGCCCGACCGGGTCTCGACGCGGAGGCCGGCGGCCGCGGCGGCGTCGCGGGCCGCGGCGCGCTGGTCGTCGGTGAGGGGCTTCGCCGTCTCGAACAGCCAACCCCACCGCCCCGCGATCCAGCCGTGCTCGCGCATCGCCGTCTCGGTGACCAGCGAGTTGGGGGCGTCGGCGTACGGCGAGAGGGCCACCCGCTGCGTGGGGGTGCCGCCGTTGGGATCCCTCGTCGTGGGGTCGAGCAGGATCATGACCCCCCGACGCGACGTCAGCAGCTCGGTCGTGCTGTCGATCGTCGAGGGGTCGATGCCGTAGTGGGCCAGGAGCTCGGGGGTCGCGACGTACGGCTGCGTCACCCAGCGGAAGCTGTGGAGGCCCAGCGGCCTGGCCACCCCGACCGTGTCGTTGTTCGTCGTCGGCGCGTTCGGGTTGAGGGGGATGTCGATGGTGAGGCGCTCGGGGTCACCGAGCGCCCGGCCCACCGTCGCCGCGGCGTCGTCGAGGTGGGCTCGACCGGCCGCGTCGAGGTCCGGGTCGGGCCGGGTGTCGTCGGCACCCACCCGGACAAGGACCTGCCGGTCCGACAGGTTCCCTTCGTCGCTCTGGTACTCGTTGGCCTTGGCCAGCACGCCCGTCGCCACCGAGATGCCGAGGGCGAGCGTGATGGCGGCCAGCGCGGCGGCGGCCCGGGCCTGGTGGCGGACGAGGTCGCGCAGGGCGAGCCGGGTGCTGAACGGGAGCCACCCGGCCGGCGCGGCCAGCGCCCGGACGGCGAGCGGCGCGGCGAGGACCACGCCGGCGATCAGGGCGATCACCCCGCCGATCAGCATCCACGGCCGCACCTCGCCCGTCGGCCGGGACCCGGCGATGGCGGCCACGCCGCCAGCGGCCAGCAGCAGGGCCAGGGCGGTGGAGCGGTGGACGGGGAGCGGGGAGGAGGGTCGCCGGGACAGGGCGGCCATCACCGGCATGCGAGCCATCGTCCTCGCCGGCCACCAGGCGGCGGCGGTGGCGGCGACCACGGCGAGGGCGAGGCACTCGACGATCAGGCGCCAGGGCAGGTCGAACCGATCGACCCGATGGCCGATGGCGGCCTCGAGCGCCGGGGCCGCGGCCAGCCAGCCGACCACCCCGACGACGGCACCGGCCAGGGCGGCCACCAACCCGACGATGACGCCGTTGGCCAGCATGGCCAGGCGGAGGTGGCGCTCGGTGGCACCGAGGGCGGCGAGGAGCCCGAGCTGGCGCTGGCGGCGCTGGGCCACCACGAGGAAGCCGGCGGCGGCGATGAGCGCCACCAGGGCCATGGTCAGGGTGGTGGCGATGAGCACCAGCGCGGCGGCGGCTTGCTTGTCGTTGCCCCGGATCTGGACCGGGAAGTTGATCCCGGTGCCCGCGTCCCCGCCGGCCGTCGCGGTCGTCGAGCCGCTGGGTCGGTCGACCGATCGGCCGACCGAGCCGAGGAGGAGGGTGAGCGAGTCGGCCGGCGCCGTGTCGCCCGGGGCGAGGAGGGCGAAGTCGTCGTGGAGGTCGGCCGGGTTCTCGACCCGGCCCACGACCGTGCGCCGGGCGCCGGCCAGGGTGACCCGGTCGCCGATGTCGGCCGACAGGAGCTTGGTCGCGTCGGTGGTGAGGGCCACCTCGCTGGCGTCGCTCGGGTAGCGACCGGCGCGGAGCCCGAGCATCGGGCGCCCGAGCGTCCCGTGCGGCTCCTGGGTCCGCACGTCGAGGGCATCGACCGAACCTGGGATCGCGGCGTGGGCGTGCCGGACCACCTCGACGGTGCCGAAGCGCTGCCGGGCCGACGCCACGGCGGCGTCGGCCTCGGCCGGCGAGGTGACGCGGAGGTGGGCCAGCCCCCTGGCGTCGCCGAACTCGCCGTCCGAGTTGGTCGCCGCGCTGGTGGCCATGGCGGCGACGGTGACGGCGGCGGCCACGGCGACGGTGAGCAGGGCGAGCATCAGCACCTGCTGGCGCCAGTCGCGCCGGAACAGCCGCCACGCCCACCGGACGACGGCGCGGCGCCCGGGCCCGGAGCTCGACTCCCGGCGGCTCACGCGCGGGGGTCGGTGCCGGCGGCGAGCAGCGACTCGGGCCCCGTGGCCGGCGACGTCTGGTCGACCAGCCGACCGTCGCGCAGGAACACCACGCGGTCGGCCCACGACGCCAGTTGGGCCTCGTGGGTGACGACGACGCCGGCCGCCCCTCGTCGGGTGGTCTCCCGGAGGAGGCGCATGACGGCCTCGCTGTTGACCGAGTCGAGGGCGCCGGTGGGCTCGTCGGCCAGCAGGAGGCGGCGGTCGCCCACGACGGCGCGGGCGATGGCGACGCGCTGCCGCTCGCCGCCGGACAGGTCGTCGGGGTGGTGCTCGGCCCGGTCGGCCAGCCCGAGGTCCTCGAGGGCGGTCATGGCCAGCCCCCGGGCCTCGCGAGCCGAGGTGCCGTCGAGCTCGAGGGGCATGGCCACGTTCTCGACCGCGGTGAGCCCGGCGAGGAGGTTGAAGTCCTGGAACACGAAGCCGATCGAGCGCCGTCGGAGCCGGGCCTTGTCCTTGCGCGACATCCCCTGGAGGGACGCGCCGCCGACGAGCACCTCGCCGCTGGTGGCGTCCTCCAGGCTGCCGCCGATGGTGAGCAGGCTGCTCTTGCCCGACCCGCTCGGGCCCATGATGGCGACGAGCTCGCCGGGGGCGACGGAGAGGTCGACGTCGCGGAGGGCGTGCACGGCGGCCGACCCCTCGCCGTAGACCTTCGACACCTGCCGCAGCTCCAGCATCGCCGCGGTCATCGGGTGGCCTTGAGCCGGCCGGCGGCCTTCGGGCGGAGGGGTGCCGAAGCGGTCGCCCGGGGGGTGCGGCCGCGCAGTCGGATGTCGGCGGTGTCGAGCCAGCGCACGGCGGCTTCGAGGCGGAACAGCTCGGCGTCGACGACGAGGGCGAGGGCGACGTCGTCCTCGGGGGCGTCGGCCTTGACCGCGGTGTAGCGCTGCATGACCTCGACGAGGTGGCGGCGGTGGACCTGCACGACCTGGTGGACGTCGACGCCCGGCACCTGGGTGGCGACGAGCACCTTGATGAGCAGCTCGTCGCGCGGAGGCTGGTCGAGCTCGGGCGGGGTCTGGAGCCAGTCGGTCAGCTCGCGGGTGCCGTCCGGGGTGATGCGGTACCCCTTCTGGGGGCCGTCCTCGGCGTCGTCGGACTCGACGAGGCCGTCGCGCTCGAGCCGCTGGAGGGTGGTGTACACCTGCCCGACGTTGAGCGGCCACACCTCGCCGGTCCGGGCCTCGAACTCCTGGCGCAGCTGGAGCCCGTACTTGGGACCCTCGCTCAGCAGCGCCAGCAGGGCGCCTCGCACGCTCATCGGTCAGCTCCGCGGCCAGGTCGACGGTTCGGCATACGAGGTACTATACGCAGTATTGTCAGGCGGTCAACCGACGGTCGCGGCGGCCATCTAGTCTCACGGTGACTACTGGGAGGGGTGGCAGTGGCGACGACGAACACCCGGCGACGACGTCCCGCCTCGCGGGTCCCGTGGCCGGTCGGCCTGCTCGCCGCCCTCGGGGCGGCGCTGTTCCTCCTCCCGCTGCTCGGCCTGCTGGGCCGGGCCGGGTGGAGCTCGCTGTGGCACGACCTGACCTCGCAGACGGCGCGGGATGCCGTGCGCCTCTCGCTCGAGTGCTCGCTGTGGTCGACGGCACTGTCGATCGCCCTCGGCGTCCCGATCGCCTGGGTGCTGGCCCGCAGCCGGCTCCCGGGCAAGGCGCTGCTCCGTGCCCTCGTCCTCCTGCCCATGGTCCTCCCGCCGGTCGTGGGCGGTGTGGCCCTCCTGTTCGCCTTCGGGCGGAGCAACGGGCTGGTCGGGCCCTGGCTCTACGACACGTTCGGCATCCAGCTCACGTTCAACCGGTTCGGCGTGGTGCTGGCCGAGACGTTCGTGGCCATGCCGTTCCTCGTGATCACGGTGGAGGGCGGGCTGCGGGCCATCGACTCGCGCTACGAGGACGCGGCGGCGACCCTGGGGGCCGGGCCGCTCACCACCTTCCGGCGGGTCACGCTGCGCTTCCTCGCCCCGTCGCTCGCCGCCGGCACCGCGCTGGCCTGGGCCCGGGCGCTCGGGGAGTTCGGCGCCACCATCACCTTCGCCGGCAACATCGCCGGCGTCACCCAGACCACGCCGCTCGCGGTCTACCTCCTGCTCGAGGCCCACCCGACGACCGCGATCGCCCTGAGCCTCGTCCTGCTGGCCGTCTCGCTCGCCGTCCTCGTCGCCCTGCGCGACCGGTGGTTCGGGGCGGCCCGGTGACGCTCGACCTCTCGATCGGCGTGCAGGTCGGCGACTTCGACCTCGCCGTCGACCTCACCGTGGGGGAGGAGGTCGTCGCCATCCTCGGCCCCAACGGCGCCGGCAAGAGCACGCTCCTGCGGGCCGTGGCCGGGCTCCTCGCCGTCGACACCGGCACGATCACCATCGACGGTGTCTCGGTCGACGACGCCGCGGCCGGCACGTTCGTGCCGGCCCACCGCCGACCCATCGGCGTCGTGTTCCAGGACTACCTGCTGTTCCCGTTCCTCACCGCGCGGGAGAACGTGGCCTTCGCCCTCCGGGCCCGGAAGGTGCCCAAGCGCGACGCGGCCCGCCAGGCCGACGAGTGGCTGGCCCGGGTCGGGCTGGCCGACCGGGCCACGGCCAGACCGGCCGAGCTGTCGGGCGGCCAGGCCCAGCGGGTGGCCCTGGCCCGGGCCATCGTGAGCGAGCCGCGTGTGCTCCTGCTCGACGAGCCGCTCGCCGCCCTCGACGCCGGCGCCCGCATCGACATCCGCCGCGAGCTGCGGGCCCACCTGGCCAGTTCGACCGGCGCCCGCCTCATCGTCACCCACGACCCGGTCGACGCCTCGGTCCTGGCCGACCGCGTCGTGATCCTGGAGGCCGGTCGCGTCGTGCAGACCGGGGCCATGGTCGACATCGCCGCCCACCCCCGGTCGCGCTACGTCGCCGACCTCATCGGCATCAACCTCTACCGGGGCGTGGCCCGGGACGGCGTGGTGGCGTTGGGGGCCGGCGTCGAGCTGGTGATCGCCGACCACGACGTCGTCGGTGACGTGCACGTCGTGCTGCACCCCCGAGCCGTCTCGCTTCACCGGACCGACCCCGAGGGCAGCGCCCGCAACCGGTGGCACGGCCGCATCACCGAGGTCGACGACCAGGGCGACCGGGTGAGGGTGCGGATCGAGGGCGACCTCCCGCTCGTGGCCGAGGTGACCCGGGCGTCGATGGCCGAGCTCGGCCTGGCCGTCGGGGTCGGCGTCACCGCCACGGCCAAGGCGGCCGAGCTCCAGGTGCGTCCCGCCTGAGACAGGTGCGTCCGGCCTGAGCCTCGGTGGGCCCGGTGACACGCATGTCACACTGCACGGGTGCCGGTGGACCCGACGGTGGTCGCCACGCCCTTCTACTTCGGCTCGATGGAGGTGGAGCGGCGGTACCTCCGCCGCCGGGCCGCGACCGAGGGACCGGGCCCGGCCGACTACGAGCGGGCCGACACCACCACCTCGCTCACCATGGGCGTCGGCTCGCTGGTCCTGCCGCTGCTCACCGGGGCGCTCGTCCGGCGCATCACGCCGGGCCGGGGCCGGTACGCCAAGGCGTTCCTCGGCACCGTCGCGGCCGCGGCCGTGGCCACGACGGTGGCCGACCAGGTCGAGCGGCGGGGCGGCCCGGTCGCCCGCCGGCGAGCCCGCCAGGTCGCCGCCGTGAGCGGTCCGATCGCCGTGGGCGGGGGCATCGTCGCCGTGGGCTCGACGGTGAGCGACCGGTTCACCGCCACCCGCATGTGGCGGAAGGGGCAGCGGCACGACCTCGGTCGCGGCGTGGTCGGGTGGGCGGCGGCCGTCGTCGGGTGGGACTTCGTCTACTACTGGAACCACCGCTTCATGCACGAGGTCCGCTGGCTGTGGGCCCACCACGTGGTGCACCACTCGAGCGAGCACTACAACCTCTCGACCGCGTTGCGGCAGCCAGTGGCCGAGTCGCTCGGCGTGTACGTGCCCTACGGCCTGCTCTCGCGCGTCGGCGTCCGGCCCGGCCTGGTGTTCCAGGCCCGGGGCATCAACCTGCTGTACCAGTACTGGATCCACACCGACGCGGTCCGGTCGATCGGGGCGGGCGAGGAGGTGCTCAACAGCCCCTCGCACCACCGGGTCCACCACGGCAGCAACCGGCGCTACCTCGACCGCAACCACGGGAGCATCCTGATCGTGTGGGACCGGCTGTTCGGCACCTTCCAGCGGGAGGACGAGCCGGTCACCTACGGGCTGACCCGCAACATCGAGACCCACAACCCGGTCAAGGTCGTCGACCACGAGCTCCTCGACGTCGTCCGCGACATCAGCGCCTCGACCACCTGGCGCGACCGGCTCTCGTTCGCCCTGCGGGGCCCGGGGTGGGCCTACGCCCGGCGGTCCCAGGGAACTCCCAGGATCGGCTGAGCCGACGCGGCGGAAGGCGCGCTCTGCTGTGGTCATGGAAGCCCACGATCACGACCACGAGCACGAGGGTCTGGCCGCCGACCTGCCCCACTTCGTCCTGCACCGCGTCCTGGACCGGCGAGGAGCGCTCACCCTGCTCGGTGGCGCCGGCCTGGCCACGATCGTGGCCGCCTGCGGTTCGTCCGACGGGGGTTCGGCCGCGGCCACCACGACCTCGACCACCGCGTCGGACGGCACTGCCATCCCCGAGGAGACGGCCGGCCCCTACCCGGGCGACGGCTCCAACGGGCCCAACGTGCTGACCGAGACCGGCGTCGTCCGCAAGGACATCACGAAGAGCTTCGGCTCGATGTCGGGCACCGCCGGCGGCGTGCCGATGACGATCGAGCTGACCGTCGTCGACACCAAGAACGGCATGCAGCCGGTCGACGGCGCCGCCATCTACGTGTGGCACTGCACCCGCGAGGGCGGCTACTCGCTCTACTCGCAGGGTGTGACCGACCAGAACCACCTGCGGGGCGTGCAGGCCGCGGGCCGCGACGGCACGGTCACCTTCACCAGCATCTTCCCGGCCTGCTACGACGGCCGCTGGCCCCACATCCACTTCGAGGTGTACCAGGACCTCGACACGGCGACGGCCGCCGGCTCGAAGCTCGCCACGTCGCAGGTCGCCCTCCCGAAGGACACGTGCGACACCGTGTACGCCGAGACCGGCTACGAGGCGAGCGTCTCGAACCTGGCCCGCGTCTCGCTCGACACCGACATGGTGTTCAGCGACGGGTACTCCAAGGAGCTGGCGACGGTCACCGGCTCGGTGGCTGATGGCTACACCGTGGCCCTGACCGTGCCAGTCTGATTCGGGCGCCCGCTCGGCCGGGCGCGATGCTGGCCGGGATGGACGAGCTCGTCCGCCACGGCCCGATCTGCGACACCCCGGTCGACCGGGCCGCCATGGTCCACCACTGGGACGAGCTGACGTTCCTGCACTGGCGCTACGAGCCGGCCGAGGTCCAGCGGCTCCTGCCCGACGGGCTCGAGGTCGAGACGTTCGACGGTTCGGCGTGGGTCGGGCTGGTCCCGTTCTTCCTCGAGGTCGGCGTGCCGGGCGTGCGGTCGGTCCCGTGGTTCTCGCGCTTCGCCGAGACCAACGTGCGCACCTACGTGCGGGGGCGCGACGGCGAGACGGGGATCTGGTTCTTCTCGCTCGACGCCGCCCGGCTCGGCGCCGTGGTGGTGGCCCGGGCCACCTACCGGTTGCCGTACTTCTGGTCGAAGATGTCGCTCGTGCACGATGGTTCGTCGATCGCCTACACCAGCCGCCGTCGGTGGCCCGATCCCGGCCGCGGCGCCCGGAGCGAAGCCGTCATCGAGATCGGCGAGCCGTTCGCCGCCCACGAGTTGACCGACCTCGACCACTACCTCACGGCCCGGTGGGCCCTCTACAGCGCGCCCCGCTCGGGGCTCCGCCACGCCCGGGCCTTCCACGACCCGTGGCCGCTGCGCCGGGGGAAGGTGCTGCACCTGCGCGACGACCTGGTGGCGGCGTCGGGTCTGCCGCAGCCGGTGGGGGAGCCCCTCGTGCACCACTCCCGCTCGGTCGAGGTGCGCATCGGCTGGCCGACCCGGACCGGGGGCTGACGTGGCCGACGACCGCTGCCCCTCCTGCGGCGCCCAGCTCGCCGGCGAGCGGGTGAGCACCCACTACCGGGGCAACCTCACCGTGCTCCGCGTCGAGATCCCGAGCGACGTGGAGGGCGAGGATCCCACCTACGTCGAGCACGTCTGCGGCGACTCGCCCTCGATCTAGACCGCGCTGCTGAGATCGCCCCTCCTGTTTCCGCGGAAAGACGAAGGACGCTCCGAGGGGACGACCTGGGCGCGCCGGACCTGATGCTCCCCGAACCGGCGACGGATTGACATCAAAAATGGTGTCAATCCGTCGCCGGTTC
>JAODBP010000239.1 GCA_025464025.1 Actinomycetes bacterium | reverse complement strand
GAGGTCTCGGACCGGGTTGCGGGCCTCGACGCGGGGGCGGACGACTACCTCGTGAAGCCCTTCGCGCTGGACGAGCTCTTCGCGCGGGTGCGGGCACTGCTGCGACGCAGCAGCATCACGGACGGCGACTCGACACTGACCGTTGCCGATCTCGTGCTCGACCCGATGCGCCGGCAGGCCTGGCGCGGCGAACGCCTCCTCGATCTGACCAAGACGGAGTTCGATCTCCTCGAGCTCTTGATGTTCAACGCCGGCATCGTCGTCTCACGCGACTCCATCTACGAGCAAATCTGGGGATTCGACTTCGAGACCTCGTCGAAGTCGCTCGACGTCTACGTGAGCTACCTCCGCCGCAAGACCGAGGAGGGCGGTGAGCCGCGCCTGCTCCACACCGTGCGGGGCGTGGGCTACGTGATCCGGCAGTCATGAGGGTCCAGTCATGAGCCTCCGCGCCCGGCTCACGGTCGTCGTCGCCGGCGTCGTGGCCCTGACCGTGGCGGCCGGTGCCTCGGCGGCGTGGTTGGCGACCAGCAACCAGCTCCACGGCGAGGTCGACCGCTTCCTGACGGACCGCGTGTCGGGCTACGTCCGCACCGGCCCCGACGACCGCGAGCTCGGCGGCGACCGGCGCGACGAGCACAGCGTGTCCCTCGTCGACTTCGACGCCATCACCAAGGTCCTCGACCGGAGCGGCGCCGTCTACGCCGCCGTGCAGGGCCAGCCCGCCCTGCCGGTGGACGCGACCGACAAGGCGCTGGCCGCGGCCGGGTCGGGCCAGACGCGCTTCCGCGACGTGACCGTCGGCGGCGAGCACTACCGGCTGCTCACCGTCTCGCTCTCGGGGGGCGGGGCCGTGCAGCTCGCCCGCAGCCTGGCCGAGACCGACGACATCCTCCACGCCCTCCGCGACCGCCTGTTGCTCGCCGCCCTCGGCGGCGCCGGGCTGGCCGCCCTCGTGGCCTGGGAGGTGGCCCGCCGCACGACGAAGCCGGTGGCCGAGCTCACCGCCGCCGCCGAGGCCGTGGCCGCCACCCAGGACCTGTCGGTGCCGATCCCGGTTCGGGGCGACGACGAGGTCGGCCGGCTGGCGGCGAGCTTCAACGCCATGCTGGCCGCGCTCGGCACCTCCCGCGAGCAGCAGAAGCGGCTCGTCGCCGACGCCAGCCACGAGCTGCGCACACCGCTCACGGCGGTGCGCACCAACGTCGACCTGCTCCTGCGGGCCGACGACCTCGACCTGGCCCAGCGGCGCGAGCTGCTCGACGAGACCCGGCTCGAGCTCGACGAGCTGACCGCCCTCGTGGCCGAGCTGGTCGAGCTGGCCACCGACGCTCGAGCCGAGGAGCCGGTCGGTCCCGTCGACCTGGTCGAGGTGGTCGAGGACGTCGCCTCCCGCTTCCGCCGCCGGACCGGTCGGGTCGTGACGGTGACCATCGACGAGCCCGCCGAGGTCGAGGGCCGAGCGGCGATGCTCGACCGGGCCGTCGCCAACCTCGTCGACAACGCCCTGAAGTTCAGCCCGTGGAGCGAGCCGGTCGAGGTCGAGGTGCACGGCGGGCGGATCACCGTGCTCGACCGCGGCCCCGGCGTCCACGGGGACGACCGCACCCGGGTCTTCGACCGCTTCTACCGGGCCGATGCCACCCGCACCCTGCCCGGCTCCGGCCTGGGCCTCGCCATCGTCTCGCAGGTCGCCCGGGTCCACGGCGGCCGCGCGTCGATCGAACCCCGCGAGGGCGGTGGCGCCATCGCCTTGCTCGAGCTCCCCGACCGCTTCTTCGACAGTTCTCACCCAGGCCCAACCGGCGTCTTGCCCGGCGGCAGGAAGGTAGCCACATGACCACCACCACCCTCCCCATCCACCGGCGCCCGGCTCGCGGACGCCGGGGCCTGGCCGCCGCGGCCGACACCATCGGGATCTCGCCCGACGCGCTGCGCACGGCCCTCCATCGGGGCGACTCGATCGCCCGGATCGCACACGACCACGGCGTGACCGCCGAGTCCGTCGTCGCCTCCCTCGTGCAGGAGTTCCGCATCCGGCTCCGCTCCGACGTGGCCGCCGGCCGGGTCTCCCAGGCCGACGCCGACGCCCTCGTCGAGCTGTCGACCCCAGGCTTCATCGCCCTGGTGACCGGGATGACCGTGCGAGGTGCGGCATGACCGACGAACCCGAAGCACCGGTCGAGCCCGAGCCGGTCGCCGCCACGCCGGCCCGGCCCAAGCGGGCCGGCAAGGTCGCCGCCGCCACCGTGGCCGCTCTGGCGTTCGCCTCGGCTGGCTTCACCGCCGGCCGGACGACCAGCCCGCCCAGCGCGGCGGTGACGCCGACCGCGGCGGTGTCGGCGGTCAAGACGGCGCCGGCCGTCGCCGGGTCCAGCGATCCGGCCGCCGCCGCGGCCGCCGCCGTCTCCGCCGCCGTCGTCCAGATCGAGACCAGCGACGGCCTCGGGTCCGGCGTGCTCTACGACGCCCAGGGCCACATCCTCACCGCGGCCCACGTGGTGACCGGCTCCTCGACGGTGACCGTCCGCCTGTCGGACGGCACCACCCTCCAGGGCCAGGTCGTCGGCGCCGACGACACGACCGACGTCGCCGTGGTGAAGGTCACGCCGCCGGCGGACATCACCCCGGCCACGCTCGCCACGGGCGAGGACCTCCAGGTCGGCCAGCTCGCCGTCGCCATCGGCAGCCCGTTCGGGCTCGACCAGACCGTCACCTCGGGCATCGTCAGCGCGGTGGACCGCAGCGTCCAGGGCATGACGGTCGTCCAGACCGACGCGGCCATCAACCCCGGCAACTCCGGTGGCCCGCTCGTCGACGCCGACGGCCACGTCATCGGCATCAACGACTCGATCTACTCGGACAGCGGCGACAACGCCGGGGTCGGCTTCGCCATCCCGGTCGACATCGCCGCCCGGGTGGCCCAGGAGCTCGTCAGCGGGGGCGCGGTCGACCTGGCCCGCCTCGGCGTGTCGACGACCGAGCCGACGAGCGGCCAGGGCGGCGCGCTGGTCGGCCAGGTCGAGCCCGGCTCGGCCGCCGACGCCGCCGGGATCGCGGTCGGCGACCTGATCACGTCGGTCGACGGCACCCCGGTCACCGGCAGCAGCAAGCTCCAGGCGCTGATCCTCCGCCATGCCCCGGGCGACCGGGTGGGCCTCGAGATCGTGCGCGACGGCGGATCCAAGTCGGTGGTGGCGACCCTCGGATCGGTCGCCTCGGCCAGCTCGGCCCGCTAGGTGTCGCGCTCATCCACGTTCGTCCGGGTGGCTGGCGGTACCGCCCCTCCTGTTTCCGCGGAAAGACGAAGGACGCTCCGAGGGGACGACCTGGGCGCGCCGGACCTGATGCTCCCCGAACCGGCGACGGATTGACATCAAAAATGGTGTCAATCCGTCGCCGGTTCGAGCGCGGGACTC